>NZ_JWMC01000022.1:0-157522 GCF_000812405.1 Pseudomonas sp. PI1
GCCGCCCGGCCCGGCGCCACCGCCGAGGCCACGCCCGAGGGCGAGATCCTGCGGCGGGTGAAGTTCCATCCGGCGGCGCGCCCCACGCTGACCCTCAAGCCCGCCGGCGGCAGCTGGGACTGGTCGCGGGCCGACGCCATGAGTCTGCGCATCCAGAGCGCCATGGACTGGGCGCTGACCCTGGAGATCGACATCGACAACCTCGACGGCACGCCCGGCCTGCACGCCAGCGTCGCGCTGCCCGCCGGCCCGGCACAGACCCTGCTGGTGCCGCTGCAGGCCACCGCGCCGCAGCTGTTCGGCATGCGCGCCGGGGTGCCGATGCCGATGAGCCTCGACGGCCAGCGCGTGATCGTCGCCCCGGTGGTCACCGGCGAGCTGCAGCGCAACAAGGTCGGCGCGGTGCGCCTCTACCTGAACGCCCCGAAGGCGGCCCAGGACATCCTCGTCGGTCGCTTCGGCACCCGTTCCGGCGGCGACGAGCTGCGCAAGGCCTACACCGGCATCATCGACGCCTACGGCCAGTCCACCCGCAGCGACTGGCCGGAGAAGGTCAAGAGTGTCGAGCAACTGGCCAACGCCTGGAAGGCCGAAGGCGAGCAACTGAAGAAATGGCAGGCCCAGGCGCAGCCCACCGACACCTTCGGCGGCCTGCTGGAAGGCCCGGACTTCCAGGCCACCGGCTTCTTCCGCACGGAAAAGCGCAACGGCCGCTGGTGGCTGGTGACGCCGGACGGGCACCCGTACTGGTCCCTGGGCGTGAACACGGTGAACAGCGAAAGCAGCCAGACCTACGTCGAAGGCCGCGAATACATGTTCATCGAACTGCCCGCCGAGGGCGAGCCGCTGGCCGACTTCTACGGCCAGAGCGACGACCGCGACGGCGTCGGCGCCCAGCAGGGCAGGGCCTTCGGCCACGGCCGCTGGTACGACTTCTACGCCGCCAACCGCTACCGCGCCACGGGCGGGCTGAGCGGCCAGCCGGCCGCCGACGCCTGGCTGGAGCGCACCCTGGCGCGCCTCGACGCCTGGGGCTTCAACGGCCTGGGCAACTGGAGCCAGCCGGCCTTCGCCGGCGCCTCGCGGATACCCTACAGCCTGCCGCTGGCCATCGGCGGCGACTACGCCACGGTCAGCACCGGCTACGACTGGTGGGGCGCCATGCCCGACCCCTTCGACCCGAAATTCGCCATGGCCGCCGAGCGCGCCATCGCCATCGCCACCCGCGACCACCGCGAAGACCCCTGGCTGCTCGGCTACTACGCCGACAACGAACTGGCCTGGGCCGGGCAGGGCAGCGAGCCGCGCAACCGCTACGCCCTGGCCTTCGGCACCCTGGCGCTGTCCACCGACAGCCCGGCCAAGCGCGCCTTCATCAAGCAGCTCAAGGACAAGTACCACGAGCACGAGGCCCTGGCCGCAGCCTGGGGCGTCGAGCTGGGCGCCTGGGAAGACCTGGACGCGCCGGGCTACCAGGCCCCCGAAGTGCAGGCCGAGCACCCGGCCATCGAGCAGGACTACAGCGCCTTCCTGCGCCTGTACGCCGACCAGTACTTCAAGACCCTGCGCGACTCCCTCAGCTGGCACGACCCCAACCACCTGCTGCTGGGCGGGCGCTTTGCGGTGAACACCCCCGAGGCGCTGGCCTCCTGCGCGCAGTATTGCGACCTGCTGAGCTTCAACCTCTACGCGCCGACGCCGCAGCAGGGCTACGACGCCGCCTACGTGCGCAGCCTCGACAAGCCGGTGCTGATCAGCGAGTTCCACTTCGGCTCCCGCGACCGCGGGCCGTTCTGGGGCGGGGTTTCCGAGGTGTACAACGAGCAGCAGCGCGGCGAGCGCTACCAGCAGTTCCTCGCCGCCGCGGTGAAGGACCCGCAGATCGTCGGCGCGCACTGGTTCCAGTACCTCGACCAGCCCGCCAGCGGCCGCCTGCTCGACGGCGAGAACGGCCACATCGGCCTGGTCGGCATCACCGACCTGCCGTTCGCCGGCTTCATCGACGCGGTGCGCAAGGGCAACCAGCAGGTGATGAAGACCATGCTGGAAGAGGCCCGCGCCGCCGCCAAGGCGGCGCCCGAGGCACCGACCCCGCGGGTCGATCCGGACGCTACCGCCAGCGCCGCGCCGGAAGCGCCGGCGGTGCAATAGAGCGGCATTCGCCGCGGCCATGATGGCCGCGGCCCTACCCTGGTCGGGTTCACAAGCCGGCAGGGGGCTGGAAGAATGCGTCTTTCGCCCACAGCCCGGAGTGCCCCATGACCCTGCAAGGCCATTGCGACAGCCGCTTCACCCCCGTAGCCGACGCCTTCGCCGCGCTCTTCGAGGACCCGCAGGAGCGAGGCGCCGCGCTGTGCATCCAGGTCGGCGGCGAGACCCTGGTGGACCTCTGGGCCGGCAACGCCGGCAAGGACGAAGGCCAGGCCTGGCAGGCCGACACCATCCTCAACCTGTTCTCCTGCACCAAGACCTTCGCCGCGGTGGCCGCCCTGCAACTGGTGGGCGAGGGCCGCCTGGAACTGGACGCCCCGGTGGCGCGCTACTGGCCGGAGTTCGCCGCCGCCGGCAAGCAGGCCATCACCGTGCGCCAGTTGCTCTGCCACCGCGCCGGGCTGCCGGCGCTGCACGAGATGCTGCCCGCCGAGGCGCTGTACGACTGGCAGGCGATGACCGCCGCGCTGGCCGCCGAAACGCCCTGGTGGACGCCGGACAGCGAGCACGGCTACGCGCCCATCACCTACGGCTGGCTGATCGGCGAGGTGATCCGCCGGGTGGATGGCCGTGAGCCCGGCACCGCCATCGTCGAGCGCACCGCCAGGCCCCTGGGCCTGGACTTCCACATCGGCCTGGACGACGCCGAGTTCCCCCGCGTGGCGCACGTCGCCCGGGCCAAGGGCAACCTCGGCGACGCCGCGGCGCAGCGCCTGCTGCGCACAATGATGAGCGAGCCGAACGCGCTGACTACCCGCGCCTTCACCAACCCGCCGTCGATCCTCACCAGTACCAACAAGCCCGAGTGGCGGCGCATGCAGCAGCCGGCCGCCAACGGCCACGGCAATGCCCGCGCCCTGGCCGGTTTCTACGACGGCCTGCTGCAGGGCAAGCTGCTGGATGCCGCGCTGCTCGCCGAGCTGACCTGCGAGCACGCCCGCGGCGAGGACCGCACCCTGCTCACCGGCACCCGCTTCGGCCTGGGCTGCATGCTCGACCAGCCGGAACTGGCCAACGCCACCTACGGCCTCGGCCCGCAGGCCTTCGGCCACCCCGGCGCCGGTGGCTCGGTGGGCTTCGCCGACCCCGAGCGCAGCCTGGCCTTCGGCTTCGTCACCAACACCCTCGGCCCCTACGTGCTGATGGACCCGCGCGCGCAGAAGCTGGCGCGCATCGCCGGCGACTGCCTGTAGGAGCCCGGGCCAGACGCCGCGCAGCGGCTGGCCGACGAAGCGGCGGAACCTTCCGCCGCGGCTCCGCTCGAATGGCGACTTCATGGGGAAACCGCGCCGTGGTTCGCCGCGGTTTTTCCCCCGCTGCTACGGCCGGGGTTCCACCGCTCGTCAGTTGAAGAGCAAAATACCCATTTCCCTTAGTAAGTTATGTTCGAATCTTGATTCGCGACATTAACTTGTGTCCGTCCCTGTTGCCCAAGACCGTCCAATGGAATTCCGCCCATGAGACTGCTCAAGCTTTCCACCCTGACCCTCTGCGTCACCCTCGGTGCCTGCAGCCACTTCCAGTCCCAGGACGCCGCCGCGCCGGCGCCCAGCCAGGCCAAGGCCGACGGCGGCAACCACTGGTGGTGGCCGTTCGGTAACAGCGCAGCCAGCGCCCAGGCCGAGACCAAGGCTCCCGCCGCGGTGCCCAAGCCGGTGGTGGCCCAGGTGGACGCGGCCACCGACAAGTCCGCCGGCGGCCACTGGTGGTGGCCCTTCGGCGATTCCGCCTCGGCCCAGGCCAAGGCGGAAAACCCGGTGGCCGCGCCCAGCGCCCAGGACACCAAGGCCTGGCTGGACCAGCACGAAGCCGCCGTGCGCGCCGCCGTGGCCGGCAGCAAGTTCAGCGTCGAGCGCCGCGACAACGCCCTGGTGCTGACCGCGCCGGTGGACGGCTCCTTCAATCCCAAGCGCCAGGAACTGCTGCTGCCGATCACTCTGGCGCCGCTGGCCAACGTCGCCAAGATCGTCGAGAAGGACCCGCAGGCCGGCGTGTTCATCCTCGGCCACAGCGACAGCAGCGGCGACAAGGCGGCCAACGACAAGGTCAGCCAGCAGCGCGCCGTGGCCATCGCCGCGATCTTCCGCCTGAGCGGCCTGGGCAACGACCGCCTGCGCTACAAGGGTGTGGGCGACGCGCAACCGATCGCCGACGACAAGACCAAGGCCGGCCGCGCCAAGAACCGCCGCGTCGAAGTCATGCTGACCCCGCGTGGCGGTCTGCTGGCCCTCGCCCAGAGCAACTGAAGCAGCGCGGCGCTTGTCGCCGGTCAAGCAATCTCGCCTGCCACTGGTTAAGCTAATGCACTGGCTTTTTCGAGGAGACGACGATGGCCCAGACCCTGGTCGACATGCGCCGCGAATACACCCGGGACGGACTCAACGAGGCTCAGGCGCCCGCGGAGCCCTTCGTACTGTTCCAGCAATGGTTCGAGGACGCGGTGAAGACCGAGCAGCTGCCGGTCGAACCCAACGCCATGACCCTGGCCACGGTGGACGCCGACGGCCAGCCGCACTGCCGGGTGCTCCTGCTCAAGGGGCTGGATGACCGCGGCTTCACCTTCTTCAGCAACTACGACAGCGCCAAGGGCGACCAACTGGCGGCCAACCCGCGCGCGGCCATGACCTTCTTCTGGCCGGCGCTGGAGCGCCAGGTGCGCATCGAAGGCCGGGTGGAGAAGGTTTCGCCGGAAGAGTCCGACGCCTACTACCGCGTGCGCCCGCTGGGCAGCCGCCTGGGCGCCTGGGCCTCGCCGCAGAGCCGGGTGATCGGCAGTCGCGAGGAACTGGAGCGGATGCTGGCGGAAACCGAGAAGCGCTTCATGGACGTCGCCCCGCACTGCCCTGACCACTGGGGCGGCTACCGCCTGCTGCCGCAGCGCATCGAATTCTGGCAGGGCCGCCCGAGCCGCCTGCACGACCGCCTGAACTACCGCCTGGTCGACGGCGCCTGGCAGCGCGAGCGCCTGGCGCCCTGATCCCGCACGGTGCTTTTCGTAGGATGGGTTGAGCTTGCGAAACCCATGCGGTCACGGTGATGGGTATCGCTTCGCTCAACGCCATCCTACGGCGGCTCGTACAAAGCTCCGCGCCCTTCCATGTAGGAGCGCGCCCTGCGCGCGATTCGCGGGCAGGGCCCGGCGGGCACGGCTTCTCGTAGGAGCGAGCTTGCTCGCGAACAGACTTCGCTGCGGGGCTCATTCGCGAGCAAGAACTAGGCGTCCCCCTCGATCCTACGAAGAGCGCTCCGGCATGAGTCCGAGTGGGATACGGCCAAGGTCAAGCGGCGCATAACGCCGTAGGCGTTATGCGCCCTACGGGGAAACCCTGGGTAATGCGGTGTAGGATTCCTCCTCTCGCCTTGCCCACGGACTCACCCATGAAACTCGTCATCGCCCCCGACTCCTTCAAGGAAAGCCTGTCCGCCCCCGAGGTCGCCGCCGCCATCGCGCGGGGCTGGTCGCGGGCGCGGCCGCTCGACGAGATATTGCTGCGGCCCATGGCCGATGGCGGCGAGGGCACTGTGGATGCGGTGCTGGCGGCCACCGGCGGCGAGCGCCGCGAATGTGCGGTGCGCGGGCCGTTGGGCGCGCCGGTACAGGCCCATTGGGGCTGGCTGGAGGAGGGCGCCGCGGTGATCGAGATGGCCGCCGCCAGCGGTCTGCACTGGGTCGCCCCGCAGCAGCGCGACGCCACCCGCACCACCAGCTACGGCACCGGCGAGCTGATCCGCGCGGCGCTGGAGGCCGGCGCGCGCAAGATCATCCTCGGGCTCGGCGGCAGCGCCACCAACGACGGCGGCATGGGCCTGCTGCAAGCCCTGGGCGTGCGCTTCCTCGACGAACGCGGCGAGCCCCTGGGCGACGGTGGCGCGGCGCTGGCCGGGTTGCATGCGATCGACCTGGCGGGCCTGGACCCGCGCCTGGCTGGGGTCGAAGTGGAAGTCGCCGCCGACGTGAACAATCCGCTGTGCGGCGAGCAGGGCGCCTCGGCGGTGTTTGGCCCACAGAAGGGCGCCAGCCCCGAGCAGGTCCGCCAGCTCGATGCCGCGTTGGCGCGCTACGCCGAAGTCGCCGCGCTCACCCTCGGCCAGGACCATAGCCTGTTCCCCGGTGTGGGCGCGGCGGGTGGCCTGGGCTTCGCCGCACGGGCCTTCCTCAGGGCGCGCTTTCGTCCCGGCGTGGAACTGGTGGCCGAGGTCTCCGGCCTCGCCGAGGCGCTGCGGGGCGCGGACCTGGCGATCACCGGCGAGGGCCGCCTGGACGAGCAGAGCCTGCACGGCAAGACGCCCATCGGCGTGGCTCGGCTGGCACGGGAGGCAGGGGTTCCGTTGATCGCCCTGGCCGGCAGCCTGGGCAAGGGCTATGGCCGCCTGCACGAGGCGGGCATCGCCGCGGCCTTCAGCCTGGTCCCGGGGCCGATCAGCCTGGCCGAGGCCATGGCCGGCGCCGCGGGCGAACTGGAGGCGCGCGCCGAGGAGCTGGCGCGGCTGTGGAGCCTGGCTCAGCCGGCGCGATAGTCGTCGGCGGCGCGCTGTAGCCAGGCCGGCAGCTCGCTGCGCGACACGCCTTCGTCGCGGGCCAGTTGCAGGCACTGCAGCAGGTACTCGCGCTTGTGCGGGTCGTCGCCGGCCAGCGACAGCGCCAGGTCGCGGTCCATCCAGCGGCGGATGCGCACGAACAGCCACCAGTGGAAGTACAGGCCGGCGGCGGTGGTGACGACGATGATGAAGTAGTCCATGGGCCTTCCTCGTGGGGATGCTGACCTTACCCCAGGCGGGGTGGGGGAATGAACGCGCGCTTTTGCCGCAGCTGTAGGACGAAGCTGTACGGCGGCTGAATCGAACGAAAACTTTGACCTGGCCGGCGTGACAGCAAGTGGCGCGGCAGAGTCTAATATTCACATATCTATCCGGAGGTTCCCGTATGCGTAAATCCGCCTTCCTGCTCGCCGGTTTCACTGCAGTGGCCCTGGCCCTCGGCGGCTGCCAGTCCAGCCTGACCGGCGACACCTACAGCCGTGACGAGGCCCGCACCGTGCAGAACGTGCGCTGGGGCACCATCGAAGCCCTGCGTCCGGTGAAGATCGAGGGCACCAAGACGCCGATCGGCGCCGCGGCGGGCGCCGCCGTGGGCGGCATCGGCGGCAGCGCCATCGGTGGCGGCAAGGGCAGCTACGTGACCGCCATCATCGGCGCCGTGGCCGGCGGCCTGCTGGGCGCGGCCACCGAAGAGGGCCTGACGCGCACCCAGGGCGTGGAGATCACCGTCCGCGAAGACGACGGCAGCTCCCGCGCCTACGTGCAGGAAGTCGACCAGGGCGCGATCTTCCGCGTCGGCGAGCGCGTACGCATCCTGACCGTCAACGGCACCAGCCGCGTCTCCCACTGATCGGCCCGCTCTGCCCACCCGGGCGGCGGCCTTTCCTGGCGCGCGACACCGGTTTCCGGTGTCGCGCGCTATCGTTTCCGGGTAGCGCTTTTTCCCGCGCCCAGCCTTTCGTAATAGTTCTATCCAAGACGCGCATTCGATAGATATGGATAATCGCCCGGTTCCATGGCTTTCCTGGTAAGTCAGCCATGTCTGAAGGATTAAGGAGAAGGTGATGATGCTGGCGCTGTTGATCGCGCTGCCTTTCCTGGGCTGTTGCCTGCCGGCGCTGTTCGAGCGCCTGGGCCGCAACGCCTGCGCCGCGGCGGCGGCCGTCGCGCCCTTGCTGGGCCTGGGGATTCTGTTCGGCCAACGCGGCGTGCTCGGCGGCGAGCGCCTGCTGGCGCGCTACGACTGGCTGCCGGAGCTGGGCCTGAACCTCAGCCTGCGCCTGGACGGCCTGGGCTTCCTGTTCGCCCTGCTGATCCTCGGCATCGGCCTGCTGGTGATCCTCTACGCCCGCTACTACCTCTCCGAGCGCGAGCCCACCGGGCGCTTCTACGGCTTCCTGCTGCTGTTCATGGGTTCCATGCTCGGCGTGGTGCTCAGCGAGAACCTGCTGCTGATGCTGGTGTTCTGGGAGCTCACCAGCCTGTCGTCGTTCCTGCTCATCGGTTTCTGGAGCCACCGCTCCGACGCCCGCCGCGGCGCGCGCATGGCCCTGGCGGTTACCGGCGGCGGGGGCCTGGCGCTGCTCGCCGGCATCCTGCTGATCGGCCAGGTGGTGGGCAGCTTCGAGCTGAGCGACGTGCTCGCCGCGCGCCAGGTGCTGCAGGCCAGCGCGCTGTTCCCGCTGATCCTGGTGCTGGTGCTGCTGGGCGTGTTCACCAAGTCGGCGCAGTTCCCCTTCCACTTCTGGCTGCCCCACGCCATGGCGGCGCCCACGCCGGTGTCGGCCTACCTGCACTCGGCGACCATGGTCAAGGCCGGGGTGTTCCTGCTGGCGCGCCTGTACCCGGCGCTGGCCGGCAACGACCTGTGGTTCTACCTGGTCGGCCTGACAGGCCTGGCGACTCTGCTGCTGGGCGCCTTCCTGGCGCTGTTCCAGAACGACCTCAAGGGCCTGCTGGCCTACTCGACCATCAGCCACCTGGGCCTGATCACCCTGCTCTTCGGCCTGGATTCGCCCATGGCCAACGTCGCGGCGATCTTCCACATCATCAACCACGCCACCTTCAAGGCCTCGCTGTTCATGGCCGCGGGGATCATCGACCACGAGACTGGCAGCCGCGACATGCGCCGCATCAACGGCCTGTGGAAGTACATGCCGCACACCGCGGTGCTGGCCATGGTGGCTTCCGCGTCCATGGCCGGGGTGCCGCTGCTCAACGGCTTCCTCAGCAAGGAGATGTTCTTCGGCGAGACCCTCTCGCAGAACATGGCCGGCGCCTTCAACTGGCTGATCCCGACCCTTGCCACCGTGGCCACGCTGTTCTCGGTGGCCTATTCGGTGCGCTTCATCCACGACGTGTTCTTCAACGGCGAGCCGGTCGACCTGCCGAAGACGCCCCACGAGCCGCCGCGCTACATGAAGGTGCCGGTGGAGGTGCTGGTGGGCCTGTGCCTGCTGGTGGGCATGGCCCCGGCCTGGACGGTGGCGCCGCTGCTGTCGGCGGCCGCCTCGGCGAGCCTGAACGGCGCGCTGCCGGCCTACAGCCTGGCGATCTGGCACGGCTTCAACGCGCCGCTGGCGATGAGCCTGATCGCGCTGGTCGGCGGCATCGCCCTGTACCTGCAGCGGCGGCCGCTGTTCGCCTGGTTCGCCGGCCTGCCGGCGGTGGATGCCAAGGCGGTGTTCGAGGCGCAGGTGCAGCGCTTGGTACGCTTCTCCAGTGGGCTCACCGGGCTGCTGGAGAACGGTTCGCTGCAACGTTACGTGCTCTGGCTGCTGCTGGCCGCGGTGGTGGTGGTCTGCGCCGGCCTGGCGGGCCTGCCCGCGCTGGCCGGCAGCCGCGCCTTCGTCGAGGTCGATGCCGTCACCGCCCTGTGCCTGGCGCTGCTGGCCCTGGCCGGGCCGCTGACCGTGGTGTTCCACCGCCAGCGCCTGGTGGCGCTGGTGCTGCTGAGCATCGCCGGGCTGCTGGTGGCCCTGGCCTTCGCCCGCTTCGCTGCGCCGGACCTGGCGCTGACGCAGCTGGCGGTGGAAGTGGTGACCATGGTGCTGCTGATGCTCGCGCTCTACTACCTGCCGCAGCGCACGCCGAAGGAAAGCAGCAGCCTGCGTGGCCTGCGCGACTTCCTGGTGGCGCTGGCCTGCGGCGTGATGGTGGCGCTGCTGGCCTACGCGGTGTTCAGCCGGCCCTACGACAGCATCGCCGGCTACTACCTGCAGCACAGCGTTTCCGGCGGCGGCGGGCACAACGTGGTGAACGTCATCCTGGTCGACTTCCGCGGCTTCGACACCCTGGGCGAGATCAGCGTGCTGGCCATCGCCGCGGTGGGCATCTTTGCCCTGCTCGACGGCCTGCGCCTGCCGCGCCGCGCCCGCGACGCCGAGGGCCTGGCCTGGTCGGCCGACGTCCACCCGCCGATCCTCGCCACCCTGGCCCGGCTGCTGCTGCCGCTGGCCCTGCTGGTGGCGGTGTTCATCTTCCTGCGCGGGCACAACCTGCCGGGCGGCGGCTTCATCGCCGGGCTGGTCACCGCGGTGGCGCTGATCCTCCAGTACATCGCCTGCGGCAGCCGCTGGGTGCATACCCGCCTGCCGCTGAACTACTCGCGCACGGCCGGCCTGGGCGTATTCGTCGCCGGCCTCACTGGCCTGGGCAGCTGGGCCTTCGGCTATCCCTTCCTGACCTCGTCCTTCGGCCACTTCCAGCTGCCACTGGTGGGCGAGTTCGAGCTGGCCACGGCCATGCTCTTCGACCTGGGCGTCTACCTTACGGTGGTGGGCGCGACCCTGCTGATCCTCGCCGGCCTCGGCGAGCTGAACGCGCCGCCGCAGCCGGCGCCGGCCAAGGAGGCCCGCTGATGGAAGCGCTGTTCGCCATCACCCTCGGCCTGCTCACCGCCAGTGGCGTGTACCTGCTGCTGCGGGCACGCACTTTCCCGGTGGTGCTGGGCCTGACCCTGATCTCCTATGCGGTGAACCTGTTCCTCTTCGCCATGGGCCGCCTGGCCGGCGAGCCGGCGGTGCTGGGCCAGGTGGCCAACCCCGGCGACCCCATTCCCCAGGCGCTGGTGCTGACCGCCATCGTCATCGGTTTCGCCATGACCGCCTTCGTCATCGTCCTGGCCCTGCGCGGCCTGGCCGAGACCGGTGACGACCACGTCGATGGCAAGGCGCGGGAGGACGGCGAATGAATCACCTGCTGATTGCGCCAGTCCTGCTGCCGCTGTTCGCCGGCTGCCTGCTGCTGCTCGTCGGCCACGCCTCGCGCGCCGCGCGGGGCATCTCGCTGCTGGCTACCCTGGCGCTGCTGCCGCTGGCCGCGCTGCTGCTGCAACAGGCCGCCGGCGGCCAGGTGCAGTTCTACGCCCTGGGCAACTGGCAGCCGCCGTTCGGCATCATCCTCGTGCTCGACCGCCTGAGCGCGCTGATGCTGCTGGCCAACGCGGTGCTGGCCAGCTTCGCCCTGGTCTATGCGCTGCGCGGCGACGACCGCCGCGGCAAGCACTTCCACGCGCTGTTCCAGTTCCAGCTGCTCGGCCTCAACGGCGCCTTCCTCACGGGCGACCTGTTCAACCTCTTCGTGTTCTTCGAGATCCTGCTGATCGCCTCCTACGCGCTGCTGTTGCACGGCGGCGGGGCAGGGCGGGTGCGCGCCGGGGTGCACTACGTGGTGCTCAACCTGGTGGGCTCGGCGTTCTTCCTGATCGCCGTGGGCACGCTCTATGGCGTCACCGGCACCCTGAACATGGCTGACATGGCCGTCCGCGTAGCCCAGCTGGGCGCGGCCGACGCGCCCCTGGTGCGCGCGGCGGCGCTGCTGTTGCTGGTGGTGTTCGGCCTCAAGGCGGCGCTGCTGCCGCTGTACTTCTGGCTGCCGCGGGCCTATGCCGAAGCCAGCGCGCCGGTGGCGGCGCTGTTCTCGATCATGACCAAGGTGGGCATCTACTCGATCCTGCGGGTGTACACGCTGATCTTCGGCGACCACGCCGGCGAGCTGGCCAACCTGGCCCAGGCCTGGCTGTGGCCGCTGGCCCTGGCCGGCATCCTGGTCGGCACCTTCGGGGCGTTGGCGGCCACCCGTCTGCAGGGCCTGCTGGCCTACCTGGTGGTGGTTTCCGCCGGCACCCAACTGGCGGTGCTGGCGCTGGGCTCGGCGCAGTCCCTGGCGGCGCTGCTGTTCTACCTGCTGCACAGCACCTGGGTGGTGGGCGGGTTGTTCCTGCTCGCCGACCTGATCGCCCGCCAGCGCGGCGACAAGGCCGGGCAACTGGTGCAGGGCCCGGCGTTGCTGCAGCCGCAGCTGCTGGGCGCGCTGTTCTTCGTCGGCGCCATCGCGGTAGCCGGTTTGCCGCCGTTCTCCGGCTTCTTCGCCAAGCTGCTGATCCTGCGTTCGGCCAGCGGCGGCGAGGCGCTGGCGCTGTGGGCTGTGGTGCTGGGCAGCGGCCTGCTGGTCACCGTGACCCTCAGCCGCGCCGGCAGCACGCTGTTCTGGAACACCGGGCGCAGCGTCCTCGGCAACGCCGAGCGTGACCCGCTGCGCCTGCTGGCTGCGGTGGCGCTGCTGGCCTCGGCGGTGCTGCTGGTGTTGTTCGCCAAGCCGCTGCAGGCCTACCTGCAGGCCACCGCCGAGCAGTTGCTGGATGTCGACCTCTATCGCCGGGCGATCCTGGCCGGAGGTGGCGCATGATCCGCCGCCTGCTGCCGCATCCGCTGCTCAGCCTGTGCCTGCTGCTGGGCTGGGTGCTGCTGGTCGACGACTTCTCCTTCGGCCACTGGCTGCTCGGCGCAGTGCTCGGCCTGGCGCTGCCGCTGCTGTGCCGCGACATGCTGCTGGCGCCGCTGCGCATCCGCCGCCCGGGCCTGCTGCTGCGCTTCATCGGCCTGGTGCTGTACGACATCGTGGTGGCCAACCTGCAGGTCGCGCGCCTGGTGCTCGGGCCCACCGGCAAGCTGCAGCCGGGCTTCGTCGAGGTGCCGCTGGAGCTGCGCGAGGACTTGCCCATCGCCATCCTCGCCAGCGTCATCACCCTGACCCCCGGCACTGTCTCCGCCGACCTCAGCGCCGACCGCCGCAGCCTGCTGGTGCACGGCCTGGACGTGCCCGACCCGCAGGCCCTGGTGGCGGACATCAAGGCGCGCTACGAGGCGCCGCTGAAGGAGGTGTTCGAATGCTCGCCTACGTGATCCCGCTGTGCCTGGCGCTGATCGCCCTGGCCCTGCTGCTGACGGTGGCGCGCCTGGTGCGCGGGCCTAGCGCGGCTGACCGCATCCTGGCGCTGGACACCCTGTCGGTGGAGGCCATCGCGCTGATCCTGCTGTACGGCCTGTGGAGCGGCAGCGGCCTGTACTTCGAAGCGGCGCTGCTGATAGCGGTGATGGGCTTCGTCAGCACCGTGGCGCTGTGCAAGTTCCTGCTGCGTGGAGACATCATCGAATGAGCCTGTTGGTGGAAATCCTCGTCAGCGCGCTGTTGCTGGGCGGCAGCCTGTTCGCCCTGCTCGGCGCCGTGGGCCTGTACCGCCTGCCGGACTTCTACACGCGCCTGCACGCGCCGACCAAGGCCTCGACCCTCGGCGTGGGCGGCGTGGCGCTGGGCTCGCTGCTGTACTTCAGCACCAGCGGCAACGGTGTGAGCCTGCACGAGGTGCTGATCACCCTGTTCCTGTTCATCACCGCGCCGGTCAGCGCCCACCTGCTGGCCAAGGCCGCCATGCAGGCGCGCCTGCCGCGCACCCCGCGTACCCGCGGGGAGCCTTGGGAGTAGGGCTTCCGGCTGCGCCGGGGTGCTCTTCGTAGGATGGGTTGAGCCTTGGCGAAACCCATGCGGTTGCGCTGATGGGTATCGCTTCGCTCAACACCATCCTACGGGTCTCGTGCTTGCCGGAGGGGGTAGGGACCTTGTCCGCGATAGCCGGAGGTTCCGGCGATGAGATCCGCCTACGCTGCCCCACCCACGCCATTCCCTGTAGGAGCGCGCCCTGCGCGCGAAATCGCGGACGGAGTCCGCGCCTACGGGCGGGAGAGACGCTGGCGCGGGCCATTACAGTTTTCCCCCGGCGCTGTGCCTGTCGGCCACCCGCGGCGCGCTTCTATACTGCGGGGATTCATT
Source organism: Pseudomonas sp. PI1 (assembly GCF_000812405.1). Lineage (NCBI taxonomy): Bacteria > Pseudomonadati > Pseudomonadota > Gammaproteobacteria > Pseudomonadales > Pseudomonadaceae > Pseudomonas > Pseudomonas sp. PI1. The sequence continues at coordinate 13,861 of NZ_JWMC01000022.1, forward strand.
TCCTGGAGCGTCCCGTGCAGCAGTCCCGGCCCTTCGCCCTGGCATGCCTGGTCCTGGCCATGGCGTTGTGGGGCAGTTCCTTCATCGCGCTGAAACTGGCCTTCGCCGAATGGCCGGCGATGTGGGTGATCTTCGCCCGCATGGCCATCGGCAGCCTGATCTTCCTCGCTGCCTGGCGCTGGCGCGGGCGGATGGACTACCAGGCGGGCGACTGGAAGTACCTGGTGGGCCTGGCGGTGTGCGAGCCGTGCCTGTACTTCGTCTGCGAATCCTTCGCCCTGCAGTACACCAGCGCCGCCCAGGCCGGGATGATCACCGCGCTGCTGCCGTTGCTGGTGGCGGTCGGCGCCTTCCTCCTGCTGCACGAGCGCATCGCCCGCAACACCTGGGCCGGCTTCGCCCTGGCGGTGCTCGGCGCGCTCTGGCTGACCCTCGCCGGCGAGCCTGACCAGCACGCGCCTCAGCCGCTTCTGGGCAACTTCTTCGAACTGCTGGCGATGGTCTGCGCCACCGGCTACACCCTGCTGCTCAAGCACCTGTCGGCGCGCTACTCGCCCTTCATCCTGACCGCCATGCAGGCCTTCATCGGCTCGGTGTTCTTCCTGCCCCTGGCTGCCCTCAGCTCCGGCGTGCCGCCGGCGCCCAGCGGCCAGGGGCTGTTCGCCCTGGTCTACCTGGGCAGCGTGGTCACCGTCGGCGCCTACGGCCTGTACAACTTCGGCGTCAGCCGGCTGCCGGCGAGCCAGGCCACCGGCTTCATCAACCTGATCCCGGTGTTCACCCTGGTATTCGCCTGGCTGCTGCTGGGCGAGCGTCTGAACGGCCAGCAGTTGCTGGCCGCCGGCCTGGTGTTCGCCGGCGTCGCCCTCAGCCAGTGGCGCAGCGCCACGCCCGCGCCCGCCGGGGTGCTCGACTGACCGAACGAGGAACCGCCCCATGTCCATCGACATCCGTGACTGGACCCGCGAAGCCATCCGCATCATCGAGGCGGACTTCCAGCGCAGCGCCGACACCCACCTGATCCCCCTGGAGGCGCCGGGCCTGCCCGGCATCGACCTGTACTTCAAGGACGAATCCAGCCACCCCACCGGCAGCCTCAAGCACCGCCTGGCGCGCTCGCTGTTCCTCTATGCGCTGTGCAACGGCTGGCTGAAGCCGGGGGCGCCGGTGATCGAGGCTTCCAGTGGCTCCACGGCGATCTCCGAAGCCTACTTCGCGCGCCTGCTGGGGCTGCCCTTCATCGCCGTGGTGCCGGCCAGCACCTCGAAGGAGAAGATCGCCCAGATCGCCTTCTACGGCGGCCGCAGCCACCTGGTGGACGACCCCACGCAGATCTACGCCGAGTCCGAGCGCCTGGCCCGCGAGAGCGGCGGGCACTTCATGGACCAGTTCACCTACGCCGAGCGCGCCACCGACTGGCGGGCGAACAACAACATCGCCGAGTCGATCTTCCAGCAACTGCGCCACGAGCGCTTCCCCGAGCCGGCCTGGCTGGTCTCCAGCCCCGGCACCGGCGGCACCCTGGCCACCCTCGGGCGCTTCGCCCGCTACCGCCGGCACCAGACCCGCGTGCTTTGCGCCGACGCCGAGCGCTCGGTGTTCTTCGATGCCTATCGCACGGGCGACCGCAGCCTGACCCTGGACTGCGGCTCGCGCATCGAGGGCATCGGCCGGCCGCGGGTGGAGGCGTCCTTCCTGCCGGCGGTGCTCGACGCCATGGTCAAGGTGCCCGACGCCTGGTCGCTGGCGGCCATGCACTACCTGGCGCAGCGCCTGGGCCGGCGCGTCGGCGGCTCCAGCGGGACCAACCTGGTGGGCGCGCTGCTGGCGGCGCGGAGCATGCTCGATCGCGGCGAGTCCGGTTCGATCGTGGCGATCCTCTGCGACGGCGGCGAACGTTATGCGACCAGCTACTACGACCCGCTGTGGTTGATCCAGCAGGGCTTCCAGCTGGAGCCGATGATCGACGCGGTGCGCGCCTGCGTGGAGCAGGGCAGCGCACTGCCGGAGGCGTTGCCGGCGCTGGGGTTGTGACGGGCCGGTTTATTCCTGGTAGGCGGCGCCGGGGTAGGCGCAGCCGCGCATGACCTTGTCGTCCAGGCGCAGCTCGGCGGTGAGGTTGTTCACCGCGCCGCTCATGCTGTTGACGCAGCGCGCCGGGGCCACCCACAGCTCCAGCTTCTCGCCGTTGGCCTCGGTGGAATAGCTGCTGCTGCCGCCGGGCACGCTTTCCACCACGTAGGGCAGCACCTGGTCCGGCTGCCCCGGGCGCTGCAGCAGCAGGCCCTGGGCGTTGACCATCACGCTCCAGCCCGGCTCGTTGCCGCCGGCCTGGACGATGGTCTGCCTGAAGTTGGGGTCGTCGCAGCCATGGCCCTCGTTCTGCAGGCGGTACAGCGAGCGCACCTCGAACTTGCCGTCGGTGTTGCTGGCCTGGCCGCCGGAATAGGCACCGCGGGCGTCGATGAACAGCTTGCCGGCGCCGTCGGCGAACAGGTCGCGGGACTCGCGGGCCACGGCGCTGTCGGCGCCGTCCACCAGGTTGAAGCGGCGCTGCTCGTTGCACGGCCGCAGCACCAGGCCGCCGTCCTCGCGGGTGACCTCGCCCTGTACCCGCGTCGGCGCATCCTGGCGGGTGGGCTCGGGCTTCCACACCTGGCAGGCGGCGAACAGGGGCAGCAGGGCATAGAGGAAGAGACGGGCTTGGCGCATGAGATAGGGCTCCCGGAAAAATGCGCCCACGTTACCGAGCCAATGGCACCTGCTCAAGGGCTACAGTGGTAGGGACAGTCGCAAAAGGAGGCATCCGATGATTCGCTACAAGCGCGCCTACGAGGCTCCGGCCGCGGAGGACGGCTACCGGGTCCTGGTGGACCGGCTCTGGCCCAGGGGCATCAGCAAGGAGGAGCTGCACATGGACGAATGGCTCAAGGACGTGGCGCCGTCCACCGAGCTGCGCCAGCGTTTCCACCACGATCCCGGCCTGTTCGAGGAATTCCGCCGCGCCTACCACGCCGAACTGGCGGCGCATCCGGAGCACTGGTGGAAGCTGCTGGGCATCGCCGGCAAGGGCGAGCTGACGCTGCTCTATGGCGCGAAGGATACCGAGCACAACAATGCGCGGGTGTTGGCGGAGTTTCTCGAGGACGAGATGGAAAGGGTGGGGGAGGGGAGTTCGCCGGTGTGTTATGCGGGGAAGAAGGAGTGAGGGGGTTGGCTTTTCGTAGGAACGAGGGGGACGCCTAGTTCTTGCTCGAATCCTCAAGAGCGCCCTCTCCCTAACCCTCTCCCTGAAGGGAGAGGGGACCGTTGGGCAGACACGGATGTTCTGGAGTTAGCCGGTAACACCGAAAGCTACCGGCTGAAACCTGACCCTCTCTCGGCACGGACAAGCCCCCTCTCCCTTCAGGGAGAGGGCTGGGGAGAGGGGACGGCGTCAACCCCAAACACCGAAGCCACCGGGTAACTCTGTTCGCGAGCAAGAACTAGGCGTCCCCCTCGCTCCTACAAGTAGCAAGTAGCCAGCCGCCCCCCACTCACCAAACCTTGTAGACCCGCCCCGTCTCCGCCCCCTCCACACTCCGCGCGAACCCCAGCGCCGCATCCGCCGCCGGCACCGGCTTGAAGCCGCGGAAGAACGGCCCGTAGCCCGCCATCGACTCCACCAGCACGTTCGGGCTCACCGCATTGATCCGCTGCCCGCGCGGCAGTTCGATGGCGGCGCTGCGCACGAAGCCTTCCACCGCTGCGTTGACCAGGGTTGCCGAGCTGCCCTGGCGGATCGGCTCCTCGCTGAGGATGCCGGTGGTCAGGGTGAAGGAGGCGCCGTCGTTGGCGTAGCGGCTGCCGATCAGCACCAGGTTGACCTGGCCCATCAGCTTGTCCTTCAGGCCGACGGCGTACTCGGCTTCGCCCATCTCGGCGAGCGGGGCGAAGCGCACCTTGCCGGTGGCGCTGACCAGGGCGTCGAAGGGGCCCACCTGCTCGAACAGGGCGCGGATCGAGGCGCTGTCGGTGATGTCCACCCGCAGGTCGCCGCTGCTGCGGCCGACGCGGACGATCTCATGGCGCTGGCCCAGTTCGCTGGCCACGGCCTGGCCGAGGGTGCCGCTGGCGCCGACGAGGATGATCTTCATGCTGACTCCGGGAGTGAGTGGGTGACGGAGCCAGTCTAGGGACGTATTTTGTTGAGATAACCGGGGTAATCGGCAACCTGTCGTTTTCGTGGGGAAACAATCATGGGCGAACTGGAAGACCTCTCGGCCTTCGCCGTGCTGCTGGAATGCGGCAGCTTCACCCGCGCCGCCGAGCGCCTGGGCTGCAGCAAGGGGCAGTTGTCCAAGCGCATCAGCGCCCTGGAGCAGGCCCTGGGCGTGACCCTGCTGCACCGCACGACGCGAAGCCTGGCGCTGACCGCCGCCGGCCAGGCGCTGCTGCCCGAGGCCCAGGCGCTCAACGCCCAGGCGGCGCGGGCGCGGCAGGCGGTGGCGCGGTTGCAGGAGGAGGCGCGCGGCACGGTGCGCATGAGCGTGCCGGTGTCCCTCGGCGAGACCTTCTTCGACGCCTGGCTGGTGGAGTTCTCCCGCATCCATCCGGGCATCCGCCTGGAACTGGACCTGGCCAACGAGCGCCGCGACCTGGTGGCCGAGGGCTTCGACCTGGCGATCCGCTCCGGCGTCGGCGGCGACGAGCGCCTGGTGGCGCATCCGCTGTTCGCCCTGCAGGAGCTGACCTGCGCCACCCCGGCATACCTCGCCGCCCACGGCGAACCGCAGCGGCCGGCGGACCTGGCCGGGCACAACTGCCTGCTCAACACCCACTACCCGGGCCCCGGACCGTGGCTGTACCAGCGCCAGCACGAGCTGTTCCGCGTGGAGGTCGGCGGGGTGCTGGCGAGCAACCATTACACCCTGCTGAAGAAGGCGGCGCTGGCCGGCGTCGGCATCGCCCGGCTGCCGTCCTACATGCTCCAGGACGAACTGGCCGACGGCCGCCTGCGCTGGTTGCTGCGCGACTACCAGACGCGCAGCACGCCGGTGTTCCTGGTGCACCCGTACCAGGGCGGGCTGCCGCGGCGCACGCAACTGCTGGTGGACTACCTGCTGGCCTGGTTCGAGCGCGCCCGCCAGCGTCTGCTGCAACTTCAGGGCTGAAAACGGCTTCGTTCAGCTTCGTTCAGTGCGGGTTCAGCTGGAGTTCAGGGGGTGTTCAGTGACGAGGGAATAGGCTTTGTCCATTCCCTTAGTGACCGTCCGCGAGGACCCGAGCATGAAAAACCCGACCTTGAAAGCCTCCCGCTCCCTGCTGCTCGCCGCCTTCGTCGGCAGCGCCCTGGTGCTGTCCGGCTGTGCCTCGAACCTGTCCGGCAGCAGCTATTCCCGCGCCGATGCCCGCGCGGTGCAGAGCGTGCGCATGGGCACCATCGAATCCCTGCGCGCGGTGCAGATCGAAGGCACCAGGACGCCGATCGGCACCCTGGCCGGCGCCGCCGTTGGCGGTATCGCCGGCAGCGGCATCGGGGGTGGCCGTGGCGCCGCAATCGCCACCGTCCTCGGTGGCGTCGCCGGTGGGGCCGCCGGCTCGGCGCTGGAAGAGGGCCTGACGCGTACCCAGGGCGTGGAAATCGTGGTCCGCGAGGACGACGGCATGTCCCGCGCCTACGTCCAGGCGGTGGATGCCGGCCAGCGCTTCCGCGTTGGCGACCGCGTTCGCATCATGAGCGTCAACGGCGCCAGCCGCGTGACGCTCTGAGCCGCCGTGCAGGAGGCACAGTCATGAACAAGGCACTGATCCTGCTGGCGGCGTTGCTGCTGGCGCCCGCCGCCTGGGCCGGCGAGGGCGATTCCTGGTACCTGCAGACCAGCGTGTTCACCCGGCACTGGAACCACGACCCGCAACACAACAACCACCAGGACCTGATCGGCGTCGAGCGCAACCGCGACGATGGCTGGGTGTGGGGCGGCGCGACCTTCCGCAACTCGTTCCGCCAGCGCTCCAACTACGTCTACGCCGGCAAGCGTTTCGACCTGGACGACTCGCCGTTCTACTTCAAGGTCACCGGCGGCGCCATCCAGGGCTACCGCGGCGAGTACCGCGACAAGATCCCGCTCAACCGCTACGGCGTGGCGCCGGCCGTCATTCCCTCGGTCGGCGCCCAGGTCGGCCGCTTCGCCAGCGAGTTCGTGGTGCTGGGCAACTCGGCCGGGATGCTCAACCTCGGGGTGCACCTGTAGCGGCGCGCCCCGTTCAGCCGGCGGTTTCGGCCAGGGCGGCGTCCAGGGTGTCGATCAGCAGGTCGGCGTGTTCCTGCTCGAAGGCCAGCAGCGGGCGGATCTTGAGGATGTTCTCCTGCGGGCCGGCGGCGCTGATCAGCACGCCGCGCTCGCGCATGGCGTTGACCACCCGGCGCGTCTGCGCGGCGGCCGGGGCCTTGCTGGCGCGGTCGGCGACCAGCTCCACGCCGAGGAACAGCCCGGCGCCGCGCACGTCGCCGATCAGTTCGTGGCGCCGGGCCAGGCGCTGAAAGCCTTCGCGCAGGTAGGTGCCGAGCCGTTCCGAGCGCTGTTGCAGGCCTTCCTCGCGGATCACGTCGAGCACCGCCTGGCCGGCGGCGCAGCTCACTGGGTTGCCGCCGAAGGTGTTGAAGTAGCGCACGCTGCGGCCGAAGCTTTCCAGTACCTCGGGGCGGGCGACCACGCCGGCGATGGGCTGGCCGTTGCCCATGGGCTTGCCCAGGGTGACCAGGTCCGGCTGCACGCCGTGGCGCTGGAAGCCCCACATGCGTTCGCCGGTGCGGGCGAAGCCGCTCTGCACTTCGTCGGCGATGTAGAGCAGGCCTTCGCTGCGGGCCACGGCCACCGCCTCGGCGAGGACGCCGATGGGGCCTGCGAACACGCCGTCGCTGGCGAAGATGCCATCCACCAGCAGCGCGGCGGGCTCGATGCCGTTGGCGCGCAGGTCGGCGATGGCGGCGCGCACGTCCTCGGCGAAGATTCGTGCGACGTTCTCCGCGCCCAGCCGGTAGGCGTCCGGCGCGCGCACGGTGCGCGCGTGGGCGGGCAGGGTGATGCCGCTGCCCAATGCCGGCGAGAGTTCGGAAATGTCGCCGGTGACGCCGTGGTAGGCGAAGCGGGTGACGATCACCCCGCTGCCGCCGGTGTGGTGGCGGGCGATGCGCAGGGCCAGGTCGTTGGCCTCGCTGCCGGTGCAGGTGAACATCACCTGGCCGAGTTCGGCGGGGAAGGTGGACAGCAGGTCCTCGGCGTAGTCGAGGATGCCTTCCTGCAGGTAGCGCGTGTGAGTGTTCAGCAGCGCCGCCTGGCGGGCGATGGCCTCGACCACCCGCGGGTGACAGTGGCCGACCGAGGCGACGTTGTTGTAGGCGTCGAGGTAGCGCCGGCCCTGCTCGTCGTAGAGCCACACGCCCTCGCCGCGCACCGTGTGCAGCGGGCGCTCGTAGAACAGCCGGTAGGCCGGGCCGAGCAGGCGCTCGCGGCGCTCGATCAGGCTGCGTTCCTTGTCGCTCAGGCGCTCGGCGTCGGCCGGGCTGTAGCCATTGGTCATGGTCATGCGGGGGACTCCTCGTGGCAGGCGCGGGCGATGCGTTCGCGCGCCTCGGATCGGGACAGCCCGGCCAGGCCCTGCAGGCTGGCGCGGGCCTGGCGGGCGTTGCGCAGGATGTAGTCGCGGTTCTCCGGGTGCAGGCTGGCGCGCCAGGCGGTGATGCCCAGGGTGAGCACCAGGCGGGTGGCCATGAGGTCGCAGAGGATGTCCTGCTCGGCTTCCAGCAGCGGGTTGCGCGCGTGATAGGCGGCGATGAACTCCAGGGCCGGGGCCAGCACGTCGCCCTCGCTGCCCAGCTGGTAGGCGGCGGCCACGCCGAGGTCGTTGACCAGCGGGGCATGGACCATGTCGCCGAAGTCGAGGATGTTGCGCAACTGCTCGGGGTGCGCGGCGTCGACTATCACGTTGTGCGGGTTGAGATCGTTGTGGATCACCTGGGCGCGCAGCGTCGGCAGGCGCGGCAGGGCGTGTTCCTCGAAGTTGTCCAGGGCGCGCTCGACCAGGGCGCGCAGTTCCTCATCGTCGATGTGCCGCAGCAGCGGGCGCAGGCGCTGGGCGTGCTGCAGGTCCCAGAGCAGTTCGTGGCCGGAGGCCGGGTGCTGGTAGCCGTGCAGGGCCAGGTCCAGGCGCGCCAGGGCTTCGCCCAGGTTGCGCCGCAGCGCCGTCGAGCGCTGGGGCACGCGGTGCAGCGGCAGGCCTTCGACGAAGGACATCAGCCGCGCCAGCATGCGCTGGCCGTCCACTTCCACCCAGGTCTGGTACTGGCCGTCGAGGGCCGGATAGACGCGCTGCACCGGCAGGTCCGGGTCGGCCTGCTGGACGCGCAGCAGGGCGCGGTTGTGGAAGTCCACCACCTGTGGGTCCTCCAGCGGGTGGGACAGCTTGAGCAGGCGGCTGGCGCTGTCGTGGGCGCCGATCTGGAAGTTCAGGTCGCGCTCCCCGGCCAGGCGTTGCAGCGGGCCTTCCAGGCCGAAGCAGTCGCGGGCGATGGCCGCGGCCTGGTCCGGCGTGACCTGGGCGGGCGCGGCTTCCAGCAGGGGATCGTGGGCGAGGGCGGTCAGCGGCATGCGCGGGGGCTCCGGTTCTTGTCGTGCTTGTCGTTCTTGTGGGGCTGGCGGCCATTAAAGCATAAAGAAAATATGATGCATCATATTTTATTCGGTGGCCGATTGCGTCATCATCGAACGCACTCCGCAAGCCCGAATGGATGGACACGCACATGAGCGAACCCAGGACCCTGCTGCTCACCGGCGCCAGCCGCGGCATCGGCCACGCCACCGTGAAGCACTTCAACACCGCCGGCTGGCGGGTGTTCACCGCCTCGCGCCAGGACTGGGTGGCCGAATGCCCCTGGGCCGAGGGGCTGCTCAACCACATCCACCTGGACCTCGAGGACATCGCCAGCGTCGAGGCCGCCCTGCCAGCCATCCGCGAGAAGCTCGGCGGCCGACTGGACGCCCTGGTGAACAACGCCGGCATTTCGCCCAAGGGCCCGGAAGGCCAGCGCATGGGTGTGCTGGAGAGCGACTACGGCACCTGGCTGAAGGTGTTCAACGTCAACCTGTTCTCCACCGCGCTGCTGGCCCGCGGGTTGTTCGAGGAGTTGAAGGCGGCCCAGGGCAGCATCATCAACGTCACCTCCATCGCCGGCTCGCGGGTGCACCCCTTCGCCGGCGTCGCCTACGCCTCGTCCAAGGCCGCGCTGGCGGCGCTGACCCGTGAGATGGCCTACGACTTCGGCCGCCACGGCGTGCGGGTGAACGCCATCGCGCCGGGGGAGATCGACACCTCGATCCTGTCGTCGGGCACCGAACTGATCGTCGAGCGCGACATCCCCATGCACCGCCTGGGCAAGCCGGAGGAGGTCGCCTCGCTGATCCACTTCCTGTGCACCCAGGGAGCTTCGTATGTGAACGGCGCGGAAATCCACGTCAACGGCGGCCAGCACGTCTGAGCCGGTGGCTGGCAATTCGCCGGCGACCGCCGCATCATCGCGCCCGGAATAGCACGAGGAGCCCATGAACTATCCCATCGACGGCCTCAACCACGCCTACCTGGGCAGCGGCGTCTACGCGCTGCTGCGCGAGGCGCTGATCACCGGACGCTTCCAGCCCGACGACCGCCTGCGCATCCGCGACCTGGCGCAGCAGCTGGGCACCAGCGTGACGCCGGTGCGCGACGCCATCCTGCAACTGGCCAAGGAGCAGGCCCTGGTGCTGCGCACGCCAAGGGACATCCGCGTGCCGGTGTTGAGCCGCGAGCAGTACCTGGAAATCCGCAGCATCCGCGTGGCCCTGGAGGGCCTGGCCGCCGAGACCGCGGCCAGCCGCGTCACGCCCGCGCAACTGGCGATGCTGGAGAAGAACATCCGCGACAACCTCGCGGCCATCCACGCCGACGACCTGGTGGCGGCGCTCAAGCTCAACCAGGCCTTCCACTTCGCCCTCGCCGAGATCGCCGGCATGCCGCTGCTCAAGGGCTTCCTCGACAGCCTGTGGATGCGCACCGGGCCGCTGATCGCGCGGACCTACGGCAGCTTCAACGAACGCATGGCGGTGGAGCACCACTGGGAGGTGCTGCACGCGCTGCAGCAAGGCGATGGTGCCGCGGCGCGAGTGGCCATCTGCGCCGACCTCACCGATGGCAGTCAGAAGATGCTGGAGTTCCTCGCCCAGCGCGAAGAGGACGAGGCGCGGGCGGCGGGGTGAATCCCCCCATGGGAATGGCGCGGGTGGGGCAGCGTAGGAGCGGATCTCATCCGCGAACCGCGCCGGTGGGTCCGGCTATCGCGGACAAGGTCCGCTCCTACTCGCGAACGGTGTTTACCGGCGGCAACTGTGTTTCGGATTGACTCCGCTCCCTCTCCCCAACCCTCTCCCTGAAGGGAGAGGGGGCTGTCCGTGCGACCGGGGAGGGAGGTTTCATCCTGCCGTTTTCGCAGCTCCGCAGAGGGCGCAGTCGTAGGATGGGTTGAGCGAAGCGATACCCATCGCCATGCATGGCCGCGCGCCGGCCTTTTCGGTCATGCCATTCCAATGTAGGAGCGCGCCCTGCGCGCGATTCGCAGGCAGGGCCTGCTCCTACGCTACAGGCGTGCACGGCTTTTCGTAGGAGCGAGCTTGCTCGCGAACAGATTCCGCTGCGGCACCTAAGGCGATGGGGCCGCAGTCCAGTCCTCCAGGCGCAGCCCCGGCACTCGCTCGAATTCGCGCAGGTTGTTGCTGACCAGGATCAGCCCGCGGGAACGGGCGTGCCCGGCGATCATCTGGTCGTAGGGGCCGATGGGCTTGTCGATTCGCGCCAGTTCGGCGCGCAGTTGCCCGGTGTGGGCCGCCGCGTTGCCGTCGTAGTCGAGCACTTCCAGGCGTGCGGCGAAGCCTTCGACGATGCCCAGGTCGTGTTCCGGCATGGAGGACTTCTCGGCGCCGTATATCAGTTCCATCAGCGTCACCGAACTGATCGCCAACTGCCCATGGTGCTGGTTGAAGGCCTCGCGAACGACTTGCGGCTTGTTCTTGATGGTGAAGATGCAGATGTTGGTATCGAGCATGAACTTCAGCATCAGAACCCCTCGCGTTCCTGTTCCGCCGGTTGCTCGCGCTCGCTCATGAAGTCGGCGCTGACGTTCTCGCCGTCGAACCAGCTGTCCCAGCTCTCCCCGGCCGGGGTGAGGATGCGGGTTCGGCCGATGGCCACGACGTCTACGCGCTTCACGTCTTCAGGCAGCGCGACGGCCTTGGGCAGGCGCACGGCCTGGCTGCGGTTGCTCTGGAATACGGCGCCTTGTTCCATGCTCGGCCTCCGGGAAGGGGAGGTTCCATGGTAAGGCGAACTTGGGATATGTCAACGGGATATACCAGGCTTCAATCGTAGGATGGGTTGAGCGGAGCGATACCCATCGCCAGGGCTCAAACCATCCTGCGAAGAACCAAAGAAAAACGGCCCCGAAGGGCCGTTTTCTCTTGCCGCAAGAGGCTCAACCCCCCAGGTAGGCGTCGCGTACCTTGGGGTTGACCAGCAGGTTGGCGCCGGTGTCCTGCATCACGATGTGGCCGTTCTCCAGCACGTAGCCGCGGTCGGCGAGCTTCAGCGCCTGGTTGGCGTTCTGCTCGACGAGGAAGACGGTCACGCCTTCGCTGCGCAGCTGTTCGATGATGTCGAAGATCTGCTGGATGATGATCGGCGCCAGGCCCAGGGACGGTTCGTCGAGCAGCAGCAGCTTGGGCTTGCTCATCAGCGCGCGGCCGATGGCGAGCATCTGCTGCTCGCCGCCGGACATGGTGCCGCCGCGCTGGCTGAAGCGTTCCTTCAGGCGCGGGAACAGGCCCAGGACGCGGTCCATCTGCTCCTGGTAGTCGCCCTTGCTGGTGAAGAAGCCGCCCATGGCCAGGTTTTCCTCGACGGTCAGGCGGGCGAATACCCGGCGGCCTTCGGGGACCACCGCGATGCTCTTGCGCATGATGTGCGAGGACTCCTGGCCGACCAGTTCCTCGCCGAGGTACTTGATGCTGCCGGAGGCCGCCCGCGGCGAGCCGCAGAGGGTCATCAGCAGGGTCGACTTGCCGGCGCCGTTGGCGCCGATCAGGGTGACGATCTCGCCCTGCTGCACTTCCAGGCTGACCTCGTGCAGGGCCTGGATCTTGCCGTAGAAGGTGGAGACCTTGTCGAACTTCAGCATGGCTCAGGCCTCCCCCAGATAGGCTTTGATCACGTCCGGGTTGTCGCGGATCTGCTCCGGGGTACCGTCGGCCAGGGGCGTGCCCTGGTTGATCACGTAGATGTGGTCGGAAATGCTCATCACCAGCTTCATGTCGTGCTCGATCAGCAGCACGGTCACGCCGTGCTCGGCGCGCAGCATGGCGATCAGCGCCTTGAGGTCCTCGGTCTCGCGCGGGTTGAGGCCGGCGGCCGGCTCGTCGAGCATGAGGATCTGCGGGCGCGTCATCATGCAGCGGGCGATCTCCAGGCGGCGCTGCTGGCCGTAGGCCAGGGTGCCGGCCGGGCGGTTGGCGACATCCTTGAGGTTGACCACTTCCAGCCAGTGCGCCGCGTAGTCCAGCGCCTCGGCCTCGGCGCGGCGGAACCCGGGGGTCTTCAGCAGGCCGGCGAAGAAGTTGGTGTTGATGTGCCGGTGCTGGGCCACCAGCAGGTTCTCCACCGCAGTCATTTCCTTGAACAGGCGGACGTTCTGGAAGGTGCGCACCACGCCGCGGTGGGCGATCTTGTGGCCCGGCAGGCCCTGGATCGGCTCGCCGCGCAGCAGGATCTGCCCGCCGGTGGGCTGGTAGAAGCCGGTCAGGCAGTTGAACACGGTGGTCTTGCCGGCGCCGTTCGGGCCGATCATCGAGACCACCTGCTTTTCCTCGACCTTGAGCGCGACGCCGTTGACGGCCAGCAGGCCGCCGAAGCGCATGGTCAGGCCGGATACTTCAAGAATCGGTCGACTCATTTACGCAACTCCAGGTGCGGGCGCTGCATCGGCAGCAGGCCCTGCGGACGCCAGATCATCATCAGCACCATGATGGCGCCGAACATCAACATGCGGTATTCGCTGAACTCGCGCATCAGCTCGGGCAGCAGGATCATCACCACGGCGGCGAGGATCACGCCCAGCTGCGAGCCCATGCCGCCGAGGACGACGATGGCGAGGATGGTGGCCGACTCGATGAAGGTGAACGACTCCGGGGTCACCAGGCCCTGGCGCGCGGCGAAGAAGCTGCCGGCGAAGCCGGCGAAGCAGGCGCCGAGGGTGAAGGCGGAGAGCTTGATGATGGTCGGGTTCAGGCCCAGCGCGCGGCAGGCGATCTCGTCTTCGCGCAGCGCTTCCCAGGCGCGGCCCAGGGGCATGCGCAGCAGGCGGTTGATGACGAACAGCACCAGCAGCACCAGCAGCAGCGCCACCAGGTAGAGGAACACGACCTTGTAGTTGGAGTTGTAGGCGATGCCGAAGAACTCGTGGAAGGTCTGCATGCCCTCGGGGGCGCGGCGCTCGAAGGTCAGGCCGAGCAGGGTCGGCTTCTCGATGCTGCTGATGCCGTTGGGGCCGCCGGTCAGGCCGGTGAGGTTGCGCAGCAGCACGCGGATGATCTCGCCGAAGCCCAGGGTCACGATCGCCAGGTAGTCGCCGCGCAGGCGCAGCACCGGGAAACCGAGCAGGAAGCCGAACAGCGCGGCCATCGCCCCGGCGATCGGCAGGCAGGTCCAGAAGCCCAGGCCGTAGTAGTGCGAGAGCAGCGCGTAGCTGTAGGCGCCCACGGCGTAGAAGCCGACGTAGCCCAGGTCGAGCAGGCCGGCGAGGCCCACCACGATGTTCAGGCCCAGGCCCAGCAGCACGTAGATCAGCACCAGGGTGGCGATGTCCACCGCCCCGCGCGAGCCCCAGAAGGGCCAGGCCAGGGCGACCAGGATCATCACGATGATCACCTTGCGCTGCACCGAAGGCTGCGTCAGCGAGCGGTACAGGAAGTTGTTCTCGCCCAGGTGCAGGGTACGGCCACGGCTGAAGCTGAAGCGATCGCGCACCAGCTGCCAGACGAACATGGCCACGGCGCACGCGGCGATGGTCCACAGGGTGCTGGGGCTGACGCCTTCCAGCTGCAGGCCGATGCCGATGACGCTGAGTTTCACCCCGAGGATCGGGTAGGCCACCGCCAGCACCAGCAGGGCGCTGAAGAAAGCTGTCTTGAGTCGCTTGTTCATACCTTCTCCACCTCCGGACGACCGAGCAGACCGGTGGGGCGGAACAGCAGCACCAGGACCAGCAGGCTGAAGGCCACCACGTCCTTGTACTGGTCGCCGAACACGTCGGCGCCGAAGGCTTCGGCGACGCCCAGCACCAGGCCGCCGAGCATGGCGCCCGGAATGCTGCCGATGCCACCGAGCACCGCGGCGGTGAAGGCCTTGATGCCGGCGAGGAAGCCGATGTTCGGGTTGATCACGCCGTACTGCAGGCCCAGCAGCACCGCGGCCACGGCGGCCAGGGTGGCGCCGATGACGAAGGTCAGGGCGATGATGTTGTTGGTGTTGATCCCCAGCAGGTTGGCCATCTTGATGTCCTCGGCGCAGGCGCGGCAGGCGCGGCCCAGGCGGGAACGGGAGATGAACAGGCTGAGGCCGTACATGGCCAGCAGGGTGACGATGAAGATCAGCACCTGCATGTACGAGACGGTCACCCCGTAGGTGGGATCGCCGAAGACGAAGTTCCCCGGCAGCAGGTTGGGGATGGCCTTGTCCTTGGAGTCCTGGGCGAGCAGGACCTCGTTCTGCAGGAAGATCGACATGCCGATGGCCGAGATCAGCGGGATCAGCCGGTTGCTGCCGCGCAGCGGGCGGTAGGCGATCCGTTCGATGCTGTAGCCATAGGCGCTGGTGACGATGATGGCGGCGGCGAAGGTGCAGAAGATGACGATCGGCAGGCTGACGATCCCCATCATGGCCAGGCCGGTGATCACGATGAAGGCTACGTACGAGCCGATCATGTAGACCTCGCCATGGGCGAAGTTGATCATGCCGATGATGCCGTAGACCATGGTGTAGCCGATGGCGATCAGGGCATAGGTGCTGCCAACGGTAAGGCCGTTGACCAGCTGTTGCAGGTAGTGATAGAGCTCAGGCATCACCTAACTCCTCGGGCGTCGCGTGAAGCGGCGCTTGTGGCGCGACGGACCCCCGGAATACGCGGAATAAACAAAGCCCACTGCGGGCGCAGTGGGCTCTGGACCTCAGGCGGCAGACCTTATTTGACTTCGGTCTTGGTGCCGTCCTTGTGCCACTGGTAGACCACGAAGTTGAAGTTCTTCAGGTCGCCCTTCTCGTCGAAGGCCAGGGCGCCGGTGGGCGTGTCGAAGGTGTTGCTGCGCAGGGCGGCGGCGACCTTTTCGGTGTCTTCGCTGCCGGCTTTCTTGATGCCGTCGGCGATGACCTGCACGGCGGCGTAGGCCGGGAACACGAACGGGCCGCTCGGGTCCTGGTTCTTGGCCTTGAAGGCGGCGACCAGGGCCTGGTTCTTCGGATCCTGGTCGAAGGACTTCGGCAGGGTCACGTACAGGCCTTCGGAAGCGGGGCCTGCGATGGCGGAGATTTCCTTGTTGCCGACACCTTCCGGGCCCATGAAGCCGACTTTCAGGCCTTTCTCGGAAGTCTGGCGCAGCAGCAGGCCCAGTTCCGGGTGGTAGCCGCCGTAGTAGACGAAGTCGACCTTGGCCTGCTTGAGCTTGGCGATCAGCGAGGAGAAGTCCTTGTCGCCGGCGTTGATGCCTTCGAACAGGGCGACTTTCACGCCGGCGTCTTCCAGGGTCTTCTTGACCGCGGTGGCGATGCCTTCGCCGTACTGCTGCTTGTCGTGGATGACCGCGACGATCTTCGGCTTGACGTGCTCGGCGATGAACTTGCCGGCGGTCGGGCCCTGCATGTTGTCCAGGCCGATGGTGCGGAAGATCAGCTTGTAGCCGCGGCTGGTGATGTCCGGGCTGGTGGAGGCCGGGGAGATCATCAGGACGCCTTCGTCCTCGTAGATGTCCGAGGCCGGCTGAGTGGAGCTGGAGCACAGGTGGCCGACGACGAACTTGACGCCGTCGTTGACGATCTTGTTGGCGACCGCCACGGCCTGCTTCGGATCGCAGGCGTCATCGTAGACCACGCCTTCGAGCTGCTTGCCGTCGACGCCGCCGGCCTTGTTGATCTGTTCGATGGCCATCTTGGCGCCGACGAACTCCATCTCCCCGTACTGGGCGACCGCACCGGTCACCGGACCGGCCAGGGCGATCTTGATGGTATCGGCGGCCATCGAATAGCTGGCGACGCCGGCCAGGGCCATGGCGGTCAACAGTTTGGAAAGACGTTGGGTACCCTTTTTCATAATGCTCCACTCTTTCTTGTGTTTTCGTTCTTGTGGTTCGTGGCCGCGGTTCGACGGGCTTTGCGCCCGGGGGAAGCCGCCGGCAACTGTACCGGTACAGTGTAGAGTGCCGCTTCGCCGCTTGAAAAGCCGCTGGCGGCGGGGCGTTTCGCCCCATGTCGCAAAGACGAAACAAACGTATAGAAAAACGGCGTTGTGCCAGTAGCCCTCCTTTGGTCACATCCACCCCCGCGCAACTCCCGGGAAACTTGCCTGGCGACGACCGGGCGGTATCATGGCGCCGCCTGATTTCCCGGTGAGTACCATGACTGAACAAACTAGCACCCTCTATGCCAAGCTGCTCGGCGAGACCGCGATGATTTCCTGGCAGGAGCTGCAGCCGTTCTTCGCCCGCGGCGCCCTGCTGCAGGTGGGCGAGGCCGTCGACCTGGTGGAGGCCGCGCAGGCCGTGGCCGAGGACGACCGCCAGAAGGTCGCCGCCTGGCTGGCCAGCGGCGACCTGGCGCGGGTCGACGAGGCCCGCGCCCGCGACTTCCTGGAGCGCGACCCGCAGCTGTGGGCGGTGGTGGTGGCGCCCTGGGTGCTGGTTCAGGAGCGTGCGGAAAAAAACACGCTGCATTGACCCGGGGCGGCTTGCGTTGCCCGCAGGCGAGCTAGACTTGCGTGACCACTGCAAGGAGTCACGTCATGTTCGAGCCTGGTCACCTGCATCTCCACGCCCTGCCGGGCCTTGACCAGCAGGCGCTGGATATCAACCTGTACTACGAGATTCGCCACGACGCCGAGAAGGGCGCCTACGTCCACTTCACCATGGACGGCAGCATCGACGGCAATGCCTTCAAGGAAGAGTTCGACATGCCCAAGGACCAGGCCTTCAACTTCGCCAGCGATGCCACCCGCATTGCGCAGAAGCATGGCCTGCACCCGCGCTTCGGGCCGATCGTGCGCATCCACAAGGAATACGATGCGATGTTCGAGGACATCCGCGTCAAGCTGGGGACCCATCCGGGGGATCCGGTGGACCTGGACAAGGTGCTCCATGGCGGCGAGTGAGCCACGATACGAAGAAGCCCGGCGTGTGCCGGGCTTTTTCATGGGCGCGAAACCGCTGGGTTGCCACCGGTAACCGCGGACGGCGTCTCCCGCAAGGCGCAGGAGAAACACCATCCTACGAAAGCCATGCTCGCTCATGCGGTAGGAGCGGACTCCGTCCGCGATTCGGCGGATAACGCCGTAGGTTGTCAGGCGCTGACCCACTGCTGCCGCGCCCAGGCGCTGAGGGTGTCGACGCCCAGCACCAGCACCAGCATGGCGAGGATCACCGTGGCCGCCTGGGCCTGCTGGAACAGGCTGAGGCTGAAGTAGAGCATCTGCCCCAGGCCGCCGGCGCCGACGAAGCCGAGCACGCTGGCCATGCGGATATTGTTCTCCCAGCGGTAGAGGATGTAGGCCACCAGCTGTGGCCAGACCGCCGGCAGGGTGCCGTAGGCGAAGGCCGCGACCCGCCCGCTGCCGCCCAGGCGCAGGGCCTCGGCGGGTTCGGCCGGGGTGTTTTCCAGGGCTTCGGCGAACAGCCGGCCGAGCACGCCGCCGGTGTGCAGGGCCAGGGCCAGGGTGCCGGCGTTGGGGCCCAGGCCCGCGGCCAGCACCATGAGCGCGCCCCACACCAGTTCCGGCACTGCGCGCAGGGCGTTGAGAACGAAGCGCGCCAGGCTCTGCGCGGCGGCGCCGAAGCGGCCGGCGGCCGGTAGCGCGAAGAGCATCCCCAACACGGCCGCGAGCAATGTGCCCAGGGCCGACATGGCCAGGGTTTCCAGGGCGCCGCGGCCCACCGCGCTCAGGTGCGTGGCGGACAGGTCCGGCGGGAAGAAGTCGCGGGCGTAGCCGAGCATCTGCCGCAGGCCTTCGCCGCTGAGCAGGCCGTCGCTGTCGACTTGCAGGTAGACGAAGGAGGCCACCACCGCGAGGAGGATCGCCAGGCTCCAGCCGATGGCGCGCAAGAGGCCGGCGCGGGCGCGGTTCATTCCAGCCTCCGGCGCAGGAAGCGGCTGAGCTGGTCGGCGCCCAGCACCAGCAGCAGGAAGGTCAGCAGGATGCTCGCCACCTCGCCGCCGGCGAACATGCGCAGCGACAGGTCGACCTGCTGGCCGAGCCCGCCGGCGCCGACGAAGCCCATGACCACCGAGGCGCGGATGGCGCACTCCCAGCGGTACACGGTGTAGGAGATCATCTCGCTCGCCGCCTGGGGCAGCAGGCCGTAGGCGAAGGCGCCCAGCCGCGAGCCGCCGCCCAGCAGCAGCGCGCGGGTGGGGCGCGGGTCCACCGATTCGAAGATTTCCGCGTAGACCTTGCCGAGCATGCCGCCGTAGGTGATGGCGATGGCCATGACGCCGGCGGTGGGGCCCAGGCCGACGGCGCGGACGAACAGCAGCGCCCAGACGATCTCCGGGATGCTGCGCAGCACGATCAGCAGCAGCCGCACCGGCCAGCGCAGGGCCCGCGCCCACCAGGCCGGCAGGCCGCCGCGGGGCAGGGCGGACAGCGACAGCGCGCGGGTGGCCAGCAGCGCCGCGGGGAAGGCGATGAGCCAGGCCAGGGCCATGCCGGCGGTGGCGATGGCCAGGGTTTCCAGGGTGGCGCGGCCGAGGATGGCGAGGAATTCGGCATCATGGGCCGGGGGCCAGAAGCCGGCGAGGAAGCCAGCCATGGTGCGGGCATTGTCGCCGCTGAACAGGCCGGGGATGTCCAGTTCGCTCAGGCGCAGGCCGGGCCACAGCAACAGCAGCGCCAGGACGGTCAGCAGCAGCCGCGGCAGGGCGGCGGGGTCGCGGGGTTTCAGCATCGCGGGATCTGCACCACGTGCAGGGGCTCGACCGGCGCCGGGGCATCCAGGCTCAGCTGCTCGTTGGCGTAGAGCTGCTGCAGGTCGTCCGGGCTGACGCTGGCGGCCGGCTTGTCGAAGACGATGCGCCCGTCGCGGATGCCGACGATGCGCGGAAAGTGCGCCAGGGCCAGGTCGACGGCGTGCAGGCTGGCCAGCAGCGTCAGGCCGCGGTTGGCGGCCTCGCGGGTGAGCAGGTCGAGGGTGTGCCCGGCGAGCACCGGGTCCATCGCCGAGACCGGCTCGTCGGCCAGCAGCAGCTGCGGCTGCTGGTACAGCGCGCGGGCGATGCCGACGCGCTGCAGCTGGCCGCCGGAAAGCTGGTCGCAGCGCTGGAACAGCTTGTCGGCCAGGTCCAGGCTGCGCAGGGCCTCGCGGGCGCCGTCGATGTCCAGCGGGTAGAGCAGGCTGGCCAGGCTCTTCCACAGCGGCCACTGGCCGAGGCGCCCGGCCAGCACTGCGTTGACCACCCGCTGGCGCGGCGGCAGCGGCGGCGCCTGGTGGATCAGGCCGATGCGCGCGCGTAGGCGCTGGCGGGCCCAGCTGCTCAAGCGCCAGGGCTGGCTGCCGAGCAGTTCGATCTCGCCATGGCTGGGCTTCAGCGCGGTGGCCAGCACGCGCAGCAGGGTGGTCTTGCCGGCGCCCGAGGGGCCGATGATCGCCACCCGCTCGCCGGCCTCGACGTTCAGGTCGATGCCGGCGAGGGCGCGCTGGCCGTTGGCGTGCTGGTGCTCCACGCCGGTCAGGCGCAGGCTCACTTCAACAGGCCGGCGGCGCGGGCCGACTCCTCGATGCCCTTGTAGTTCTCGGGCTTGGTCTCGATGAAGCGGCTGGCCGCCTGCAGGTCGAGGATGGCCTTGTCGCGCGGCTTGCTCGGGTCGAGGTCGAGGAAGGCCTGCTTGATCTTCTCGGCCAGGGCCGGGTCGAGGTTGCCGCGCACGGTCCAGTTGTAGTCGTAGTAGGTCGGGGTGGTGGCGAAGACCTTCACCTTGTCGGTGTCGACCTTGCCGGCGTCCACCAGCTTCTGCCACACCGAGGCGTTGAGCACGCCGGCGTCCACCTTGCCGGCCTGGACCCAGGCCACGGTGGCGTCGTGGGCGCCGGAGTAGGCCACGCGGGAGAAGAACTGCTCGGGGACGATGCCGTCCTTCTGCATGAAGTAGCGCGGCATCAGGCTGCCGGAGGTGGAGGACACCGAGCCGAAGGCGAAGGTCTTGCCCTTGAGGTCCTGCAGCGACTTCACGTTGGCATCGGCAGTGATGAATTTGCTGGTGAACTGCTGGTCCTGCTCGCGCTGCACCAGCGGGATGGCGTTGCCGGTCTTCAGGCGCGCCTGGACGAAGGTGAAGCCGCCCAGCCAGGCCATGTCCAGGCGGTCGGCGGCCAGGGCCTCGACCACGCCGGCGTAGTCGGACACCGGGATGAACTTCACCGGCATGCCCAGGCGTTCCTGCAGGTATTCGCCCAGCGGCTTGAACTTGCGCAGCAGCTCGGTGGGGGCTTCGTCGGGGATCGCCGAGACCTTGAGTTCCTTCAGGGTTTCGGCCTGGGTGAAGCTGGCGGAAAGGGACAGCGCAAAGCAGGCGGCGAGCGCCAGGGTGCGTTTCAGCATGGGAGCAGTCTCCGGTTCAATAGCGGAAAAAGCCTGGGAAGTATAGTGGCGGTCTGCCGGTGCGCGTGGAAATGACCACGGCGGCGGGCTCGCAGGCTCGGCGAAGGCGGCGGTGGACGGTTAAGATGGCCGTCCCCGTGCCCGCTATTTTGCCCGACAGGAGCCAGCCATGTCTGCCTTGCCCTCCATCGCCTTCGCCGGCCTCGGCCTGATGGGCGTGCCCATGAGCCGCCGCCTGCTGGCTGCCGGCTACCCGTTGACCGTGTGGAACCGCTCCGCCGCCAAGCGCGAGCTGCTGGCCGGGGAGGGCGCCCGCGCCGCGCAGAGCCCTGCGCAGCTGTGCGCGGATGCCGAGATCGTCATGCTCTGCCTGGCCGACACCGCCGCCGTGCGCGAGGTGGTGTTCGGCTCCGGCGGCATCGTCGAAGGGGCGAAGCCCGGGCAGTTGCTGGTGGACTTCTCCAGCCTGGAGCCGGCCGCCACCCGCGAGATGGCCGCCGAACTCGAATCCCGCAGCGGCATGCGCTGGGTCGATGCGCCAGTTTCCGGCGGCACCCCGGGCGCCGAGGCCGGCAGCCTGGCGATCATGGCCGGCGGCCGGGTGGAGGACATCGAGCGCGTCCGCCCCGTTCTCGCCCATCTCGGCCAGCGCCTGACGCGCATGGGCGAGGTCGGCGCCGGCCAGGTGACCAAGGTGTGCAACCAGATGATCGTCGCCTGCAACGCCCTGGTGATCGCCGAAGTGGTGGCCCTGGCGGAGAGCGCCGGGGTCGACGCCAGCCTGATCGCTCCGGCCCTGGCCGGCGGTTTCGCCGACTCCAAGCCCTTGCAGATCCTCGCCCCGCAGATGGCCGAGAGCCGCTTCGAGCCGGTCAAGTGGCACGTGCGCACCCTGCTCAAGGACCTGGACACCGCGGTCAAGCTGGCCCGCGAGCAGGGCTCGGCCACGCCCATGAGCGGCCTGGCCGCGCAGCTGATGCGCCTGCACGGCAGCCAGGGCCACCTGGCGCACGACCCGGCCACCCTGGTCGAGCAGTACCGCCAACCCCGCGATTGAGGAAAGCCGCCATGCCGATCTGCGCCAATCTGTCCCTGCTGTTCACCGAGCTGCCGCTGCTGGAGCGCGTGCGCGCCGCCGCCGAGGCCGGTTTCGCCGGGGTGGAGATCCAGTTTCCCTACGAGGTGCCGGCCGCGGCATTGCAGGCCGAGCTGCAGCGCAGTGGCATGCCGCTGGTGCTGTTCAACCTGCCGGCCGGCGACCTGATGCAGGGCGGCGCCGGGCTGGCCGCGGTGCCAGGGCGCGAGGCGCAGTTCGCCGCCGGGCTGCGCCAGGCCCTGGAGTACGCCGAGGTGCTGCGGCCGCAGAAGATCAACGTGCTGGCCGGGCGCCTGGCCGAGGGCGTCGAACGCGAGCAGGCGCTGGCGCTGCTGGCCGAACACCTGCGGCAGACCGCCGAGGCCTTCGCCGGGCGCGGCGTCGCGGTGCTGATGGAGGCGATCAACCTGCACGACATGCCCGGCTTCCTGCTCAACACCCCGCAGCATCTGCTGGACATGCTGGCGCGCGTCGGCCACCCGAACCTGGCGGCGCAGCTGGACTTCTACCACATGGCGCGCATGGGCCTGGACCTGGCCGACTGCGTGCGCCAGCTGCAAGGGCATATCGGCCACGTGCAGTTCGCCGACGCCCCCGGGCGCGGCGAGCCGGGCAGCGGAGAACTGGACTTCGAGCCGGCGCTGGCGGCCCTGCGGGCCCAGGGCTACGCCGGCTGGCTGGGCGCCGAATACCGCCCGGTCGGCGCCATCAGCGCTGGCCTGGGCTGGTTGCCGGCTTGGCGGGAACGTCTGCAATCGGCCTGAGCCGACAAACGTTGTATCGATTCAGTGGCAAATTTGACACTTTTTTGACTAACTGATCAGTAGATTCGGCGCGCCCGCCGCGACGGCGGGCGATGCCGTTCTTTCCGCTGCACCCAGTCAAGGAGTGCCTCGATGTCCGAGGGCAACCGCCGCCTGTTACCCACCATCAGTTCCAACCGCCTGGTCCTGCTGTTTTCCCTGGCCCTGGTGCTGTTCTACAACCTCGCCACCTGGAAGGCCCTGGACGGCCTGGTGCCGCTGCAGGGGGCGTACCGCATCGCCTTCTTCGCTTCCTTCGGCGTCTTCCTCTGGGCCGCCTTCACCCTGTTGCTGACCCTGGTGTCGTTCCGCCCGCTGCTCAAGCCGGCGCTGACCCTGGTGGCGTTGTGCTCGGCCGCCGCGGCCTACTTCATGAACAGCTACGGCATCGCCATCGACACGGTGATGGTGCAGAACGTCTTCGAGACCAACCCGGGCGAGGCCGAGGCGCTGTTCAGCGGCCGGCTGGTGGCCTACCTGCTGCTGCTCGGGGCGTTGCCGTCGGCGCTGGTCTGGGCGTTGCCGGTGGCCTACAAGCCGTTCCTGCGCGGGCTGCTGAACAAGGTGCTGGTGGTGTTCGCCTGCGTGGCCGCAGTGGCGGTGATGGTGGGTAGCTTCTATTCCACCTATGCGCCGATCTTCCGCGAGGAAGACAAGCTGACCCACTTCATCAATCCGACCAACTACATCTACGCCGTGAGCAAGTACGGCAAGCAGCGCCTGGGCATCAAGAAGGCCGACCTGGTGGTGCAGAAGATCGGCGAGGACGCGGTGCAGAGCGCCAAGGCCGCGCAACGGGCGAAGAAGTCGCTGTTCGTCTTCGTCGTCGGCGAGACCGCGCGGGCCGACCACTTCTCGCTCAACGGCTACGCCCGCGAAACCAACCCGGAGCTGGCGAAGCTGGATATCCTCAACTTCACCCAGGTGCATTCCTGCGGCACCTCCACCGCGGTCTCGGTGCCCTGCATGTTCTCCAGGTTCCCCCGCGAGGACTACAGCGACAAGAAGGGCAAGACCTACGAGAGCCTGCTGGACGTGCTGCAGCGCGCCGGCCTGCAGGTGCTCTGGCTGGACAACAACAGCGATTGCAAGGGCACCTGCCTGCGCGTGCCGCACCGCGACATCCCGAAGAACCAGCCCGGGCCGTTCTGCGATGGCAACCGCTGCCTGGACGAGGCCCTGCTGCAGGACCTGCAGGCGTATATCGATGGCCTGAAGGACAACGCCATCATCGTCCTGCACGCCGACGGCAGCCACGGCCCGGAGTACTACGACCGCTACCCGGCGGACATGGAGCGCTTCAAGCCGGTGTGCCGCACCAACCAGTTGGGCAGCTGTTCGAAGGACGAGCTGGTGAACGTCTACGACAACACCATCCTCTACACCGACTTCTTCCTGTCGAAGGTCATCGAGCTGCTGAAGAAGAACAGCGACAGGTACGACACCTCGATGCTCTACGTCTCCGACCATGGCGAGTCGCTGGGCGAGAACGGCGTGTACCTGCACGCCGCGCCCTATGCCATCGCCCCGGCGGCGCAGACCCACGTGCCCATGGTGATGTGGTTCGGCCCCTCGACTCTGCGCGACCTGGGCATCGACCGCGGCTGCCTGGCCGGCAAGCGCGACGAGCAGGACCTGAGCCACGACAACCTGTTCCACTCGGTGCTCGGCCTGCTGGACGTGCGCACCAGCCTGTATCAGCCCGGCCTGGACATCTTCCACTCCTGCCGCGGCAACGCGGTGGCGGCGGGCGAATGATGCCGATGCCGTAGCCTTCCGCTTTTCCTACAGGGGCGCTTCAGGCGAAAAAAAGGCCGTGCGGGTCATCCCGCACGGCCTTTTTCATAGGGGTTGGACTTACTTGTCGCGGACCAGCAGCACCGGGCGGTTGCTGACGCGCAGCAGGCCCTCGGCCACGCTGCCCAGCATCAGCCGGCGCACACCGCGGCGGCCATGGGTGCCCATGACGATCACGTCGGCCTTGGCGTCCTCGGCCTCCAGCTCGATACGCTCGGCGACTTCCTCGCTGGCACGCTCCTGGCACACACGGTCGAACTTCGCCTTGACCTTGTCGCCGACCTGCTCGCGGGCCTTGGCCAGCACGTCGTCGGCGGCCTTCAGCGCGGCTTCGCGCAGCGGCTCGGGGTTGTAGTAGACGGCATAGTCGGGCAAGTGGCGCAGCGGGCTGTCGACGATGGTGATGACGCGCAGCTCGCCGCCCGTCAGTTGCGCCAGCTTGACCGCCTCGCCCAGCGCGCGGTCGGAAACCGGGCTGCCGTCCACTGCTACCAGAATGCGCTCGTACATGATGTATCCCTCAATGAGTGGCTTGGTGGGAAAACTCTAGCTCTCCCCGGGGTGGATTCCCTTGCGCAGCGTCAATAGTAGACCGTGAGGGCGGATGTGCCGGCGGTGGGAGGGGAATGCCTGAGTTGTAGGAGCGGGCCCTGCCCGCGATTTCGCGCGCAGGGCGCGCTCCTACATGGGAATGGCGTGGGTGGGGCAGCGTAGGAGCGGATCTCATCCGCGAATCGCGCCGGGATGTCCGGCTATCGCGGACAAGGTCCGCTCCTACGGGGAGGAATGCCGTGCTTCCCGGCGACCTGTAGGAGCGGGCCCGGCCCGCGATTCGCGCGCAGGGCGCGCTCCTACAGGGGAATGGCGTGGGTGGGGCAGCGCGGATCTCATCCGCGAATCGCGCCGGGATGTCCGGCTATCGCGGACAAGATCCGCTCCTACGGGGGGGCATACCATGCTTCCCGGCGACCTGTAGGAGCGGGCCCTGCCCGCGATTTCGCGCGCAGGGCGCGCTCCTACATTGGGAATGGCGTGGGTGGGGCAGCGTAGATCTCATCCGCGAATCGCACCGGATCGTCCGGCTATCGCGGACAAGGTCCGCTCCTACGGGGAGGCATGCCATGCTTCCCGGCGACCTGTAGGAGCGGGCCCTGCCCGCGATTTCGCGCGCAGGGCGCGCTCCTACATTGGGAATGGCGGGGGTGGGGAAGCCCCGTAGGATGGGTTGAGCGAAGCGATACCCATCGCCATGGCAGCATGGGTTTCGCAAGCTCAACCCATCCTACGAAGAGCACCTCGGCGCAGCCGGCAAGACAGTTGCTCCTACGGGGTGACGCCAATTGGGCAGGCATGAAAAAGACCGCCGCGGTTTCCCGGGGCGGCCTCTTTGGCGTGGCGCGGATCAGCCGGCGACCAGCACGCGGATCGCCTCCAGGCGCAGCGAGGCCTTGTCCAGCAGGGCGACGCTCTCGTCGCGCTGGGTGCGCAGGGCTTCCAGCTCGCTGTCGCGCACGCTGGGGTTGACCTGCTTGAGCGCGGTCAGGCGCGCCAGTTCCTCGTCCAGGCTCGCCACCAGTTGCTGGCGGGCCTTCTCCACGCGCTCGGCGTGGCGCGGGGCGATCTTGGCCTCGCCGATGGCGAACTGCTTGGCCAGCACGTCGCGCTGGGCCTGGACGAACTTGTTGGCGCTGGCGCGCGGCACGCTTTCCAGTTGCTCGTGCAGCGTCTCGAAGGCTACCCGGGCGGCCAGGTCGTTGCCGTTGGCGTCGAGCAGGCAGCGCAGCGCCACCGGCGGCAGGAAGCGCCCCAGCTGCAGTTTGCGCGGGGCCACCGCCTCGCTGACGAAGAGCATCTCCAGCAGCACGGTGCCGGGCTTGAGCGCCTTGTTCTTGATGATCGCCACCGAGGTGTTGCCCAGCGAGCCGGACAGCACCAGGTCCATGCCGCCCTGCACCATGGGGTGCTCCCAGGTGAGGAACTGCATGTCCTCGCGGGCCAGGGCCTGGGCGCGGTCGTAGGTGACGGTCACGCCCTCGTCGTCGCCCAGGGGGAAGCTGGCGTCGAGCATCTTCTCGCTGGGCTTGAGGATCAGCGCGTTCTCGGAGTGGTCCTCGCTGTCGATGCCGTAGGTGTCGAACAGCTTCTCCATGTAGATCGGCAGGGCGAACTGGTCGTCCTGTTCCTCGATCGCTTCCACCAGCGCCTCGCCCTCGCCGGCGCCGCCGGAGTTCAGCTCCAGCAGGCGGTCGCGGCCGCTGTGCATTTCCGCTTCCAGGGCCAGGCGCGCGGCCTGGCCTTCTTCGAGCAGGGCGGCGAAGGCGTCGTCGTCGCCGCCTTCGAGCAGTTCCACCAGGCGCGGGCCGTAGCGGTGCTGCAGGGCGTTGCCGGTGGGGCAGGTGGCGAGGAAGGCGTTGAGCGCCTGGTGGTACCACTGGAACAGGCGTTCCTGCGGGCTGTTCTCCAGGTGCGGCACGTGGATCTGGATGGTGTGCCGCTGGCCGATGCGGTCCAGGCGGCCGATGCGCTGTTCCAGCTGGTCCGGGTGGGCCGGCAGGTCGAACAGCACCAGGTGGTGGGCGAACTGGAAGTTGCGGCCTTCGCTGCCGATTTCCGAGCAGATCAGCACCTGGGCGCCGAATTCCTCGTCGGCGAAGTAGGCCGCGGCGCGGTCGCGCTCGAGGATGCTCATGCCCTCGTGGAACACCGTGGCCGGGATGCCCGAGCGCAGGCGCAGGGCGTCTTCCAGGTCCAGGGCGGTCTCGGCGTGGGCGCAGATCACCAGCACCTTGAACTGCTTGAGCATCTTCAGGGTGTCGATCAGCCATTCCACGCGGGGGTCGAAGCGCCACCAGCGGGCGTTCTCGTCGGTGTTGTCGTCGACTTGCGCCTGGAAGCTCACTTCCGGGTACAGGTCCGGGTGTTCGCCGACCGGCAGCTCCATGTATTCCACCGGGTTCGGCAGCGGGTAGCTGTGCAGCTGGCGCTCGGGGAAGCCCTGCACCGCGGCGCGGGTATTGCGGAACAGCACGCGGCCGGTGCCGTGGCGGTCCAGCAGTTCGCGGATCAGGCGCGCGCGGGCGTCGTCGTCGCCACTCTCGACGGCGGCCAGCAGCTCGTCGCCGGCAGCGCCGAGGAAGCCATGGATGGCCTCGCGCGCGGCGGGGGACAGGCGGCCCTGGTCGATCAGTTCCTGCACCGCCTCGGCGACCGGGCGGTACTGGCTGCTCTCGCGGCGGAAGGCCTCCAGGTCATGGAAGCGGTCCGGGTCGAGCAGGCGCAGGCGCGCGAAGTGGCTGTCCAGGCCCAGCTGTTCCGGGGTGGCGGTGAGCAGCAGCACGCCGGGGATGATCTGCGCCAGGGTTTCCACCAGCTGGTACTCGCGGCTGGCCTGCTCCGGATGCCAGACCAGGTGGTGGGCTTCGTCGACCACCAGCAGGTCCCAGCCGGCGGCGCACAGGGCGTCCTGGGCGCGCTCGTCGGCGCGGATCCACTCCAGGGCCACCAGGGCTAGCTGGCTGTCCTCGAAGGGGTTGCTGGCGTCGCTTTCGGCGAAGCGCTCGCGGTCGAACAGCGCCACTTCCAGGTTGAAGCGCCGGCGCATCTCCACCAGCCACTGGTGCTGCAGGTTCTCCGGCACCAGGATCAGCACGCGGCTGGCGCGCCCGGAGAGCAGCTGGCGATGGATCACCAGGCCCGCCTCGATGGTCTTGCCCAGGCCCACTTCGTCGGCCAGCAGGACGCGCGGGGCGATGCGGTCGGCGACCTCGCGGGCGATGTGCAGCTGGTGCGCGATGGGCTGGGCGCGGGCGCCGCCCAGGCCCCAGAGGGAGGATTGCAGCAGGCGGGTGCGGTGTTCCAGGGTGTGGTAGCGCAGGGCGAACCAGGGCATGGGGTCGATCTGCCCGGCGAACAGGCGGTCGCTGGCCAGGCGGAACTGGATGAAGTTGGACAGCTGGGTTTCCGGGAGTATCTTGGCATCGTTGTGCGAGTTGATGCCGTGGTAGACCAGCAGGCCGTCGACCTCCTCGACCTCGCGGACGGTCATCTTCCAGCCTTCGAAGTGCGTCACCTCGTCGCCCGGGGCGAAGCGCACGCGGGTCAGCGGGGCGTTGCGTTCGGCATACTGGCGGGTATCCCCGGTGGCCGGATAGAGCACGGTGAGCAGCCGTCCGTCGAGCGCCAGGATGGTGCCCAGCCCCAATTCTGCTTCACTGTCGCTGATCCAGCGTTGACCCGGTTGATACTGCGCCATGGACACCTCCCGCAAAAAGCCGGCTATGGTAACGGAACACGCGGCTTTCAGCGACGCCCGTTCGCACGCAGCGGCCGGGTGGCATCGCCGCCTCGGGGGGCGATGGGCCTGCGCCGGCTCCGCGCCGCCGGCCAGGACCGGGATGGATGCGGATTGTTCCGTGAAGTGTAGCGACGGCCCCGGCGCCTGCCGCCGCCAACCGACAACCTGAAGCCCGCGAGGAGCCAGCGACAGCCATGATCCCGCCGATCCCCAGCGACGTACTGCCGGTCACCGCGCAGCAGGACCCGGCGCGCTCGCGCCCGGACGTCGCCCCGGTGGCGCCGGTGGTTCCTGCCACGGGCGATGCCGCCGTGGGCCTGGAACGCCGCCCGGCGGAAATGACGCCGGAGGAAGAGTACCCGCAGCACCAGCGGCGCCGGCAGCAGGCGCAGGGCGAGGAGGCTGAGCCCGAGGCACCGGAGGAGCCCGCCGACGACGGCCTGGGCGAGGCGCCGCGCAAGGGCGTGTGGATCGACATCGAGGTCTGAGCGCGCCGCGTAGTAAGCTGTTCTTTCCGACCTGCCTCCTGTCACCGCCATGCTCTTCGCCGACGCGCCCATCCACCTCGAACACGCAGAGCTGCGCCTGATCCCGCATTGGTGCGATGAAGCCTGCGCCACGGCCTGGTTCGCCGAGCTGGTCGAGCACACTCCCTGGGAACAGCCCCGCGTGCACCTGCACGGCCGCGACTACCCGGTGCCGCGCCTGCTGGCCTGGTACGGCGACGCCGAGGCCAGCTACCGCTATTCCGGCCTGGTCCACCGGCCGCTGCCGTGGACGCCGCTGCTGGCGGAAATCCGCGAGCGCGTGCAGGCCGAGGTCGGCCAGCGCCTGAACGGCGTGCTGCTCAACTATTACCGCGACGGCCAGGATTCCATGGGCTGGCACAGCGACGACGAGCCGGAGCTGGGCCGCAACCCGCTGGTGGCCTCGCTGAACCTCGGCGGCACGCGGCGCTTCGACCTGCGCCGCAAGGGCCGCGCGGCCATCGAACACTCCCTGCAACTGGATTCCGGCAGCCTGCTGGTCATGTCCGGCGCAACGCAGCATTATTGGCAGCATCAGGTGGCCAAGACGCGGCGCCCGGTCGCCCCCCGCCTGAACCTGACTTTCCGCCTGGTGCATGCCTGATCATGAGCAACGACGACAAGCTGATCGACTTCAACGCCGAGCGCGACAAGCGCATCCACGACGTCCACGAGAAGCGCCTGCAGGAAGTGCGCAAGGCCTTCGAGCAGGCCCTGCCGCTGGGCAAGGCACGCAAGAAGGGCAAGGGCAAGCCGAAGAAGCGCTGATGCGTGGTGATGTCTTTCATCTTAGTTGACGTTGTAATCCATCCAGTTTCTATGCTCTTCAATAAGCTCGGCATAGGTTTTAGGTGGTATCGAAAGTCACTCTGAGATCTCTGAGCTAATTGGCTCCCGATTGAGTACGGCTTTATATGAGCGCCTGACTATGTCAATGCGCTCGGCTCTTCCATTGTAAGAGCCTATCCAATTCATATGGGAGTTGAGGATTGATCGGTAGTTCCTGAAGTTCGCATTTGCCCATTTTGTTTCTTCGGCTTTTGGTGGGCGACCAAAGGCTACCTGATAAGATCTACTTACAACTGCTTTCCTTTCGTCTGCTCCGGGCTGGCTCATTAGCCAGTTTTCATGCTCAAGGTTTAAGCTCTCGTAGGTCAGGTTCTTATCGATTATTGTTGCTAGCCAGCCATCGTAAGAAATTCCGTAGGCTTCCCATAGGGTAGGCGCTCGGCCAAATGAGTCTTGGAAGGAATTAAAGAGAGCTTTTAGCCCCTTGCTAGACGTTTCAGTCTGTGCATTCAGAGGCATGTAAGAGTAAAGTTGAGTTAGCTTTAAAATGGAAGGGGAGGCGGGTTTGTCGATTCCCCGCTTGTCGGTGATGCCGAAATGCTTTTCACATTCGCTATACCAGTCGATATCTTTGTCTTGATATTCGTATAGGTTGACGTTACGAATTCCGAGTTCTGCAATGGCGGGAATGAGGTCTAGCAGAAAGAGATGCTGTTTTCTGGCATCAGACATGCGGTAAGTACAATTACCTTGAGCAGAGGGTCTTCCTGTTTCCGCTATCCAGAGTCCGTCTCCGAACTCTCGTTTTAGAAGGCTTAGGTTGTTTTTTAGTCTTGGGAAATTTCTGGAGTGGTCATAGTCGTCAGGATACAGGTCGAATGAATAGATATCTAGCGTGCGCTTCAGTCTTTGCATGTACTCAATTGAATGGGCGCTTCCATTTTCCGCGTTTGTTGTGATTTTTGAGTTTGGAGATATCTCTTTTATCGCTTCTCTTGCTATTGCTATTGTTTGATAAAGAGAATTCATGTAGTCGGCAGGCAGTCGTGTTGGGACGTTACCTATGCAAGCGAACTCTTCGAACCTACAGACACTGAGGTAGTCATCTTTATGGTGAGTGTTGGCTTCGTTGTAAATTTGCCAAACATCAGCCTGAGGGAAAGACAGGGTTAAACGCTTGTATTGGTATTTTACCGATTGTAGGAATTCGTTGGTTGCTAGTTTTTGTTGTGCTAGCTCATAGGCTGGATAAGTGGTTATTATTGTTTTCATGTTTCTGGACCTTGCGTACTCATATAACTCTATGTAGGGTTTCCATTCGTATTCGTTGAATGTTATTTTTGTGGGGTTCTGGTAGAGCTTTACATTAATATTTAAGCTCATTCTTAACCATCTAATGTCGTGAGATGAAAGTCTGTCTATCATCCTGCGGGCTGCGGCCATTCCTCCTGGTTTGTGTAAATCGATTCCGCTGGTGAATCCGTATTCTGTCTGAGTTGAAAGTTTAGGCTTAATTGCGGAGTGTGTGTTCGCATGGAATATGATTGGCATCAGTGCTAATACGATAATGTATTTTTTTCATGCGCTCTAGTTCTTTGTTTTCTGTCTCCATTTTGAATTTAGCTTTTGAGATGCATCTTTGGTTTTAGGATTTTTCCTAGTGTTGTGAGGAATTTTCCCTCGTCTGCTTTCGGGGTGTTCCTGTTGGCTTTCTTATATTGTCTTGTGGCTTTCATGGGGGAGTAAAAATTCCCTGGAACATAGTCGTGTGAGGTAGGGGGTTGTATGAGCGATGACATTTCCGTAGTTGCCCGGAATGGAGGGGCTGAATCTGTGGTATCAGCGGACCCGTCGAACTGGCCGGAGTCTCAAAGATACGAGTTGGACTTCTGGCGCAACCAGTGGCCCCACAGGCATCTATCCGTGAGTGAAATTCAGGAGGTCCGGCACAGGGACGCCATGTGGTTGCTCGGCAACATGGGTTTCACCAAAGCTGGGAGCGACTATGCCTATCAGGGGTTTGAGGGCCGTGTGCTGGAGGTAGGTTGTGGCCCCATGGGGTTCTTCGAGAAGTTGGAAGGCGTGTCGGTCGTCTCCCAAGATTCACTGATGGCGCTTTACGCATCGAATCTCGATTTCTCGTCCCTCGGGCAGCGGGGGGCGGTGCTCTACATCGATACCCCGGTCGCGGATATCGTGGAACGCTTCGATTTCGTTGTGTGCTCGAATGTACTGGACCACACCGGAGACTGGATCAGCTTCCTGATAGATTGTGTCTCGCGACTCGAAGAGGGCGGTGAGCTACTGCTGATCACTGATTCTCGCGGCGTGCCGGCGCCGGGACATACGCAGATCTTCAATCATGACCAGTTGGTCAATGTGCTGAAGCTCCTAGGGGCCCAGGGGTTCAAGGTCGACTCCTTCACCCGGGAGGATGGCGAGCATTGTGATTTCCGGCACTACCTCCGTGCGCAATTCTGAGAGTCCAATCGGACAAGAACCTGCCGGTCAAGCGTTTCGCTGGGCCGGGAGGTACCTACAGGTATTTTTTTGGGCTTCTGACATCACCCCGCGATCCCAAGCTCTACGCGTCTACGCACCGCACCCGGGTTACCTTCAAACTTGATCTGGATCAGTTATCCGAAGCCCCGTGAACCGGGGCTTTGCGGCCATTGATCCAGGTCAATATCGCGCCCCCGGCCGACGCTAACCTGAGCCCATCTTCAAAACGCACAGGGAATCAGGAGGCCAGCATCATGTTCATCGACGAAGTGGTTCTCGCCGGCATTGTCACCGTTGGTCTGATGGTCCTGTTCTGCGGTGGAGTCGGATATTTCATCTGGAAGGACAGCCACAAGAAGGGCTGATCTCCTTCCCGATCACAGAGCACGCAAGGCACTTGGGGCGACTTCGGTCGCCCGTTTTTTTTGCCTGCGATTTTTCATGGGGCCGGGTAGGGCAGGAGAAACGCCGTCGTAGGATGGGTTGAGCGAAGCGATATCCATCGCCACGACCGCATGGGTTTCGCAGGCTCAACCCATCCTACGAAGAGCATCTCGGCGCAGTCGGCTACGACCGTGCGTCCCTGAAGAGTAGGGCGCATAACCGTTCGCGGTTATCCGCCGATACGCCGGGGCCACAGTCGATGCCAAGGTTGGCCCCGAAGGTGCCGGAGACCAGGGCCAGGCGGCGGATAACGCCCTAGGCGTTATGCGCCCTACGGTTGGCCAATGAAAAACGCCGCTTTCCCCGGGGAAAGCGGCGTTTTTTTGTGGGCGCGGATCAGCCGATGGTGATCGGCGGCAGCGCCGGCAGTTCGATGTCCAGCTTCTGCTTCGGCGCCAGCACCTCGGCTTCGCCTTCCACCACCGCCTCGCCGTTCTGGTTGAGCACGCGGGTGCCGATGCGCACGCGGTTCTTCGGCAGTTTTTCCAGCACTTCCAGTTCCACGTCGAGCACGTCGCCGATCTTCACCGGGCGGGTGAAGCGCAGGCTTTGGCCCAGGTAGATGGTGCCCGGGCCGGGCAGGGTGGTGGCGATCGCCGCGCTGATCAGCGCGCCGCTGAGCATGCCGTGGGCGATGCGCTCCTTGAACAGGGTGGTGGCGGCGTAGTCGGCGTCCAGGTGGACCGGGTTGCGGTCGCCGGAGACTTCGGCGAAGAGCTGGATGTCGCGCTCGCCGACCGGGCGCTGGAAGCTGGCCTTCTGCCCGACTTCGAGCTCGGCGTAGGGAACGTTCTGCACCTGGGTCATGGCTTTTCCTCGTGGTTCGCGCCTTGGCCTGCGGAAAGGACTCCGTCCAGCCAGGCGATCAGGTTGCGGGTGACCTCGTCGCGGTTGGTCTCGTTGAACAACTCGTGGCGGGCCTCGGGGTAGATCTGCGTCTGCACGTCGCGCAGCCCGGCGCGGCCCAGCGCCGCGGCCAGGTCGCGCAGGCGCCTGCCCTGGCTGACCGGGTCGCGTTCGCCGCCGATGATCAGCAGCGGCAGGGCCTTGTCGATGCGCGCCAGGTGCTGCACCGGGGTGATGTCCTCCAGGCCGCCGAGCAGGTCCAGCCACAGCTGGTTGCTGCAGCGGAAGCCGCACAGCGGGTCGCTGATGTACTTGTCCACCTCGCGAGTGTCGCGGCTGAGCCAGTCGAATTCCGTGCGGTTGGGCTTGAAGGCCTTGTTGAACGAGCCGAAGGAGAGGAACTCGATCAGCGCGCTGCGCCCCAGCGGGCCCTGGCGCCAGCGCTCGAAGCGGGCCACCAGGCGCGCGGCGCGGTACAGCGCTATCGGCTGGTAGTTGGAGCCGGAGAGCACCGCGCCTTGCAGCGTGGCGCTGTGCTGCAGCAGGTAGGCGGTGGCGATGTAGCTGCCCATGCTGTGGCCGAGCAGGACCACCGGCAGGCCGGGGTGCTGTTCGCGCGCGTGGCGGTTGAGGCTGAGCAGGTCGCCCACCACCTTGCCCCAGCCGCCCTGGTCGGCGTAGTGGCCCAGGTCGCCGTGCTCGGCGGTGCGGCCGTGGCCGCGCTGGTCGATGGCCAGCAGCGACCAGCCGGCGGCGTTCAGCGCCTCGCCCAGGCGGGCGTAGCGCCCTGCGTGCTCGGCCATGCCATGGGAGAGCATCACCACGCCCTTGGCTGCGTCTGCGGTCCAATGGTGGGTGTACAGCGGGGTCTGGTCGCTGGCGGTCAGCCAGTAGGCGGCGTACGGCATGGGCAATCCTTGTGCCGGCTCGGGGTGGCGGCATTCTAGCAGCGCCTGGCGCCGCGCAGCATCCCGCCGGCGGTGGCGCAAGATTCACGAAGTAAATGGGAACGGCCGAAGTATTTGCGCTGCACCGGGCAACTGCTACTTTGCGACGGATGCCCCTGCGCCGGATGCCCGAGGGAGCCGGCCGGGAACAGCCTTGCAGGTAATAAAGAGGACAACAGCCAATGCAAGCGGAATTCTGGAACGACAAACGTCCCGCCGGCGTGCCCAGCCAGCTCGACCTGGGCGCTTACAAATCGGTGGTGGAAGTGTTCGAGCGCTCCTGCAAGCGCTTCGCCGACCGCCCGGTGTTCAGCAACATGGGCGTGACCCTCACCTACGCCGAGCTGGACCGCCTGTCCGCCGCCTTCGCCGCCTACCTGCAGCGCAACACCGACCTCAAGCCCGGCGAGCGCATCGCCGTGCAGATGCCCAACATCCTGCAATACCCCATCGCCGTGTTCGGCGCCCTGCGCGCCGGCCTGGTGGTGGTCAACACCAACCCGCTGTACACCGCCCGCGAGATGCGCCACCAGTTCAAGGACTCGGGTGCGCGGGCGCTGGTCTACGTCAACCTGTTCGGCAAGCTGGTGCAGGAAGTGCTGCCGGACACCGGCATCGAATACCTGATCGAGGCGCAGATGGGCGACCTGCAGCCGGCGCTCAAGGGCCTGCTGGTCAACGCCGCGGTCAAGTACGTGAAGAAGATGGTCCCGGACTACCGGCTGCCCCAGGCGGTGCCCTTCAAGGAGGTGCTGCGCCAGGGCCGCGGCCATGCGCTGCAGCCGGTCAAGGTCGGCCTGGAGGACCTCGCCGTGCTGCAGTACACCGGCGGCACCACCGGCGTGGCCAAGGGCGCCATGCTCACCCACGGCAACCTGGTGGCGAACATGCTGCAGGTGGACGCCTGCCTGTCGCAGCACGGCCCCGACGGCCGCCCGCTGATGAACGAGGGCGGCGAGGTGATGATCGCGCCGCTGCCGCTGTACCACATCTATGCCTTCACCGCGAATTGCATGTGCATGATGCACAACGGCAACCACAACGTGCTGATCAGCAACCCGCGGGACATCCCCGGCTTCATCAAGGAGCTGAAGAAGTGGCGCTTCTCCTCGCTGCTGGGGCTGAACACCCTGTTCGTGGCGCTGATGGAGCACCCGGAGTTCAAGGACCTGGACTTCTCCAACCTCAAGGTCACCAACTCCGGCGGCACCGCGCTGGTCTCGGCCACCGCCGAGCGCTGGAAGGCCGCCACCGGCTGCACCGTGGTCGAGGGCTACGGCCTCACCGAGACCTCGCCGGTGGTCAGCACCAACCCCTACGGCGAGCTGGCGCGCCTGGGCACCGTGGGCATCCCGGTGCCGGGCACCGCGCTGAAGGTGATCGACGACGAGGGCAACGAGCAGCCCCTGGGCGAACGCGGCGAGCTGTGCGTGAAGGGCCCGCAGGTGATGAAGGGCTACTGGCAGCGCCCGGAGGCCACCGAGGAGGTGCTGGACGCCGAGGGCTGGCTGCGCACCGGCGACATCGCGGTGATCGACGCGGACGGTTTCGTGCGCATCGTCGACCGCAAGAAGGACCTGATCATCGTCTCCGGCTTCAACGTCTACCCCAACGAGATCGAGGACGTGGTCATGGCCCACCCGAAGGTGGCCAACTGCGCCGCGGTCGGGGTGCCGGACGAACGTTCCGGCGAGGCCGTCAAACTCTTCGTCGTGGCCCGTGAGCCGGGTCTGACGGTGGAGGAGCTGAAGGCCTACTGCAAGGAGAACTTCACCGGCTACAAGGTGCCCAAGCAGATCGTCCTCAAGGAGGCCCTGCCGATGACCCCGGTGGGCAAGATCCTCCGCCGCGAGCTGCGCGAAAGCGCCTGACCGCATCAGCCCTCGCAACCCTCCGAACGGAGGCTGGTCCGCCGACCCGCCTCCGTTTTTTTCGTCTCGCTTTCCCCGGCAGTGTCTTTGTCAGACAATCCAACAAGGCCGCAGCCCTTCTGGCACGGGCTTTTCCGACCGATGGGCGGGTTGTGACCGATTTACCTGCTCTTGGTCATTTTTATGACTGGGTAGGCTGTGTTTGGTGCTGGTCGGGTTTTGGCAAAGCTGTTAATCTCGGCCCGCTTTTCGCTCCCCGACCCGGGGAAAGCGGCACAAACACAACAAAGAACCGCGTACGCGGTAAAGATAAGCTGTTGCTTAGGAGTGGGCTTCCATGATCGACAATTTCTGGAAGGACAAATACCCAGCAGGTATCGCTGCCGAGATCAATGCCGACCAGTACCCGAACATCCTCGCGGTGCTCAAGGAGTCCTGCCAACGCTTTGCCAACAAGCCTGCCTTCAGCAACCTTGGCAAGACCCTGACCTACGGCGACCTGTACCGCCTCTCCGGTGATTTCGCCGCCTACCTGCAGAACGACACCGACCTGCAGCCGGGCGACCGCATCGCGGTGCAGCTGCCCAACGTCCTGCAATATCCCATCGTGGTGTTCGGCGCCATGCGCGCCGGCCTCATCGTGGTCAACACCAACCCGCTGTACACCGCGCGGGAGATGGAACACCAGTTCAACGACTCCGGCGCCAAGGCGCTGGTGTGCCTGGCCAACATGGCCCACCTGGCCGAGGAAGTGCTGCCGCGCACCGGCATCCGCCACGTGCTCATCACCGAGGTCGCCGACCTGCTGCCGCCGCTCAAGCGCCTGCTGATCAACGCGGTGGTCAAGTACGTCAAGAAGATGGTCCCGGCCTACCACATCGGCAACGCCGTCAAGCTCAACGACGCCCTGGCCAAGGGCCGCGGCAAGAGCGTGCGCGAGTCCTCGCCGAAGAGCGACGACGTGGCCGTGCTGCAGTACACCGGCGGCACCACCGGGGTGGCCAAGGGCGCCATGCTGACGCACCGCAACCTGGTGGCCAACATGCTGCAGTGCAAGGCACTGATGGGCGCCAACCTCAACGAAGGCTGCGAGATCCTCATCGCGCCGCTGCCGCTGTACCACATCTACGCCTTCACCTTCCATTGCATGGCGATGATGCTCACCGGCAACCACAACATCCTGGTGACCAACCCGCGCGACCTGAACGCCTTCTCCAAGGAACTGGCGCAGTGGAAGTTCACCGGCTTCGTCGGCCTGAACACCCTGTTCGTCGGCCTGTGCAACAACGAGGCGTTCCGCAAGCTGGACTTCTCCAGCCTTAAGCTGACGCTCTCCGGCGGCATGGCCCTGCAACAGGCCGCGGCCGAGCGCTGGAAGGAAGTCACCGGCTGCTCCATCTGCGAAGGCTACGGCATGACCGAGACCAGCCCGGTGGTGTCGGTGAACCCGTTCCAGAACATCCAGATCGGCACCATCGGCATTCCGGTTCCGTCGACCCTGTGCAAGGTCGTCGACGACGCCGGCAACGAGTTGCCCCTGGGCGAGCGCGGCGAGCTGTGCGTCAAGGGCCCGCAGGTGATGAAGGGCTACTGGCAGCGCCAGGAGGCCACCGACGAGATCCTCGACAAGGACGGCTGGCTGCGCACCGGCGACGTGGCGATCATCCAGGAAGACGGCTACATGCGCATCGTCGACCGCAAGAAGGACATGATCCTGGTCAGCGGCTTCAACGTGTACCCCAACGAGCTGGAAGACGTCCTCGCCACCCTGCCGGGTGTGCTGCAGTGCGCCGCCATCGGCGTGCCGGACGAGCGTTCCGGCGAGGTGATCAAGGTGTTCGTGGTGCCGCGCCCGGGTGTGACCCTGACCAAGGAGCAGGTGGTCAAGCACATGCACGACAACCTGACCGGCTACAAGCGTCCGAAGTACGTGGAGTTCCGCGAGAGCCTGCCGACCACCAACGTCGGCAAGATCCTCCGTCGCGAATTGCGCGACCAGGAGCTAAAGAAGGCCCAGGCCTGAGCCGATAACAAGAAACCCGCCCCACGGCGGGTTTTTTGATGCCGTCGCCCCTGCCTATGGAGGCTGCCACCGTGATTCCCTCCCTGCGCCTGCGCGCCAAGGTCCTGAGCCTGGCGCTACTCCCGATCCTGATCCTCACCCTGGTGCTCTGCACCGTGACCCTGGTGGCGCTGCAGCGGCTGTCCGGCCAGCAGGAAGAGCAGATCCGCCAGAGCCTGATCGAAGACCGCCAGGTCCAGCTCAAGCAGTTCGTCGACGTCGCCCTGGCGGCGGTCGGCCCGCAGTACCAGGCCGCGGCCGAAGGCGATGCGGCGGCGCGCGAGGCCGGGGTGGCGCTGCTCAAGCGCCTGGCCTACGGCAACGGCGGCTACTTCTGGGGCTACGACACCCGCTCGGTGCGCGTCTTCCAGGGCACCAGCGAAGAGCGCATCGGCGAAGACTTCAGCAGCTTCCGCGACCCCAACGGCGTCTACGCCATCCGCGAGCTGGTGCGCGCCGGCCAGGACGACAGCCACTACGTGCACTACAGCTTCACCCGCCCGGGCAACAGCGCCGTCGTGCCGAAGATCGGCTACGCGCAGTACCTGCCGAAGTGGAACCTGGTGTTCGGCACCTCGCTGAACCTGGACGACATCGAGGAAGACGTGGCCAAGGCCCGCGAACAACTGCACGGGCAGATCAACAGCCTGCTGACGCTGATGATCGGCTCGGCCCTGGCGCTGCTGGTGATCATCGCCCTGGTGGCGGTGCCCACCGGCAACGCCATCGTCCGCCCGCTGCTGCGGGTCAAGGCCAACCTCGACGACATGGCTGCCGGCGACGGCAACCTGACCCACCGCCTGCCGGTGGAAAGCCGCGACGAACTGGGCGAGCTGGCGCAGTCGTTCAACCGCTTCGTCGAGAAGATCCACACCCTGGTGCAGCAGGTGGCCGGCACCACCGGGCAACTGTCCGGGCTGGTCGGCAACGTCGCCCAGCAGGCGCAGCGCTCGGAGCAGGCGATGGCCGGCCAGCGCAGCGAGACCGACCAGGTGGCCACGGCGATCAACGAGATGACCGCCGCCGCCCAGGAAGTGGCGCGCAGCGCCCAGCGCGCCGCCGACGCCGCCCGCGACACCGACCGCGAGGGCCAGGCGGCCAAGCGCGAGGTGGACCTGTGCGTGGCGCAGATCAACGACCTGGCCGGCGAGGTGAGCAGCAGCAGCGAGGCCCTGGACACCCTCAGCCAGGACGTGCGCGGCATCGTCGGCGTGCTGGAAGTGATCCGCTCCATCGCCGAGCAGACCAACCTGCTGGCGCTCAACGCCGCCATCGAGGCGGCCCGCGCCGGCGAGGCCGGGCGCGGCTTCGCGGTGGTCGCTGACGAAGTGCGCGCGCTGGCCAGCCGTACCCAGCAGAGCACCGGCGAGATCCAGCAGATGATCGACCGCCTGCAGGCCACCACCGCCGGTTCCGTGCAGGCCATGCAGCGCGCCAGCGAGATGGCCGGGCGCACCCGCAGCCAGGCCGACCAGGCCGGGCAGTCGCTGGACGCCATGGCCAACCTGATCGGCACCATCAACTCGATGAACGCGCAGATCGCCAGCGCCGCCGAGGAACAGACCGCGGTGGCCGAGGAGATCAACCGCAGCGTGCACCAGATCGCCGAC
This sequence comes from Pseudomonas sp. PI1, assembly GCF_000812405.1. Classification (NCBI taxonomy): domain Bacteria; kingdom Pseudomonadati; phylum Pseudomonadota; class Gammaproteobacteria; order Pseudomonadales; family Pseudomonadaceae; genus Pseudomonas; species Pseudomonas sp. PI1. The sequence goes on from NZ_JWMC01000022.1 coordinate 54,362, forward strand.
GGCGTGGACCGGGTGGCCGAGGACGCCGTGCAGGGCGCGCGCACCGCCAGCGAGCTGAGCGGCCTGGGCGAGCGCCTGCGCCAGCTGGTCGGCCAGTTCCGCATCTGATTCGCGCCTGAAACCCCGCCGCCACGCACTGGGCGTGGCGACGCGGGGCGTTACTCTGCGACAATCCCGTCTTTGCCCCTTTCCGGAAGCGGCCGCCGCCAGGCGCGCGGCCGCCTTTCGCACAGACGCCAGCGCAGCCGATGACCGACGTAACGCCCAGCCCCGAACAGCTCCTGCAACGCCTCGACCACGCGTTGATCCGCGACCGCCACCGCCTGCGCCGGCAGTTCCACGAACTGCGCAAGCACCCCGACGACGGCAAGCTGGCGCAATGGGTGGAGCGCTTCCAGGCTTCCTGCTCCAAGGTCGAGGCGCGCCGCGCCAGCGTCCCGGCGATCCGCTACGACGACAGCCTGCCGATCGCCGCCAAGCGCGACGAGATCAAGGCCGCGCTGCTGAAGAGCCAGGTGGTGGTGATCGCCGGCGAGACCGGCTCGGGCAAGACCACCCAGCTGCCGAAGATCTGCCTGGAACTGGGCCGCGGCAGCCACGGCCTGATCGGCCACACCCAGCCGCGCCGCCTGGCCGCGCGCAGCGTCGCCACGCGGGTGGCCGAGGAGATCGGCACGCCGCTGGGTTCGCTGGTGGGCTACCAGGTGCGCTTCGAGGACCAGAGCGACGACAGCACCCTGGTCAAGCTGATGACCGACGGCATCCTGCTGGCCGAGACCCAGCACGACCGCTACCTGGAGCGCTACGACACCATCATCGTCGACGAGGCCCACGAGCGCAGCCTGAACATCGACTTCCTGCTCGGCTTCCTCAAGACCCTGCTGCCGCGCCGGCCGGACCTGAAGCTGATCATCACCTCGGCGACTATCGACCTGGAGCGCTTCTCCAAGCACTTCGGGGACGCGCCTATTGTCGAAGTCTCCGGGCGCACCTACCCGGTGGAAACCTGGTACCGCCCGCTGGCCGCCGAAGTGGACGAGGACGGCGAGGCGCTGTTCGACGACCTCTCGGTGGACGAGGGCATCCTCCGCGCCCTGGACGAAATCGCCGCCCACGAGCGCGAAGTCGGCAAGCGCCCCGGCGACGTGCTGGTGTTCCTCCCCGGCGAACGGGAAATCCGCGATGCCGCGGACATGCTGCGCAAGGCCAACCTGCGCCATACCGAGGTGCTGCCGCTATACGCGCGGCTGACCCCGGCGGAACAGCAGAAGATCTTCGCGCCCATGCCGGGGCGCAAGATAGTGCTGGCCACCAACGTCGCCGAGACCTCGCTGACGGTGCCGGGCATCCGCTACGTGATCGACAGCGGCACCGCGCGCATCAGCCGCTACAGCTACCGCGCCAAGGTCCAGCGGCTGCCCATCGAGGCTATCTCCCAGGCCAGCGCCAACCAGCGCAAGGGCCGCTGCGGGCGGGTCGAGCCGGGCATCTGCGTGCGCCTGTACAGCGAGGAGGATTTCAACGGCCGGCCGGCCTTCACCGACCCGGAGATCCTGCGCACCAACCTGGCGGCGGTGATCCTGCAGATGCTCCACCTGCGCCTGGGCGACATCGAGGCCTTCCCCTTCATCGAGCCGCCGGACGGCAAGGCGATCAAGGACGGCTTCACCCTGCTGCAGGAACTCTCGGCGGTGAACCGCGAGGGCCAGCTGACGCCGCTGGGCCGCCAGCTGGCGCGCCTGCCGGTGGACCCGCGGCTGGGCCGCATGCTGCTGGAGGCGGCCCACCAGGGCAGCCTGAACGAAGTGCTGACGGTGGCCAGCGCGCTCTCCGTGCAGGACCCGCGCGAACGCCCGATCGAACGCCAGCAGGCCGCCGACCAGGCCCACGCGCAGTGGAAGGACCCGGACTCCGACTTCGCCGCGCTGATCAACCTCTGGCGCGGCTTCGAGGAACAGCGCCAGGCCCTGGGCTCCAACGCCCTGCGCGCCTGGTGCCGGAAGAACTTCCTGAATTACCTGCGCCTGCGCGAATGGCGCGATGCGCACCGCCAGCTCACCCTGATCTGCCGCGAACTTAAACTCCCCTTCGGCAAGGGCGATGCTTCTCGTAGGAGCGAGGGGGGCGCCTCAGCCATTGCTCGCGAACAACCCAACGCTGCGAAACCCCAGGCGACCAAAGACGCGAAGAGCGTTCGCGAGCAAGCTCGCTCCTACAAGGAAGGTGAGCCGCCCAAGCGCGACATCGACTACGCCGCCGTGCACAAGGCCATCCTCTCCGGCCTGCTCAGCCAGATCGGCCAGAAGTCCGAGGACGGCGACTACCTGGGCGCGCGCCAGCGGCGCTTCTGGGTCCACCCCTCCAGCGTCATCGGGCGCAAGAAGCCGCAGTGGATCATGGCCGCCGAGCTGGTGGAGACCACCAAGCTGTTTGCGCGCATGGTGGCGAAGATCGAGCCGGACTGGCTGGAGCCCCTGGCCGGCCACCTGGTGAAGAAGAACCACCTGGAACCGCACTGGGAGAAGAAGCGCGGCCAGGTGGTGGCCTACGAGCAGGTGACCCTCTACGGGCTGATCGTCGTCGGCCGCCGCGCCGTGCACTACGGCCCCATCGACCCGCCGGTGGCCCGCGAGCTGTTCATCCGCGAGGCCCTGGTGCGCGGCGAGATCAACAGCCGCGCCAGGTGCCTTGCCGCCAACCGCCAGTTGCTGGAGAAGCTCGACGAACTGGAAGCCAAGGCGCGCCGCCGCGACATCCTCGCCGACGAGGAAACCCTGTTCGCCTACTACGACGCGCGCCTGCCGGCGGACATCTACCAGACCGCCAGCTTCGAGAAGTGGTACGAGCGCGAGCACAAGCAGCAGCCCGATCTGCTGATCATGCGCGAGGAAGACGTGCTGGCCCGCGATGCCAGCGAAGTCACCGCCGGCCTCTATCCGGACCGCCTGCGCCTGGGCGAGCTGCAGTTGCCGCTGAGCTACCACTTCGAGCCGGGCCACCCGCGCGACGGCGTGACCCTGCGCGTGCCGGCGCCGCTGCTGCCGCAACTGCCCGCCGAGCGCCTGGAATGGCTGGTGCCGGGCCTGCTGGAAGCCAAGTGCGTGGCCCTTGTGCGCAACCTGCCCAAGGCCATCCGCAAGAACTTCGTGCCGGTGCCGGACTTCGTCCGCGCCGCGCTGGGCAAGATGACCTTCGCCGAAGGGGCGCTGCCCGAGGCCCTGGGCCGCGAGCTGCAACGCATGACCGGCAGCCGCGTGCCCGAGGAAGCCTGGGCCGAGGCCGAAACCCAGGTGGAAAGCCACCTGCGCATGAACATCGAGGTGGTGGACGCCCGCGGCAAGTTCCTCGGCGAAGGCCGCGACCTCGCCGAACTCACCGCGCGCTTCGCCGAAGCCAGCCAGGCCGCCCTGGCCATTCCCCAGGCCGACAAGCCGCAGAAGCCGGTGGAAGCCAAGGGCTTCGCCGAAGTGGCGGAAAAGGCCCAGCAGAAGATCGCCGGGCTGTCGATGACGGTCTACCCGGCGCTGGTGGAAGAGGGCGGGGTGGTGAAGGAAAACCGCTTCCCCACCCAGGCCGAGGCCGAGTACCAGCACCGCCGCGCCCTGCAGCGCCTGCTGCTGCAGCAACTGGCCGAGCCGGCGAAATTCCTGCGTGGCAAGCTGCCGGGGCAGACCGAGATGGGCCTGCTGTACCGCGAACTGGGCCGCGTCGAGGCGCTGGTGGAAGACATCCTCCTGGCCAGCCTGGACGCCTGCATCCTCGAAGGCGAGGCCAGCCTGCCCCGCGACGGCGCGGCCCTGGCTTCGCTGGCGGAGAAAAAACGCGGCGCCTGGACCGAACACGCCGAACGCATCGCCCGCCTGGTGCTGGACATCCTCAAGCTCTGGCACGGCCTGCAGAAGCGCTTCAAGGGCAAGGTCGACTTGGCCATGACGGTGCCGCTCAACGACGTGAAGGGGCAACTGGCCAACCTGGTCTACCCCGGCTTCGTCCGCGACACCCCGCTGGAATGGCTGAAGGAATACCCGCGCTACCTCAAGGCCGTGGAACAGCGCCTGGACAAGGTCGCCGGCCAGGTCCAGCGCGACCGCGTGTGGAGCGGCGAGATGGCCGGCTACTGGGACCAGTACAAGGCCCGCCAGGCCAAGCACGCCCAGGAAGGCAAGCGCGATCCGGAACTGGTGCTGTACCGCTGGATGCTGGAGGAATACCGCGTATCGCTGTTCGCCCAGCAACTGGGGACCAAGGTGCCGGTGTCGGACAAGCGGCTGAGCAAGCAGTGGAGCCAGGTCGAGGCCTGACGAGGTTTTTCGTAGGAGCGAGGGGGACGCCTAGTTCTTGCTCGCGAACAGTGTTTCCCGGCTGCTCCGGTGTTCGAGAGGGACTCCGCTCCCTCTCCCTAACCCTCGGCTGCGCGCCCCGCCCTGAAGGGAGAGGGGACCGTTCGGCGTGCTCGGGTGTTTCGGCGTTAGCCGGAAGAGGGGGCGTTGGGCCGAACGGGATGTTTTGGAGTTAGCCGGCAGCACCGAAGGTTTCCGGCTGAAACCATTCCCTCTCTCGGCACGGACAAGCCCCCTCTCCCTTCAGGGAGAGGGCGGGGGGAGAGGGCTGCGGACTTCGACACCGCTCCGTAGCCAAGCTGGACACCATCGTTCGCGAGCAGCCCAACCCCAACCTCAACCCCGCTGCGGAATCCCCAACCCCCGCTGCACCGCCGGCCGCGCCAGGAACGCCTCCAGTACCCGTTTCACATTGCCGAAGCGCTCGAACTGCACCAGGTCACCCGCCTCGTAGAAGCCCACCAGGTTGCGCACCCAGGGGAAGATGGCGATGTCGGCGATGCCGTACTCCTGCCCCATCACCCAGTCGCGCCCTTCCAGGCGCTGGTCGAGCACGCCGAGCAGCCGCCGGGACTCCTCCACATAGCGATTCAGCGGCCGCTTGTCCTCGATCTCGCGACCGGCGAATTTATTGAAGAAGCCCAGTTGGCCGAACATCGGGCCGATGCCGCCCATCTGGAACATCAACCACTGGATCGCCTCGTAGCGCCGCGCCGGGTCCTGGGGCAGCAACTGGCCGGTCTTGTCGGCCAGGTAGATGAGGATGGCGCCGGACTCGAACAGCGCCAGCGGCTGGCCGCCGGGGCCGTTGGGGTCGAGGATGGCGGGAATCTTGTTGTTCGGGTTCAGCGAGAGGAATTCCGGGCTGAACTGGTCGTTGCGCTCGAAGCTGACCAGGTGCGGCTCGTAGGCCAGGCCGGTTTCCTCCAGCATGATCGAGACCTTCACCCCGTTGGGCGTGGGCAGCGAGTACAGCTGCAGGACGTCGGGGCGGGTGGCGGGCCATTTGCGGGTGATCGGGAAGTCGGCGAGCGAAGGCATGGGAACTCCGGTCTGAAAGTCGAACGCCCAGCATACGCCGCCGATCGCGCAGGGGGGAGGTGCCAGCGGCGCCGCGAGCCGGTATGGTGCCGTCTCCGATCCACCGCTCAAGGACAGCGCCATGAGCCTGCAAGGCACCTATGACCCGCAGAACATCTTCGCCCAGATCATTCGCGGCGACGCCCCCTGCTACAAGCTGTACGAGGACGACGACGTGCTCGCCTTCCTCGACCTCTTCCCGCAGTCCCACGGCCATGCGCTGGTGGTGCCCAAGCGCAGCGCCGCGCGCAACATCCTCGAAGTCGACGCCGATGCGCTGTGCAAGGTGATGGGGGTGGTGCAGCGCCTGACCCGCGCGATAGTCGAGGAACTCAACCCCGACGGCGTGCAGGTGGCCCAGTTCAACGGTGCGCCCGCCGGGCAGACGGTGTTCCATATCCACGTGCACATAGTGCCGCGCTACGCCGGCCAGGGCCTGGGCATCCACGCCGCGCAGAAGGCCGACCCGGCCGAGCTGGAACAGCTGCAGGCGCGCCTGGTGCGACGCATCAACGGGTAAGCCGGGGAAGGGCGGGGCCGCGGCCCCGCCCGGGCGTCAACGCTGGGCCGGGAGGATGTCGAAGCCTTTGTTGGCGTCGCTGAGGATGCGGAACTGCGCGGTCTCGCCGGCGGCGAGGTCCACCAGCAGTTCGCGGCGCAGCAGGCCCTTGCTGCACAGGCCCTCGCCCTGTTCGTCGGCGCCGATGCCGACGATGTGCTGGCCGGGCGGCAGCTGGAAGCTGGCGGTCTCGCCCACGGCGATGCGCGCGGCCAATTGGCGGTCGATCTTGAAGGCGACCATGCAGCCGCCGCCGAGGAAGCCCAGGTCGCGCTCGACCTCGACCCTGGCGCCGTCCTGGGCCTCCTGCTGGAAGCCCAGCAGACGGTCGGCGGGCACCGGGCCGGTTTCCCTGGCCTGGTAGGACGAGCAGCCGGCCAGGGCCAGCAGGGACAGCGAAGCGATCAATGCGCGCATGGGCGCCCTCCGTGGTTGGGGTTCCTCGAAGGCTAGCGCAGCGGCGATGAAGCTGCCGTGAATTCACGGCGTTGGTCGCCATGCTTGCACCGTCCGGCGGGCGACGACCGGCTGTGCTGCCGGGCGGGCGGACTGGCTAGACTCCATCCACGCGGATGGGCGGTCGTTTCGTCCAGCGCTCCGCCATGCCTGGCGGGGCCAGGGAAAGGTAGCCATGCACGACAAGGCCAAAGCCAATGCGCCGGGGGAGCCGGCGGCCAGCACCAGCGGACTGGACCTGGCCGACCAGCGTCTGCTGATGCGCCTGGTCTTCTTCTGCACCGGGCTGACCCTGGGAATCTTCTCGGTGCTCCAGTGCCTCAACGGCAACTACCTGCTGGCTGGCCTGGAGGCGCTGGTCTGCGCGCTGCTGCTGTGGGCCACCTCGCGCCTGGCGCGGGTGCGCGACCTGACGCCGTGGATCTACGCCTACCTGCTGCCCACCTTCTGCTTCCTGGTCTACATCATCATCATGCCGCAGGCCTCGGCCACGGCCTTCGTCTGGCTCTACCTGATGCCGGTGATGGCCTACCTGCTGCTGGGCGCGTGGCGCGGCTTCCTGCTCTCGGTGCCCTTCGTCGGCGTGGCCGCGCTGCTCTACCTGCGCCAGCACCCGCTGCGCCTGGACGCCCCGGGGATGATCGACCTAGGCAACGCCATCCTCTGCGGCCTGCTGATCATGGCCTTCGTGCACATCTACGAAACCCGCCGCGCCCAGGCCCAGCAGTTGCTGCAGCGCCTGGCGCTGAGCGACGCGCTGACCGGCGTGGCCAGCCGCGAGGCGTTCCAGCGCGCGGTGCTGCGTTGCCTGGAGGATTCCCACGGCAACGGCCAGCGCTGGGTGCTGGTGCTGCTGGACGTGGACCACTTCAAGGACGTCAACGACCGCTGGGGCCACGACGCCGGCGACAAGGCCCTGCAGTACCTCTGCGCCCGGCTGCGCCTGCACCTGCGCGCCGGCGACATGATCGGCCGCCTGGGCGGCGAGGAGTTCGCCCTGCTGCTGCGCAACACCGTCCGCTTCGACGCCGCACCGCTGGTGGAGCGCCTGCGCACGGACCTGGCGGCCAACCCGCTGCTGTACCGCGGCCATGTCATCCCGCTGTCGGCCACCTTCGGCCTGGCCGAGTGGCCGGTGGACGGCGACGACGCCGAGGCCCTGTACCGTTGCTGCGACCACCGCCTGTACCGCGGCAAGGCCCAGGGGCGCAACCGCCTGGTCTGCAGCGACGGCTAGGCCGGCACCGGGCGCGGCGCCCAGGCCCGCTTCAGGCGTCGGCCCAGGCGCAGTTCCACCCATTCGTAGCTCAGCCAGGACAGCAGCAGGATAGCCGGCAGGCACAGCGCCAGCGTCTGGTACGGGCCCAGGCCCAGGCGCTGGTGCAGCCAGTAGCTGGCCAGCCACAGCACTATCACGTGGACCAGGTACACCGAATAGCTCCAGTCGCCCAGCGCCTTGAGCGGGCGGCAGCCGGCGAACCATGGCTCCAGCGCCACGCAGGCGGCCACCAGCGCCGCGCTGGGCAGGCCCCAGGTCAGCGGGCGCCAGGGATGGTCGGCGGGGAAGTGCAGCAGCACCAGCACCGCGCCCAGCGCCAGGGGCAGTGCCACCGATGCCCGCAGGCGCAGCAGGCCGCGGCGGTACAGCTCGGCCAGCAGCAGGCCGAAGAGGAATTCGCAGACGATGGGGTTGCGGTAGAAATTGCTCAGCCACGGCGCCTTCGCCAGCACGCCGCTGACCAGCGCCAGCAACGCGCCCACCAGCCAGGGGCGCCAGCGTTCGCCCACGGCGAAGGAGAGGGCGAACAGCAGGTAGAAGAGCATCTCGAAGTTCAGCGTCCAGCCCACCGGCAGTATCGGGTAGAAGCCGAAGCCGCCGGGGTTCTGGCTGGGCAGGAAGAGCAGCGACAGCAGCAGCTGCGGCAGGGCCACGCCGTAGACCGGCATCAGGTTGCCGAAGGCGTAGAGGATCAGCGCGGTGATGGCGGTGTACAGCCAGTAGGCCGGGGCGATGCGCGCCAGCCGCTGGGCCAGGAAGGTCAGGCCGGGCACCTGGCGCCCGGCGCAGGACAGCTGGATGACGAAGCCGCTGAGGACGAAGAAGATGTCCACCCCGACCTGGCCGCGGGTGGACAGCAGGCGCCCGCCGAGGCTGTCGGCGCGAAAATCGAAGAACACCTGCATGAAGTGATGGAACACCACCAGCCAGGCGGCCAGGGCCCGCAGCGCCTGAAGGGAAACCAGCATCGCTACCTCTGTGCTTGCCAATGAAAAGGGGCGCCGGCGGGCGCCCCTTTCCTCGACAGCGGTTTTCCCGCCGGGGTTCAGCGCAGCTGCCCGGTGGCATGCGGGTATTCGCCCCAAGGGCATTTGCGCAAGAGCGCAGGGCGCTTCCGCCAACTCGCCCGGATGGCCTGGCCATAGCGGCTTTCGGGAATTTCAATCACCGGCCGGTACAAGGTCTGTATGCTGGAAATCTGCGCCGCGGTAGCGGCATTTGCCGACGATTTGCCGCATAATCGGCGGTTATTCGAGCGCCGCGCAGCGCCGTCGCCGTTGGGCGGTGGAAGATGCCGGCGCGCCACCTTCGATGGCACACTGCCTGGTCATCAGGCCGTGCCCTCAGGCCCTGCGGGCCGAACCCCTTTTGCAGTGCCGGCCCGCGGGCGGGCACATCGATGCCTAACCATGCTGCCGGGGCCGGCAGCCAGATTGAGAAGAGGATTGACCGTGCATAAAGTCGTGATCAGCGGAACCGGTCTCTATACCCCGCCGTTCAGCATCTCCAACGATGAACTGGTGGAGTCCTTCAATGCCTACGTCCGCCAGTACAACGACCAGCACGCCGAAGCCATCGCCAAGGGCGAGCTGGAAGCGCTGAGCGAATCCAGCTCGGCGTTCATCGAGAAGGCCTCCGGCATCAAGAGCCGCTTCGTGGTCGACAAGCAAGGCATCCTCGACCCGCAGCGCATGGTCCCGCGCATCCCCGAGCGCAGCAACGACGACTGGGGCATCCTCTGCGAGATGGCCGTGCACGCCGCCAAGGAGGCGCTGCACCGGGCCGGCCGCAGCGCGGCGGACATCGACGGCGTCATCGTCGCCTGCTCCAACCTGCAGCGTGCCTACCCGGCGGTGGCCATCGAGGTCCAGGCCGCCCTCGGCATCCAGGGCTTCGGCTTCGACATGAACGTCGCCTGCTCCTCGGCCACCTTCGGCCTGCAGGCCGCGGCCAACGCCGTGCAACTGGGCCAGGCCCGCGCCATCCTGATGGTCAACCCGGAAATCTGCACCGGCCACCTGAATTTCCGCGACCGCGACAGCCACTTCATCTTCGGCGACGCGGCCACCGCGGTGATCGTCGAGCGCGCCGACCAGGCCATCGGCAAGCAGCAGTTCGACATCGTCAGCACCAAGCTGCTGACGCAGTTCTCCAACAACATCCGCAACAACTTCGGCTTCCTCAACCGCGCCGCGGAAGAGGGCATCGGCCAGCGCGACAAGCTGTTCGTCCAGGAAGGCCGCAAGGTGTTCAAGGACGTCTGCCCGATGGTCGCCGAGCTGATCGGCGAGCACCTGGCGCAGAACGACATCCCGGTCGGCGACGTCAAGCGCTTCTGGCTGCACCAGGCCAACCTCAACATGAACCTGCTGATCACCCGCAAGCTGCTCGGCCGCGACGCCGAGGCCCACGAGGCGCCGGTGATCCTCGACACCTATGCCAACACCAGCTCGGCCGGCTCGGTGATCGCCCTGCACAAGTACCACGAGGACCTGCCCGCCGGTTCCATCGGCGTGCTCAGCTCCTTCGGCGCCGGCTACTCCATCGGCAGCGTGATCCTGCGCAAGCGCTGACCGGGTGGGCGAAGCCGATGGCGAACTGCTGGCGCGCCTGCGCGCCGGCGAGGACGCGGCTTTCCGCGAGATGGTCGCGGCCTACCAGGGCGCCATGCGCGCCGTGGCCCTGGCCATCGTCGGCAGCGCCCACGCCGACGAGGTGGTGCAGGACGCCTGGCTCGCCGTGGTGCGCCACCTGGACGGCTTCCAGGGGCGCTCCAGCCTCAAGACCTGGCTGCTGACCGTTACCGCCAACACCGCCAAGAGCAAGCTGCGCCAGGTGCGCCGGGAAGTCTCCCTGGACGACCTGCCGGCGCCCCACGGCAGCATCGACGACAGCCGCTTCGCCGCCGACGGCCACTGGAGCGCCGCGCCCCTGGCCTGGCATTCGGACTCGCCCGAGGCCCTGCTGGCCGAGGACGAACTGCGCGAATGCCTGGAAAAGACCCTGCTGAGCCTGTCGGACCTGCAGCGCAGCGTGGTCCTGCTGCGCGAGCGCCAGGGCCTGGAATTGCAGGAAATCTGTAATCTTCTGTCGCTTTCCCTCTCCAATGTCCGGGTGCTGCTGCACCGCGGGCGGCTGAAGCTGTTCGCCACCCTGGAGCATTTCGAGGAGACCGGCCAATGCTGACCTGCAAGGAACTGGTGGCCCTCTCCAGCGACCTGCTGGACAGCCAGCTCGGCCTGCGCGAGAAACTCGCGGTGCGCCGCCACCTGCTGCTGTGCCGTCACTGCCGGCGCTTCATCCGCCAGATGCGCCTGACCCAGGCCAGCGTGCGCCGCCTGCCGGAAGACCGCGCCACCGGCCTGGACCTGCTGGCCGCCCGCCTGGCCGAACTGCGCCGGGACCACTCGCGGCGCTGAGCGCAATTGCGGATGAGATTCGTGCCTCCCTGTAAGCGGGCCCTGCCCGCGAAATCGCGCGCAGGGCGCGCTCCTACAGGGGAATGGCGTGGGTGGGGCAGCGCGGATCTCATCCGCGAACCGCGCCGGATCGTCCGGCTATCGCGGACAAGGTCCGCTCCTACGGGGGGAATACCGTGCCTCCCGGTAACCTGTAGCGGGCCCTGCCCGCGATTCGCGCGCAGGGCGCGCTCCTACAATGGGAATGGCGCGGGCGGGGCAGCGTAGGAGCGGATCTCATCCGCGATCCGCGCCGAAACCTCCGGCTATCGCGGACAAGGTCCGCTCCTACGGGGGAGAAATACCGTGCCTCCAGGCGCGGGCGGGGGGAATGGCGCAGGTAGCACACCGTAGGATGGGTTGAGCGAAGCGATACCCATCACCGTGACCGCATGGGTATCGCAAGCTCAACCCATCCTACGCAAAGCGCCCCGGCGCTCAGGCCCGTTCTCTAGCGGCCTCGTAGAGCCGGGAGGCATCGCGCAGCAACAGTTCGAGGCTGCCCAGGGCGCCGGCGAGGGTGCCCTCGTCCGGGCAGCCCAGGTCCGGCGCGCCGGCCAGCAGGCGCAGGGCGTCGCAGGCGGCGGAGTGACGGGCCTGGGCGGCGTCGAAGAGGTCGAGGGAAGTCGCTTCTTTGGAAATACGTAATGGATGCATGGTTGTGTCCTGACGAAAAGTACCTAGAACTGCCCGTCTGACGCCAATCAGGGAGGGCAGACCGTACAGGTTGGCGTACCGGTCAGAACATCCGGCGCATCCGAAGATGCCCTGCACGGCCTGCCCATGACACAGGTGCGACCATGCCGACGCTCGCCCTGAGGCTCGCGTCTGTTCTGATGCCGGGACGCCAATCCCGCACCGCTCGGTTGAGCGGCTGGGCAACGGTAAGGGCTGGTCGGCGCAACGTCAATCGATGGACGCCGCGCTTTTTGTAGGAACCATGTCTGCCCGTGATAGCTGTGGTGATGGGTATTGCTGCGCTCACCCCATCCTACGAAAGCCCATCGGCGCCAGCTTGGGCCTGGCTCGCCTGCCATGCCTCCAGCCCACCGGACAGCGCCCAGGCGCGCGGGTAGCCGTGCTTGCGCAGGCGCTCGGCGAGCATGGCCGCGGAGAGTTCGTTGGGGCAGGCGCAATAGATGACCACGTCGGCCTGGCCGAGGCTGTCGGCGAGCCCGTCCAGCGGGGTGTCCAGGGTCATCGGGATGGCGCCGGGGATGCCGTCCTCGCCGGCCTCGGCGCGCACGTCGAGGATCAGCGGGGTGTCGCCCTGGTCCAGGCGTTCGCGCAGTTCCTCGACGCTGATCCGGGGAATCCGCGCGGTGCGCCGCAGCAGGCTGTAGCGCTGCCACAGGCGCCAGGCGATGAACAGCGCGAAGGCCGCCAATAACAACAGCAGGCCGCGGGTCGCGTAGTCGTGCAGCCAGCCCAGCAGGCTGTCGACGGTGTCGCTGAAGATGGCGCCCAGCAGCAGCGCCGAGCCCACCCATAGCGCCGAGCCGGCGAAGTCGTAGCCGAGGAAGCGGCGCAGCGGCGTGCCGGTCATGCCGGCCAGGCTGGTGGACAGCGCGCCGGCGCCGGGCAGGAACTTGCTGATCAGCAGCGCGCGCGGGCCTATGCGCAGGTACAGGCTCTGGCTCTGGCGGATGCAGCTGTCGCGCGACAGCGACACCCTGCAGATGCTGCGCAGCAGAAAGCCGCCATAGCGGCGCCCGGCGAAGTACCAGGCGGTGTCGGCGATCAGGCAGGCCAGGGTGGCCACCGCCAGCGCCTCGCCCAGGGACACCCCGTGCCCCTGCAGCGCCAGGGCGCCGGCGACGATCAGTGCCGGGTAGGCCGGAATCGGCAGGCCCAGTTGCTCCAGCAGCACATTGAGGAAGAGCAGGGCAGGGCCGTAGCGTTCGATCAGCGGTTGCAGTTCTTGCATGGAATGGGCGCGGTGGCGGAGAGGGAGGCGACAGCATACTGCCGCTCGTCCGGTGCGTCAGTCCCCGCTGACAGTCGCTGCTGTCGGCCCATGACCGCGTAGTCGAGTTTTTCGGAAAAGTTCAGCTGTAACAAAAAGTTTATATCTATGCAGTCGATCTGAAATAACCCCCCGCCAAGATTCCCCGCAACACAGAAGAGCCGCCAAACGGCTGCGCGAGACCATGGGGGCCGCGCCCTGCATGCCAGGCGCTCAGCGTGTTCAACGCTTAAAACACCATAAGGGGAATCCTGATGATCCGTAAGAACTACGCCGGTTTTGCCATGGGCGGCCTGGCGCAGGCCGTGCTCGGCGCCAGCATTGTCGTACCCGCAGTCGCTCACGCCGACTTCATTTCGGACAGCAAGGCCAACGTTGAACTGCGCAACTTCTACTTCAACCGCGATTTCCGCAGCTCCACCCAGGCGCAGCAGAGCAAGCAGGAAGAGTGGGGCCAGGGCTTCATCCTGAAATTCGAGTCGGGCTACACCGACGGCACCATCGGCGTGGGCGTCGACGGCATCGCCGCGCTGGGCCTGAAGCTGGACTCCAGCGCCGACCGCACCGGCACCGGCCTGCTGCCGAAGACCGCCGATGGTGATGCGCCGGACGACTTCAGCAAGGGCGGCGCGACCCTCAAGCTGCGCTACGAGAAGAACACCCTGAAGATGGGCACCCTGACGCCCAAGCTGCCGGTCGTGGTGACCAACGACAGCCGCCTGCTGCCGCAGCTCTTCGTGGGTAGCGCGATCAACTCCACCCAGCTCGAAGGCCTGAACTTCGACGCCGGCCGCCTGAACCAGACCAACCGCCGCGATTCCTCCAACTACGAGGAAATGACCGTCACCACCGGCGGCAAGAAGAACATCACCGTGCGCAGCGGCAACACCACCAACGAGTTCGACTACGCCGGCGCCACCTACAACTGGACCAAGAACTTCAGCACCGGTTACCACTACGGCCAGCTGGACGACTTCTACAAGCAGCACTACCTGACCCTCGGCTGGACCCTGCCGATCGCCGAAGGCCAGTCGCTGAAATCCGACGTCCGCTGGGCCAAGTCCACCGACGATGGCGGCAGCAACGTCGACAACAAGGCGTTCAACGCCATGGTCACCTACAACCTGGGCTACCACGCCTTCGGCGTCGGCTACCAGAAGATGAGCGGCGACACCGGCTTTGCCTACATCAACGGTACCGACCCCTACCTGGTGAACTACATCCAGATCCTGGACTTCGCCAACAAGGACGAGAAATCCTGGCAGGCCCGCTACGACTACAACTTCGCCGGCCTCGGCATCCCCGGCCTGACCTTCATGACCCGCTACGTGAAGGGCGACAACGTCGACCTGCTGAACGCCAGCGGCGACGACGGCAAGGAATGGGAACGCGACACCGACATCGCCTACGTCGTCCAGGAAGGCGCGCTCAAGGGCTTCGGCATCAAGTGGCGCAACGCGACCACCCGCAGCGACTTCGCCCGCAACAGCGCCTCTTCCAACAAGGCCGACGAGAACCGCCTGATCCTCAGCTACACCATGCCGCTGTGGTAATGGCGGGCTGAAGCAAGACGTCACTCCTATGGTTTGAGCCCCGCCGCCTGGCGGGGCTTTTTTATCCGCCGAACCGCCCATCGCGGACGGAGTCCTCCTACAGGGGGGAACACCGCGATTTTCCAACTGCGGGCCCTGCCCGCGATTCGCGCGCAGGGCGCGCTCCTACAGGGGAGCGGCGCGGCTGGGGCAGCGTAGTGGATCTCATCCGCGATCCGCGCCGATACCTCCGGCTATCGCGGACAAGGTCCGCTCCTACGCCCTCCGGCAAACACAAGACCCGTAGGATGGCGTTGAGCGAAGCGATACCCATCACCACGACCGCATGGGTTTCGCCAAGGCTCAACCCACCCGTTGAGGCGCGCTTTGGCGCAGCCGGCAAGACAGTTGCTCCTACGCCATGCCCCAACCCCGTAGGATGGCGTTGAGCGAAGCGATACCCATCAGCATGGCCCGATGGGTTTCGCAAGCTCAACCCATCCTACGAAAAGCACCTCGACGCAGTCGGCTGCGGAAATGTCCGCGTGGTTTCCTCCATGGACGAAAGCGTCAATCCAGGCTGAGCGCTGCCGTCATTGAGGCGTGGCGGGGCTGGCACCTAACCTGCCGGCACTTCCACCGACCAGGGTTCGCCAGCATGCAGCGCATACACTTCGAGACCGAGCACAACCTGTTCCGCGATGCCTTCGCCGCCTTCCTCGCCAAGGAAGTGGTGCCGCACCAGGAGGCCTGGGAAGAGGCCGGGGTGGTCGACCGCAGCGTCTGGCTGAAG
The DNA here is from genome assembly GCF_000812405.1 of Pseudomonas sp. PI1. Taxonomy (NCBI): domain Bacteria; kingdom Pseudomonadati; phylum Pseudomonadota; class Gammaproteobacteria; order Pseudomonadales; family Pseudomonadaceae; genus Pseudomonas; species Pseudomonas sp. PI1. The sequence continues at coordinate 69,825 of NZ_JWMC01000022.1, forward strand.
GCCGGCGAGCTGGGCTTCCTGCTGCCCTGGGCCGACGAGGAATACGGCGGCGCCGGGCTGAAGGACTTCCGCTACGAGCAGATCATGTGCGAGGAGCTGGCGCGCATCAACGAGCCGGGCTTCATGATCCCGCTGCACTCAGCGCTGTGCGGGCCCTACATCGCCGAATACGGCAACGCCGAGCAGAAGGCGCGCTTCCTGCCCGGGATCATCCGCGGCGAGACCATCCTTGCCGTGGCCATGACCGAGCCTTCTGCCGGTTCCGACCTGGCCGGCATGCGCACCACCGCCGTGGACAAGGGCGACCACTACGTCCTCAACGGCTCCAAGGTGTTCATCTCCAACGGCCTGCTGGCCGACCTGGTGATAGTCGCGGCCAAGACCGACCCGAACAACAAGCACGCCATGGGCCTGTTCCTGGTCGAGCGCGGCATGCCCGGCTTCGAGCGCGGGCGCAACCTGAAGAAGCTCGGCATGAAGAGCCAGGACACCGCCGAGCTGTTCTTCAACGACGTGAAGGTGCCCAAGGAAAACCTGCTGGGCGATGCCAAGGGCGGCTTCTACTACCTGATGAACATGCTCGCCCAGGAACGCCTGACCAACGCCTGCGGCGCGGTGGCCGGGGCCGAGGCGGCGCTGCAGGCCACCCTCGACTACGTGAAGGAGCGCAAGGCCTTCGACCGGCCCATCGCGCACTTCCAGAACACCCGCTTCAAGCTCGCCGAGATGCGCACCCAGGTGGACGTGGCCCAGGTGTTCACCGACCGTTGCGTGATGGACCACAACCAGAAGAAGCTCAGCCCCGAGGTGGCCGCCGAGGCCAAGCTGTTCACCACCGAACTGCTCGGCAAGGTGGTCGACGAGGGCGTGCAACTGCACGGCGGCTGGGGTTACATGTGGGAATACCCGATCTGCCGGATGTACGCCAACGCGCGCATCCAGCGCATCTTCGCCGGCACTTCGGAGATCATGAAGGAGATCATCAGCCGCGGCATGAAGCTCTGAGGCGCGGCTGCTTCGCTGGGCCCCCGCGAACGCGGGGGCGCGGAAAACCAGACCCAGGAGTTCCCATGAAAGGCCCGCTCGCCTCGCTGAAAGTCCTCGACTTCTCCACCCTGCTGCCGGGGCCCTTCGCCTCGCTGCTGCTGGCCGACATGGGCGCCCGGGTGCTGCGGGTGGAATCGCCCACGCGCATGGACCTGGTGCGCGTGCTGCCGCCCCATGACGACGGCGTCTCGGCCAGCCACGCCTACCTCAACCGCAACAAGCGCAGCATCGCCCTGGACCTGAAGCGGCCCGAGGCGGTGGAGGTGGTGAAGCAACTGGTGCGCGAGTACGACATCGTCCTGGAGCAGTTCCGCCCCGGCGTCATGGACAAGCTGGGTGTCGGCTACGAGGCGCTCAAGGCGATCAACCCGAGGCTGATCTATGTCTCCATCACCGGCTACGGCCAGACCGGGCCCTATCGCGACCGCGCCGGGCACGACATCAACTACCTGGCCCTGGCCGGCGTGGCCAGCTACACCGGGCGCCGCGACACCGGCCCGCTGCCCCTGGGCGTGCAACTGGCGGATATCGCCGGCGGCTCGCTGCACGGGGTGATGGGCTTGCTCGCTGCAGTTATCCACCGGCAGCAGACCGGCGAGGGCCAGCAGGTGGACATCAGCATGACCGACTGCGCCTTCAGCCTGAACGGCATGGCCGGCGCCGGCTACCTGGCCTGCGGCGTGGAGCCGGGCATGGAGACCCAGGCGCTGAACGGCGGCAGCTTCTACGACTATTACCGCACCCGCGATGGCCGCTGGTTCTCGGTCGGCAGCCTGGAGCCGCAGTTCATGCAGCAGTTCTGCGCCGCCATCGGCCGCCCGGAGCTGGCCACCCGCGGCCTGTCGCCCAAGGCAGAGGACCAGCGACTGCTCAAGCGCGAGATCGCCATCGAGTTCGAGAAGCGCGATTTCGCCGACTGGCGCGAACGCTTCGCCGCCGTGGACGCCTGCGTGGAACCTATGCTGCCGCTATCCGAAGCGGTGGAGCACCCGCAGATCCAGGCCCGCGGCCTGGTCACCGAAGTGCCCCGCGGCGATGGCCGCAGCCAGCGGCAGATGGCCTGCCCGATCCGCTTCTCCGCCGGCCTGCCGGCACCGAAACACATAGGCGTAGCGGCAGGCGCGCACAGCGCCGAGGTCCTGGCCGAACTGGGCTACAGCGACGAGCAGGTGGCGGCGCTTAAGGCCGCGGGCGCGGTGGGCTGAGGCTACTCGCGGACCACTTCCCCGGTGAACACCAGGGTGGTGCGGCAGCGCCGGCAGTAGTAGCGGCGGCCCTGGGCCACCAGGTTGTGGCGCTGGGCGGAGAAGGGGAAGTCGGGGTTCTCGTCGCAGCGGCAGCGGTAGATGTAGCGCGTGGCGCGGCGCCGCTTGATCTCGTAGGTGTGGCAGCGGTCCGGCGGCAGGCCGTAGACGCCGCGCATGATCAACTGCCACTCCTCGCCATGGGGGCGGATGCGCGGGCCGAACATCTGGTGCGCGATCAGGTGGGCGACCTCGTGGGCCACGGTCTGCTTGAGGAAGTGCTCGCGGTTCTCGCGGTAGAGCTGGGGGTTGAAGCGCAGCAGGTTCTCGTCCAGATGCGCCACCCCGGCCTTCTGCCCGCGCAGGCGGAAGCTCACTTCCGGACGCGGGAAGCGGCGCTGGAAGAAGCTTTCCGCCAACTGGTAGCAGGCTTCGACACGGGCGTTGAGCTGTTCGGGCATACAGTATTTTCTCCGACGGCTGCCGATTATGCCGCAGGCGCCGGCGTTGTGCAGGCCGCTCGTCTGCCGTGCAGGTTCGGGCAAGTGGCGGGGAGTTTCAGGCAAGGAAGATCAGGTGTTGTAGGAGCGAGCTTGCTCGCGAAGGGAGTTTCCCTGTTATTCCTGTTTGGCTTGGCACACCGCTCCCTCTCCCTAACCCTCTCCCTGAAGGGAGAGGGGACCGTTCGGTGAGGTTGGGTGTTTCGGCGTCAGTTGGAGGCGAAGGTTCAGGTTGAAACCATGCCCACCAGCCGGTACGGACAAGCTCCCTCTCCCTTCAGGGAGAGGGCTGGGGAGAGGGTTGCGGACTTCGACAACGCTCTGTGGCCAAGCCAGAAACCAAACCCCAAAAAACGAAAACCGGGCCCCCAGGGCCCGGTCTGCATTCGCCAGTCAAGTCTCAGGTATATTCCGGTCCCACCCCGCTCCCCCAGAGGATCACCGACAGCGCGATCATCGCCACCAGCACCACCAGGCCCACCGCCAGCACCGAGCTGGAGAACAGGAAGCCTTCGTCCTTGGGAATGTTCATGAAGGTCGGGATGCCGACGTACAGCAGGTAGACCGTGTAGCAGATCGCCGCGGTGCCTATGACCATGCCCAGCCACAGGTGCGGGTAGAGCGCGGCCACGCCGCCGATGAACAGCGGGGTCGCCGTATAGGCGGCGAACACGATGCACTGGGTCATGCTCGGAGTGGCGTCGTAGGTGCGCGCCATCCAGTGGATGAAGGCGCCCATGACGGCGACGCCGGCGAGCATCGCCACGTAGGTGAGCACGGTGAGCTGGATCGCGCTCGCTGGTGTCAACTTGACCGGTCCCGCGCTGCCCAGCACCCAACCCACCTGGGTGGTGCCAATGTAGGCGCAGATGACCGGGATGGCAGCCAATATCAGCACATGGGTCAGGTACATGTGGCTGATGCTTTCTTCTTCGCCGCGGATTTCCTGCCATTCCTGATCGGGATGGGTGAAGAGCCCCCACACATGATGGATCATCTCGGCAACCTCCTCGTTATTATGCAGGCCGCCTCCCAGCGCCGCGCCGGGGACGCATGGCCAGCGCCTTCCGGTGCCCGTCAGACTCGTGCGACCTTGTGTCGCAGTATAGGAAAGCCCCGAAGGCCGCGTCCTGCCTGGGGTTAGAGCAAATCGGAGCTTCATGGGCGGCTGTAATAGCGCTCGAGAATTTCCATCGCCTTGTTGATCGACTGCAGGCGCGTGGTGCTGCCGCCGCGGTCCGGGTGGTGCTGGCTGACCAACTGGCGGTAGCGCAGCTTGATCAGCGCGTAGTCCACCGGGCCGTCCTCCAGTTCGAACAGGGCCAGCGCGGCGGCCTTCTCGCCGTCGCCCTGCATGCGCGTCCAGAAGCTTTCCAGCAGCTTTTCCACGTCGCGCTCGGTGGTGTCGCGCAGGTTGCTTTCGTCCAGGTAGTAGTCGCGCAGCGGGTCGCTCTCCACCAGGCCCGGCGCGCCGGGTTGCCAGGGCAGCAGGCGGATCTGCAGCGGGCCGATCTGCAGGAAGCCGGCTTCTTCGGCGCAAAGCTGGTCGCGCAGGCGGTAGAGGGCGTTGAACACCAGGAAGTGGGTGCGGAACAGCACCAGCTTGTCCAGCAGCGGCAGGTGCGGGACATGGGTGGAATGCCGCGCCTTCAGTTGCTGGATCAACTGATATTCGGAAAGGCCTTCAGGGGCCTCGCGCAGCAGTTCGAGCAACTGCCCGGCGAGGTCGAGGCGGGCGTCGAGGTCGGGAGTCATGGGCATGAGCCTAGCATCAGGCTACCGATGAAGGCGGGGTGCGCGTAAAATAACCAGCTTTTCGTCTTCCCCCCGGATTCCACAGCACCATGGCCAGCACCCTTTCGGTCAACCAGAACAAACTGCAGAAACGCCTGCGCCGCCAGGTCGGCGAGGCCATCGCCGACTTCAACATGATCGAGGACGGCGACAAGGTCATGGTCTGCCTGTCCGGCGGCAAGGACAGCTACACCCTGCTCGACATCCTGCTGTACCTGCAGAAGGTCGCGCCGATCCAGTTCGAGATCGTCGCGGTCAACATGGACCAGAAGCAGCCCGGCTTCCCCGAGCACGTGTTGCCGGCCTACCTGGAATCCATCGGCGTGCAGTACCACATCATCGAGAAGGACACCTATTCGGTGGTGAAGGAGAAGATCCCCGAGGGCAAGACCACCTGCTCGCTGTGCTCGCGCCTGCGCCGCGGCACGCTCTACACCTACGCCGACGAAATCGGCGCGACCAAGATGGCGCTGGGGCACCACCGCGACGACATCCTCGAGACCTTCTTCCTCAACATGTTCTACGGCGGCACCCTCAAGGCCATGCCGCCCAAGCTGCTGTCCGACGACGGCCGCAACGTGGTGATCCGCCCGCTGGCCTACTGCAACGAGAAGGATATCGAGGCCTACTCGGTGCTCAAGGAATTCCCGATCATCCCCTGCAACCTCTGCGGTTCGCAGGAGAACCTGCAGCGCCAGGTGGTCAAGGAAATGCTGCTGGAATGGGAGCGCAAGACCCCCGGCCGCACCGAGATCATGTTCCGCGCCCTGCAGAACGTGGTGCCCTCGCAACTGGCCGACCGCAACCTGTTCGACTTCGCCAGCCTGCGTATCGACGACACCGCCACGCCGCGCTTCGTCGACGTGATGAACCTGTAATAAAGGAAGGGCGATGCGCGACTACCAATGGCTGCACGAATACTGCCTGAACCGCTTCGGCTCGGCGGCGGCGCTGGAAGCGCGCCTGCCGCAGCCCAAGAGTCCGGCCGAACTGGCCGCGGTGAGCGATGACCGCTACCTGTCGCTGATCAGCCTGCGCATCTTCCGCGCCGGCCTCAAGCACAGCCTGGTGGATGCCAAGTGGCCGGCCTTCGAGGAAGTGTTCTTCGGCTTCGACCCGCAGAAGGTGGTGCTCATGGGCGGCGAGCGCCTGGAGAACCTGATGCAGGACACCCGCCTGATCCGCCACCTGGGCAAGCTCAAGAGCGTGCCGCGCAACGCCCAGATGATCCTCGACATCGCCCATGAGCACGGCAGCTTCGGCAAGCTGCTGGCGGACTGGCCGGTGACCGACATCGTCGGCCTGTGGAAGCTGCTGGCCAAGCGCGGCAACCAGCTCGGCGGCCTGTCGGCGCCGCGCTTCCTGCGCATGGCCGGCAAGGACACCTTCATCCCCAGCGACGACGTGGTCGCCGCGCTCAAGGCCCAGGAAATCGTCGACAAGGCGCCCACCAGCCAGAAGGACCTCGCCGCCGTGCAGGCCGCCTTCAACGCCTGGCACGAGCAGAGCGGCCGGCCGCTGTGCCAGCTCTCGATGATGCTGTCGTACACCGTCAACCACTAGAGCCCCAGGCGGCCGCTGCCGACCATCCACAGCGCGGTCAGCGCCAGGGCCAGCACCAGCGCGCCCAGCGCCCGCTCCCCGGCGTTGCCGAAGGCCGCGAGGCCGCGCTGGCGCCGGGCGTGGACGAAGAAGCCCAGCCCCGGGGCGTAGAGAATCATCGACAACAGCAGGTACTTCAGCCCGGCGGCATACAGCAGCCAGACGCCGTAGAGCGTGCCCAGCGTCGCCATCGCCAGCAGCGCCGGGCTCGGCTGCCGCAGCACGCGCTTGAGGCAGAAGCCGGCGCACAACAGGTAGGGGATCAGCGCCATCGAGGTGGCCAGCTGGATCAGCGCGTTGTAGCCGGAGGCGTTGAGGAAGGCGACCAGCAGCAGCGCCGAGATCAGCGCGTTGGTCAGCCACAGCGCCGGGGCCGGCGTCTCCACGTCGTTGGTCCTGCCGAACAGCGCCGGCGCGGTGTGCCCTTCGCCGCGGCTGGCCAGGTAGAGCATCTCCACCGCCAGCATGGTCCAGGCCAGCAGGGCGCCGCCCACCGAAACGATCAGGCCGACGTTGATCAGCGTGGCGCCCCAGGGGCCCACGGCCGCGGCCATCACCTGGGCCATCGACGGGTTCTTCATCTGCGCCAGCTCGTGCTGCGGCACCACCCCTAGCGACAGCACCGAGACGCAGACCAGCAACAGCAGGGTGATGACGAAGCCGAGCAGGGTGGCCCGGCTGACGTCGGCCGCGCGCCGCGCGTGGCTGGCATAGACGGTGGCGCTTTCGATGCCGAGGAAGACCCACACGGTGTACAGCATGGTGGTTTCCACCTGGCGGGTGATGCTGCCCAGCGCCGGGCTGCCCCAGAAATCCAGGCGGAACACCTCGACGCGGAAGGCCAGGGCGACGCAGAGGATGAACAGGGCGATGGGCACCACCTTGGCCAGGGTGACGATGGCGTTGGTGATGGCCGCGTTGTGCACCCCGTGCAGGACGAAGGCGTGCATCAGCCAGAGCACCGCCAGCTCGCCGAGCAGCGCCGGCCAGGTGGTGCCGTCGCCGAAGAAGGCCAGCGCGCCGAACGAGCCCAGGGCGCTGAACAGCACGACGAGGTAGCCGGCATTGCCGACCCAGGCGGAAATCCAGTAGCCCCAGGCGGCATTGAAGCCCAGGTACTCGCCGAAGCCCTCGCGGGCGTAGCCGTAGACGCCATCGTCCAGTTCCGGGTAGGTGGTCGACAGCCACTGGAAGACCCGCGTCAGCGTCAGCATGCCGACGAAGGTGATGCCCCAGGCGATGAGAATGGCCCCGGCGCCGGCGCCTTCGGCCATGTTCTGCGGCAGGCTGAAGATACCGCTGCCGATGATGCCGCCCACCACCAGGGCGGTCAGCGCCGGCAGGCCGAGTTTTCCTTTATCCGAAATCGACATCTTGCGCCTCCGAGACGGCAACCGGTGGCGTGGCGGCATCTGCCGCCACGCATGACGCCGACGCAGGGGAGGGGGCCCGTGCCGGCGCGACGGGCCGGCAGGCCCGCCGCTGGAGCGGCCGTTCAGAAGCGCAGGGACATGCAGCTGACGCCGCCGTCGATCTTGCGGTACTCGGAGGTGTCGACCTCGATCACCCGGTAGCCTAGGTCGGCGATCTTCTGCCGCGTGCGCGGATAGCCGGCGGGCATGATCACCCGTTCGTTGACCCAGATGCAGTTGGCCGCGTAGGCCTCCTCCTCGGGGATCTCGACGATGTTCAGGTGCTGGAACTCCGGCTTGTCGATGAACTCGCCGGCGGCCAGCAGGTTGCCGTGCTCCAGGTAGGCCAGCCCGGTCTTCAGGTGCAGCACCTTTTCCAGGCGCACCACCGAGCCGGTGAAGCCGTGCTTGGCGAGGAGGGCGATCATCTGCCGGGCGCCTTCGGCGTTGGTCCGCGCCGATTCGCCGATATAGAAGTGCTCGCCGACCATCATGATGTCGCCGGCCTCCACCGTGCCGGGTGCTTCGATGCGCTCGACCTTGCCCGGATAGAAGCGCTGGATGGTCTGCTCGATGATCGCGGTCTCGCCGCGCCGCGACTCGGCGCCGGGGCGGGTGATGATGGCGCAGCGCGAGGTGCAGAGCACCGGGTCCTCGACGAACACCGAGTCGGGGAAGCGCTCGTCCGGCGGCAGCAGGGTGATGTCCAGGTCGCAGGTCTGCAGCGCGCGGATGTAGGCGTTGTGCTGCTCCAGGGCCCTGGCGAAGTCCGGTTTGCCCAGGTGGCTGGAGGTCAGGCCGTCGACCAGGCTGCTGGCCGGGGTGCGGGCGATGATGTGCTTGAACATGGCGTTTCCTCTTGCAGGTGGATGCTTGCCGTGTTGCAAGGCGTGCGCCAGGCGGGTCGGCGCGCCGCGGACGATTTTCCTGGCCTGGCGTTGACCCGCAGCGGGGCGGGCTCGCGCGCTTTCGTCGAAACTGGGACAGTTGTCGAAAACCGGACGGATATAAAAGGCTGGGCTGCCATGGCTGTTGTCGAGAACGCGACGGTTCCTACGGAAAAGGACGAATTGCGCTGGCTGGTGGACAGCCTGGCGCCGATCTTCGATGGGCTGCGGCAACCGGTCACGGTGGTCGATACCCGGGGGCGCTTCGTCTACTACAACCAGGCCAGCGGCCTGCTCGACGGCCTAGATCCGCGGCAGGCGCTGGGCATGCACGTGCTGCAGAGCGCGCCTTGGCTGGAGGCGGAGCAGAGCACCTTGCTGCGCTGCCTGGCCCAGGAGCGGCCCTCCATCGATACACTGCAGGCCTATGTCGGCGCCGGCGGCGAGCTGTTGCAGTACCGGCACCGGGCGATCCCGCTGCACGGCCGCGGCGGCCAGTTGCTCGGGGCGATGGAGGTGGGTGAGGTGGTGGCGGAATGCGCTGCAGCGGACGACGAACCGGACTGCCCGCCGATCCTCAGCGTCACCCCCGGCCTGCAGCGGCAGTTGCAGCGCCTGGACGTCTTCGCCGCGACCGACCTGCCGCTGCTGATCCATGGCGAGACCGGCACCGGCAAGGAACTCTTCGCCCGCCGCGCCCACGCCCTCAGCCCGCGGCGCAACGGCCCGATGATCAGCCTGAACTGCGCGGCCATCCCCGAGACGCTGCTGGAGAGCACCCTGTTCGGCACCACCCGCGGCGCCTTCACCGGCGCCGAGAACCGCAAGGGCATGTTCGCCCTGGCCGAAGGCGGCACGCTGTTCCTCGACGAGATCAACTCCATGCCCATGGCCCTGCAGAGCAAGCTGCTGCGCGTGCTCCAGGACGGCAGCTACCTGCCGCTGGGCGGTCTGCGGCCGTTGCGCGCGGACGTGCGCCTGGTCGCTGCGAGCAACCAGGCACCGCGCCAGGCGATCGCCGAGGGGCGCTTGCGCGAGGACTTGTATTACCGGCTGGAGGTCGGTTGCCTGAGCATTCCGCCGCTGCGCGAGCGCCCCGCTGACGTCGAATTGCTGGCCCGGGCCTTCGTGCGCCGCGACGCGCGCAGCCTGAACCCGCGGGTGACGGCCCTGGGGCCGCGGGCGCTGGCGCGCCTGCAGGCCTGCGCCTGGCCGGGCAACGTGCGCCAGCTGGAAAACGTGATCCGCCGCAGCCTGCTGCTGCATGGCCAGGGCGGACCGGTGCTCGACGAAGTGGTCTTCGCCGGCGAGGAGCCACGGGACATGGCGGTGGCCGGAGACGAGCCGCCGGCGCTGGGCCTGCGCGAGAGGCTGGCGGAACAGGAGCGCAAGCTGATAGAAGAGGCCTTGCGCCGGGCGCGGGGCAACCTCTCGCAGGCCGCCGCCAGCCTGCGCATCCCACGGACGACGCTGCTGGGGCGCCTGCAGCGCCTGGCCATACAGCACCCACCCGCTGGCGACACGCCGGCCTGACAGGAATCCGCCCATGGACCCATCAATGGCCGCGCTCGTCCAAGCCGTGCAGGCCGCCGAACGCATCCTGGTGATCACCGGCGCCGGCCTCTCGGCGGATTCCGGCATGCCCACCTACCGTGGCCTGGGCGGCCTGTACAACGGCGTGACCGAGGAGGGTATCGCCATCGAGCAGGCCATCTCCGGGCCCATGCTGCGGCGCGACCCGGCGCTGTGCTGGAAGTACCTGGCGCAACTCGGCCGGGCCTGCCTCGCGGCAGCGCCCAACGCCGGCCACGAGGCAATCGCCGAACTGCAGCGGCGCAAGCCGGAGTGCTGGGTGCTGACGCAGAACATCGACGGCTTCCACCGCCAGGCGGGCTCGCCGATGGAACGGCTGATCGAGATCCACGGCGAACTGCGGCCGCTGTTCTGCCAGTCCTGCGGGGCCGAGAGCGATGAGCTGGAGGAACACCTGCAGCGTCCGCTGCCACCGCGATGCGCGGTCTGTGGCGGTGTACTGAGGCCGCCGGTGGTGCTGTTCGAGGAGATGTTGCCGGAGGCGGCGATCGACAGCCTCTACGGCGAATTGCGCAAGGGCTTCGAAGTCGTGCTGCTGGTGGGGACCACGGCGAGCTTCCCCTACATCGTCGAGCCGGTGCTGCGCACCCGGGCCGCCGGCGGCTTCGTCGCCGAGGTGAATCCGGCGCCGACCGAGCTCAGTTCGAGGGTCGATGCAAAAATTGCAGGACGAGCCTTAGACATTCTGCCGCAACTGATAGGTCACATTTCGCGATAAAAAACTTGCATCGGCTCGATCGAGCGGGCAAATTAGCGCGCTAATGGAACTAATGAGACACGGTCGTGCCCATGCTTAGACGCTTCGCACCCCTCGTGCCCATGAGTTTCGTCTTGCTGCTGGCCGCTTGCGCCAGCCATTCGCCAGAGTCCCAGCCGGGTCAACAGCAGGTCGCCGTAGAGCAGGCCACCCGCAGCTGGGCTCAGATTGACCACCATCAGGCAACGCTGGCGGATGTAGAAGACGAGGGGGCAGGAAATGATAACGGGAACCCGTCAGGGCGGGTTTCCAGCATTCTGGATCGCGCATTCGAACTGATCGGCACGCCGTATCGCTTCGGGGGCCGTTCGGAAAAAACCGGTTTCGATTGCAGCGGCTTCGTCGGCTACCTGTTCCGTGAAGAGGCTGGGATCAAGCTGCCGCGTTCCACGCGCGAGATGATCACCATGGACGTTCCGCTGGTCTCCAAGGAAGACCTGCAACCGGGCGACCTGATCTTCTTCAACAACCGTGGTCGCGGACGTGTGAGCCACGCCGGCATCTACATCGGCGATGGCCAGTTCATCCACTCCGCCAGCCGCCGTGGCGGTGGTGTACGGGTGGACAACCTGGACGACAGCTACTGGCGCCTGAGCTACATGGAAGCCAAGCGCGTCCTGGAGCCGGGTTACCAGGCGCAACAGACGGTAACGCGCTAATCTTAAAGTTTTACTTTAAGTATTGCGCTTAAGCGTTTGACGGTGCAAAGTGATGGCATTCCTGAACAGGGGATGCCATCACATGCATACCTCCCTCCGCATCATCACCCTCGCACTCGTTTCCCTGCTGGCCGCCTGCGCCAGCCATACGCCGCCCGCGCCGCCGCCGGTGGTCTACGCGCCCTCGAACAACTTCAGCGATTCCCAGGCTGCGGACGACGTGCTGATCCGTGCCATCGGCCTGGTGGGTACGCCCTATCGCTGGGGCGGCAATACCCCGGATGGCGGGTTCGACTGCAGCGGCCTGATCGGCTACGTCTACCGCGACGCCACCGGCCTGCAACTGCCGCGCTCCACCCGCGAGATGATCGGCATGCGCGCCCCCGTGGTCGGCCGCGAAGGCCTGCAGAGCGGCGACCTGGTGTTCTTTGCCACCAACGGTGGACGCAACGTCAGCCATGCGGGTATCTATGTCGGCGAGGGGCGCTTCGTGCATGCGCCCAGAACGGGCGGGACCGTGCGCCTGGACAGCCTCGACAGCCCCTACTGGCAGCGGGCCTTCCTGGAAGCCAAACGCGTCCTCGCGGTACAGAGCCTCGCCCTCCACCCCTGATCTCCAGGAGGGCCACATGACCACCCGTACGCTCAACCTCGACGACGCGCTCTACCAATACCTGCTCGACACCTCCCTGCGCGACACCCCGCTGAAGGCGCGCCTGCGCGAGAAAACCGCCGCCCTGCCCACGGCGCGCTGGCAGATCGCCCCCGAACAGGGCCAGTTCCTGGCCTTGCTGGTCAAGCTGACCGGCGCCCAGCGCATCCTCGAAGTGGGCACCTTCACCGGCTACAGCGCCCTGTGCATGGCCGAGGCGCTGCCCGAAGACGGCCACATCCTCTGCTGCGACCTGCCCGGAGACTACAACGCCACAGCTCAGTCCTACTGGCGCGAAGCCGGCGTCGAAGGCCGCATCGAACTGCGCCTGGGCCCAGCGCTGGACACCCTGGCCGGCCTGGAAAGGGTAGGGCAGGCGGGCAGCTTCGACATCGCCTTCATCGACGCCGACAAGGCCAACTACCCACGCTACCTGGAACACGCCCTGACCCTGCTGCGCCAAGGCGGCCTGGCAATTTTCGACAACGTGCTGTGGAGCGGCCGGGTACTCGAAACCAACCCGCAAAGCGCCGACACCCGCGCCATCCAGCAACTGAACCTGGCACTGAAAAGCGACGCGCGGGTGGACTATTCGCTGCTGCCGCTGGGCGATGGCATGGGGCTGTGTCGCAAGCGCTGAATTGGTGCTGAGCGGGTATCCATTTTTTCCGACAGTGCCATCGTTGCCTGCAGATAATGCCTGGGTTAGATTCCTACCCTATCGGGCCGATAGCTCAGCTGGGAGAGCGCCGCGTTCGCAATGCGGAGGTCGGGAGTTCGATCCTCCTTCGGTCCACCAGCTATTAGAGAACCCAGCCATTCGGCTGGGTTTTTTATGCCTTACATGGGCGCTGCTTTATATATAAAATATTTTTATGTTTACTTTTGAGGGTTATGGATTGAAGGCGCTCGTAGGGCAAAGAAGCGATTTATTTAGACAATTTACGTGGAGTGGGGCGGTATCTCTGCTCTTTGTCTTGGTGGCATTCTTGTGGTTTGGCCATCGAGGCTTGAATCTGTGGGATGAGGGTTTCCTGTGGTATGGCGTTCAGCGGACTATGTTGGGGGAAGTGCCTCTCAAAGACTTTATGTCATATGATCCGGGGCGTTATTACTGGTCGGCGGCGGTGATGTCCATGATGGGGGGAGATGGAATAGTCTTTCTTCGTGTGGCAGTTTCTATTTTTCAATTTTTTGGGCTGTTCTGTGGGGTATATCTAATCGCTCGGTCTCGTCCCCGCTTGAGGAGCGTAGATGGGGTCGTTCTCCTGTTTGCTGCAGCTGTTTTTGTGCTTTGGATGTTTCCGCGTCATAAGTTGTTTGATATTTCCATTTCGATATTTCTGGTCGGGATATTGGCATGTCTTGCGGGCTCCAGAACTCCTCGTCACTATTTTGGGGCGGGAGTTGGGGTCGGATTGATTGCTTTTTTAGGGCGTAACCACGGAGTGTATGGGGCTGTGGCGAGCGTGGCTGTAATGGCTTGGTTATTAATTGGGGAGGGGGCGAGAGAGGCTGCAGTAAAGAAAATTTCTTCTTGGTGCGTAGGCGTTGTGGTGGGATACGCTCCTATGCTTTTCTTGATTCTCTTCGTTCCTGGTTTTGAGGATGCATTTTTAAATGGAGTGAAATTTCAGATTTCCCGAGGCTCAACGAACCTCCCTCTCCCTATTCCCTGGCCATGGCTTGTTGATTTTTCCACGTCATTTTGGTTGGACAGCCTGCGAGCGTTTTTGGTTGGTGTTCTTTTTGTTTCTTTATTGATATTTGGGGGGCTTTCTCTTCTGTGGGTTTTTCTTGAAAGACTGAGAGGTAGGGCCGTTCCGCCGGTTTTTGTAGGTGCTGCTTTCTTGTCGCTACCTTACGCGCACTATGCTTATTCACGTGCGGATGTAGGTCATCTTTCTCAAGGGATTTTCCCTCTGCTTATAGGTTGCTTACTCCTGATCTTCCGACAGAATGGGAAGAGGAGGGGGCTTTTGCTATTGGGGCTATTGGCGATTAGTCTAATCGGTGTCGGAGCCAATCAGCCAGGTTGGAACTGTAGTGGAGATAACCGATGCGACAAGCTAGTGGTAGCTGGCGATAAGTTGGAAGTGGACTCTGCGACTGCAAAAAATGTCCAGCTCATATTGGATCTTGCTGAAAAGTATTCAGGAGAGCATCGCGCATTTATAGCGACTCCGTATTGGCCGGGTGCCTATGCGCTGCTTGGTGTCAAGTCTCCACTTTGGGCGAACTACGCCCTGTGGTCGCGTGGGGTCGATTTTGAGCAAGAGGAAATTGAGCGAATCAAAGCGGCGAATCCAGGTGTGATAATTATTGTCGACCTTCCTCTGGATGGTCGTGAGGAACTGAGGTTTAGAAATACTAATCCGCATATATATGAGTATGTAGTGGAAAATTTCCACGCTTTACCTGACTCCGATGCTCGTTGTCCGTCTTGTCGTGTGTTCGTAGCTAAGGATTTTTCTGGCGAGGATTGATATGTTTTTGTTTCATGCCCTTCGAGGAGCATTTGAGAGGTTTAAAAGTGAATGACTTTGTCGCGTATAGTGTCGTTGTTCCAGTTTATGGTTCGGAACTTACCCTTCGCGAGCTTCATGAACGTCTGACAGAGACGTTGAAGACGCAGGGGAGGAGTTATGAGATCGTTTTTGTTGATGATTGTGGACCCGGCAATACGTGGGCTATCCTACAGGCGCTTGCCGAAAAGGATTCTCATACTACTGCTATTCAGCTTATGCGCAACTTCGGTCAAGGCAGTGCCACTTTGTGCGGCATGGCTCATTCGCGTGGTCAGGTTGTAGTGACCATTGACGACGATCTACAAAGTGCACCGGAGGATATCCCACTTTTACTGAGGGGGCTGGAAAGTGATGTAGACGTCGTAATGGGGGTGCCAGCCGAAAAGCAGCATAGTTTGTTTCGGCGCTTGGGGAGCCACTTGGTAAATGAAATGAATGCGCTGTTCCTGGGGAAACCGCGGGATTTGAGGTTTACCAGTTTTCGAGCCATTCGGCGGCCGGTGGTTGATGCTTTGCTTGAGCTACGGGCATTGAATCCTGTTTTAGGCGTTATGCTAAGTTCGGTAACGCGGCGTATTGTCAATGTCATTGTTCCGCACTATCCCCGTCGGGAAGGTAAAAGCGGGTATACCTTGTCGCGCCTGCTGCGGGCAACGATGAGCAACTTCATCGGGCAGTCCGTTCTTCCCCTTCGTCTTCTTGGGGGGATCGGTGGTTTCGGGATCATCTTCAGCGTGCTGTTCTCCGCCTACCTGCTATGCCGGTATTTTCTGGGCGGTATTGCAGTTCCTGGTTGGATGACAACAACCTTGCTGTTGCTGTTCCTCTCCGGTTTCAACTTCTTCGCCTTTGCGGTGATCGGTGAATATGTTTTGCGGATTCTCCAGCGGGTCAATGCCACTCCCCAGTACTTCGTGCGCAGGCAGACGAGCGTTACGGAAGCCGAGCTGCATGGGGGCTATGATGGTGGTAGCCAGCGCTAGGACGGATGGATGAGGGCTTGGAGTGACTAAAAGATTTCTGGTACTGGGAGTTGGTGCAGCGCAGGCTGATCTGTTGGCGCGTTTGCCGGGCGAATTTGAAACGCATGCATTGAGCAATACCACGGCTGGCCCAGGTCGAATCCATGCACGGCATTTCGCTCAGGTAGACATTACCGATAGAGATTCCGTCCTGCGCTATGCACGCGACCATGCCGTGGATCAGATCTACTCCGTCGGGTCTGATGTTGCCATGCCTACGGTGGGGTACGTGGCGGAGCAACTTCATTTGCCGCGGCTGGTCAGTGAAGAGGTTGCGGTGACTTGTAACAACAAGGGGTTGTTGCGGCATCACTTGCAGGGCTTGCCCGGATCGCTGGAGTTCGAGGTGCTGGAGCATGCGAACCAGGCGACCAGCGTGCCCTTGCCGGCGATGCTCAAGCCGGTCGACAGTCAGGGGCAGCGGGGTGTCTGCAGTGTGTCGGCGTACGCGCAGATACCGGTGGCTTTTGCCGCGGCCGTGGGCTTCTCTCGTTCCGGTCGGGTCATAGTCGAGCAGAAAGTCGAGGGGCGGGAGATATCCGTGAATGCCTTTTTCGTCGAGGGTGAGATGGTTTTCTTCCTCCCTTCCGACCGGGAGTCCTGGGCTCAGTTCGATGGTGGCATCATTCGTCGACACATCCTTCCAGCCAGCCTCTCCGACAGGGCGGAGCAGACGGTTCGTGAACTGGTGCTACAGACAGCGGCACAATTGGGTATACAGGAAGGGCCGTTGTATTTTCAGATCAAGATGAATGGGGACCTCCCCTATTTGATCGAGGTTGCCCCACGGCTGGATGGCTGCCATCTGTGGCGCCTGATTCTGGCCAGCACCGGTGTTGACCTGCTGGATGGTTGCATCAAGCGGCTGCAAGGGCGGACGGTCACCATGCCCGCTACCCTGAGCGTCCGGCCAGCCTATCTGGAGTTCTTTTGTCAGCCGCCCGGCGAGAGCTTCGCCTTGGTCGATGCGCATCCCGATGCCGTTCATGTCGAATTCTATTACGCACCTGGCGAGTACGTTCGTAGCACCAACGGGCTCATGGAAAAATGCGGCTATCAGATCGTGATGGGAGCGCTTTAGCCCATGAAGCTCGCCATCACCGGGGCCAACGGTTTCGTCGGCAAGCATCTGGTCGAGTTGCTCGGACCACGATACGAAGTATTCGCTCTGTCGCGTACGGTTCCTGACGAGCGATTGTCGGGAGTCACCTATATTGCGACTGACTACTCCGTTGCGTCCCTGCTACGTCATCTTGCGGGGATGGACGGCCTGGTTCATCTCGCTGCCACTCGGCCCAAGGGGGCTATCGATTCCGATGTCCTGGGTAATGTAAGCCTGGACTACCGAGTTCTGCTCTGTGCTGAACAATGCGCGCTCCAACGGGTCGTATTAGCCTCGACACGGGGTGTGTATGGAAGATTGCCCGTGCCGTGGAGCGAGGTCCAGGCGCCTGCTCCGGAATCGCCTTATGCCCTGGCCAAGAGGCACTCCGAACTGACTGCGGATTACTTCATGCAGCGTGGGCTGAATGTCGTGACCCTCCGTCTGGCCCAAGTGTTCGGACTGGGGGAGTATGCGAGCAGTGCCATCGCCACCTTCATTCGCAAGGCCTACCGTGATGAGCCGGTGACACTGACGGTGACAGGTATTCTTCGGGAGTATCTTTATATCAGGGATATAGCTACTGCCATTGAGGCTACGCTGCTTAGATCTGGTAATGGAGTCTTCAATCTGGGTTCGGGAGAGTGCTCGTCACTGGAGCAGATCGCGCGGACGATATTCCGGGCATTTGGCCGGGAACACCGGATAAGTGAGGCGCAGAGTATGAAGAGCGTGCCGGAGCACTCATTGATGGACAGTTCGTGCTTCCGTCGAGAGTTCGATTGGGCTCCTGCGTGGACTCTGCGGGCCGCTGCCGAGGACATTGCAATGACGCTGCATGATAAACGGGAGGCGGCCAAGTATGGATTATCAGGAGATTGACAGCCGGATAGATCCGCTGGCCACTGTATATGCTGGCGCACGAATCAAGGCATCTACCTTGGCGGAGCATGTTTCGGTCGGTAACTTCTCTCGTGTCGATTTCAGCCAGTTGGCCCGCCGGGTCAGGATAGAACGCTCCAATCACCTGCTTCGTGCGAATCTGGGGCGACATTCCTACACCGGCATGAATACGGTAATCATGCATGCCGATATTGGCAGTTTCTGCTCCATCTCATGGAATGTCAGCATTGGTGGCGGCGAGCATGATCATTCACGCATCGTTCAACACTCGTTCCTATATAACGATCATGACCAGCTCCGTCCGTTCTCGGCAGAAATTCCTTATGACCGTTTCGCGTTGCCGTTGAGCATCGGACATGATGTCTGGATAGCCGCGGGTGCAGTGGTCTGTCGCGGAGTACGCATAGGTAACGGCGCTGTCGTTGGAGCCAATGCCGTAGTTACGGCTGACGTTGAGCCCTATGCTGTGGTGGTTGGAGCGCCAGCCAGGGTGGTGAAGTATCGCTTCCCGGCAGCGATCATCCGGAAGCTGGAAGAGCTGCAGTGGTGGGACTGGTCAGCCGATGATATTCAGCGACACTTCGATCTATTGAGTTCGGCTCCTGATGCTGAGGCACTGGAAGTCCTATTGAACCGAAACTATCAGAGCTGACGGATTGTTGATGTCTCGTCGTATGTGGCTGGTTCTCTTCCAGGCAAGCTTTTCCGTTGCCGTGGTCGTCTACCTCATTCGTTTTCTCGATTGGTCGGCTGTCGCCTCGCTGCTGCGCGATGGGAGCCTTTATCGTCTTTGGCCCGGGCCATTGATTCTTCTCGTGGGGCTAGTCATGGCTGCCAATCGTTGGCGCCTGGTTCTTGCCGCTTTAGGTATTGTCCTGCGATCTTCGAGTGCTCTCTATCTGTATCTGGTGGGCACCTTCTATGGTGTCATGCTGCCCGGTGTGCTGGGGGGGGATGCTGTGCGGGTAGCGCTGTGTGCGGCGCGCCAGCGTGGGGCTCTACCCAGGGTTCTGGCTTCCGTGGCCATCGAACGCGGACTGGGACTCTGTGGTGTGGCGTTGGTCGGTTCGCTGGGCGTGCTTGCGCTGAACGATGTCCTTAGTTGCAAGCTGGGTTCGGAGGCACTCTTGATTGCTCCGACGATTGTGGCCTCGCTATTGGTTTTCATCGTGGCGTTGAGTGCTGCCCCGATGTTGCTGAAATGGCTTGGTAGCAGGTTCGTCAGCCAGCATCTGGACAGATTGGTGGTGCTCTACCAGAAGTTATGGAGTCTCCCGTCGGGGACGTTGTTGTCTACTTTGCTGCTTAGCACTTTGTTCCAGGCCGCAGATATTCTGGTTTTCTATTACTTCGCGCATGTCATGGCACTGGAACTGCCCCTGGCACTCTGCCTGGTAGTCATTCCAATCATCTATCTGTCGACTGTATTACCCATTTCACTGGGGGGGATAGGCGTTCGGGAAGGTGTGATGGTCTGGTTGCTGGGAAGAGTCGGCGTGCCAGTCGCGGACGCTGTGCTGCTCGCTTTCCTGATGTATCTCAATCGTGTGGCGCTTGCCCTGATCGGCGGTGCCGTAGCGGCATTGCATACCCTGATCGGTGCTGGAAAACGCACGTGAATTCGATATCGGTTTCTGCCCGCTGGGCGCGTACCCTGCCATTGGCGTTGCCGTTGCTGCTCTGTGTGTTGTTGTTGAGTGCATTGTCGGTATGGGAGCCCTACTGGCAGACCAATGACGATGTAGGCATGGCGATGCGTGTGGAAGGGTTCGGCTCGATTGCCGTGCCCAGTCGCAATCTGATCTTCTCCAATGCCCTGTGGGGGGCGTTCATTCAATGCATACCGAGTGTCCGCGGGTTACTCGGATATTCGTTGGTCACTTATCTGGTTCTGCTGACAGTTGCGCTAGTGGCTTGCCATTTTCTCATCCGTCGAGGCATGGGCCCCTGGGCCGCCGTGGTTGCGGTATTCAGCGTATTCTTTTACCCGTGCGTCTTCCCACAGTTCACAGTTGTTTCAGGGCTGGCTGGGATGGCAGCCGTGCTGGCGCTGCTGGATTATCGGGAGCGACGTGGCAACGGGGCGCTGTTCCTGTGCTTCATTCTGGCCCTGGTGTCCTATCTGATTCGATGGAACGAGTTTCTCTTCATCGTTGCTGTTTCGATACCGCTCTGGTTGTCGCTCCGTATCCTGCGTGATCGGGCGTTTCTCTTGCTGTTCCTTGCAATTGCTGCTGCCAGTCTTGCGGCAATCGCTTTCGATCGCGCGTCCTATTCGGATATCAGTTGGGCGAAGTACAACGCCTTCAATGCCGTAAGGGTGAAGCTTACGGACTATGGCCTGGCGGACTATCTGAAAACCCTTCCCCTGCATTCTTCCAGCGACCTGAGCAGCAATGATTTCGACCTGTTGAGGAACTGGTTCTTTGTCGATGACAACCTGACTTCTTCGCGGACCATGGAGGCGTTACGCCAGGCTGTGCCGGGTGAACTCAGTGCGCCGCGTAACGTTGGGAGGGGGATCGAATCCATCCGTTCTGCTTGGCAGGATCCGCGTGCTTTTCCACTTGCGCTGGCAGGACTGGTCATCGGTGCGCTATTGGGTAGTTTGCGAGTATGGCTATGCCTTTTTTTATTTTACGCTGGTCTGTTCTATACCGGTTATATAGATAGGCCAGGAGTCTTCAGGGCCTATTATCCAGCGTTGAGTGCTTGCCTTCTGTGGATGATTGCACAGGCGTCGGCGTTGCGAGGTACGCGCCGGTGGCTGGCATATATAGCGCTTTGTTCTTTGGCAGCCAGTACCTTTTGGCAAACAGTAAAACAGCATCAGCAGATAGACGAGATGGTCCAGGATATCCGGCGCGACGTCAAAGAGTTGGGTACGGATGTGATCGTAACCTGGGGGGGGTATTTCCCTTATGAATATGTCTACTCGCCGTTTGATCGTAATCTGCACAACGCAGGATTTCGTTTTTACTCCCTCTCATCCGGAACCTATGCTCCGACTTCGCTGGCCTATCGGCTGGAAAGTGAGAAACCGGGCTGGTTCGTACAACGCCTGTTGTCCTCGCAAGGCCTCGACTTCAGTGGCTATGCCGATAGACCGATTCCAGCCCAGGGAGAATATCTTCGCAACTACTGCATGCAACGGCACCGAGGAGAGTTGGAACTCAAGGTCGTGAAGAATCTTGGCAGCATTGTTGTCGTCAATGCCAGATGTATAACCGGAAACAAGGGATAAGCCCGTGTCGAAAAAGCTTCCATTCAATCGTCCGTACATTTCCGGACGAGAGCTTTACAATATCGCCAATGCCCATCTTTCCGGGCATCTCTCTGGAGACGGTCAGTACACCAAGTTGTGCCATGCCTGGCTGGAGCGATACACCCGATCGGCCAAGGCGCTCTTGACCCATTCCTGCACTGCGGCCTTGGAAATGGCTGCTCTGCTGCTGAAGATCCAGCCGGGGGATGAAGTCATAATGCCTTCGTTCACCTTCGTTTCCACAGCCAATGCCTTTGTCTTGCGCGGAGCAGTGCCGGTCTTTGTGGATATACGCGAGGATACTCTCAATCTTGATGAGCGCCTGATCGAGTCGGCAATCACTGAACGTACCCGTGCAGTGGTGCCGGTTCACTATGCGGGTGTCGCCTGTGAAATGGACAGCATCATGGCCGTCGCGCATAAACGGCAGATCAAGGTCGTGGAAGATGCGGCCCAGGGTGTGATGGCATCTTACAAGGGACGTGCTCTGGGAAGCATTGGAGATCTTGGGGCATATAGCTTCCATGAGACCAAGAATGTCATCTCCGGAGAGGGCGGGGCATTGCTGGTCAACGAACCGCTGCTGGTCCAGCGCGCGGAGATCATTCGCGAAAAGGGGACCGACCGCAGCCGATTTTTCCGAGGCGAAGTGGACAAGTACACCTGGCAGGAAGTGGGGTCCTCATTCCTCCCTGGCGAATTGATAGCAGCATTCCTCTGGGCGCAGCTCGACGAAGCCGAACGCATCACCGAGGAGCGTTTGGCATGCTGGGAGCTGTATCACGAACTGCTCGAGCCGCTGGAGAAGGAAGGCCTCCTGCGTCGCCCTGTGGTGCCTGCCGACTGTCAGCACAACGCCCACATGTACTATGTGCTACTGGATTCCGCTGCAAGTCGGGAGCAACTGCTGGACGATCTGAAGCGACAGGGGATAGGGGCCGTTTTCCATTACGTGCCGCTGCATGCCTCCCCAGCAGGTGAGCGCTACGGTCGAGTGCACGACAGCATGGTGGTGACTGAACGGCAATCCGAGCGCCTGGTGCGTTTGCCCTTGTGGCTGGGGATTTCCGAAGCGGAGCAGAACCAGGTCGTCGAACAGATCAAAATCAGCCTTAAGTGCAGTGGTTGATGGACCGAAAAAGGCACGCCGAGGCGTGCCTTTTCGTTGTAGGTGGGGATCAGGCAACATCCACCAGAATCACCTCGCTGTCCTCCAGCGCCGTCACCTTCACCACCGCTTCCTCGGCGATGGCCGCGCCATCGCGGGCTTCCAGGACCACACCGTTGACCTCCACCTTGCCGGCCGCCGGCACCAGGTAGGCGCGGCGGTCGCTGCCCAGGGCGTATTCGGCGCTCTGGCCGGCCTTCAGGGTGGCGGCGGCCAGGCGGCCGTCGGCGCGGATGCGCAGGGTGTCCTCGTCGTTTTCGTCGCCGCTGGCGAGGATCACGAAGCGGCCGGCGCGGTCGCCTTTGGGGAACGGCTTGGCGCCCCAGGACGGCGTGCCGCCGCGTTGCGTCGGCAGGATCCAGATCTGGAAGATCCTGGTCACGTCCTGCTCCAGGTTGTATTCGGAGTGGACGATGCCGCTGCCGGCGCTCATCACCTGCACGTCGCCCGCCTCTGTGCGGCCCTTGTTGCCCAGGCTGTCCTGGTGGGTGATCGCCCCCTGGCGCACGTAGGTGATGATTTCCATCTCGCGGTGCGGGTGCGGCGGGAAGCCGGTGCCCGGGTCGATCTCGTCGTCGTTCCAGACGCGCAGGTTGCCCCAGCTCATGCGCTCGGGGTCGTAGTACTCGGCGAAGGAGAAGTGGTGCTTGGCGTTCAGCCAGCCGTGGTGGGCGCCGCCGAGCTGGGCGAAGGGTCTGCGTTCGATCATGGGATCAGTCCTCTTGGGGCGCCGGGCCGGCGAGTTGGCCGGCCTGCGCGGTTCATGGAGGCTATGTTGATCCCGCTTTAGTCGATATAAAAGCGCAAATATCCGAGCTGATTTATCGAATTTGCAGATTTATTCAGGTCGCCCCTGGTCGGGGTTGAGGAACTTGCTGAGGAACTGCCGGGTGCGTTCCTCGCGGGGCTGGGCGAACAGCGTCTTGGCGTCGCCCTGTTCGACGATCACCCCCTTGTCGATGAAGATCGCCCGGTTGGCGACGTCGCGGGCGAAGCTCATCTCGTGGGTGACGATGACCATGGTGCGCTTTTCCTGGGCCAGGCCGCGGATGGTCGCCAGCACTTCGCCGACCAGCTCCGGGTCGAGCGCCGAGGTGGGTTCGTCGAAGAGGATCACGTCCGGCTGCATGGCCAGGGCCCGGGCGATGGCCACGCGCTGCTGCTGGCCGCCGGAGAGGCGCTTGGGATAGGCGTCTTCCTTGCCGGCCAGGCCGACCTTCGCCAGCAATTGGCGGGCGCGTTGCACGGCGCTGTCGCGGGGCTCCTTCTTGACGATCACCGGGCCTTCGATGACGTTTTCCAGCGCGGTGCGGTGGGGGAACAGGTTGAAGTTCTGGAACACGAAGCCGACGTGCTGGCGCAGCTTGCGGATCAGCCCCTGCTGCGGCTTGAGCGGGCGCGAGGCGTCGATCTCGATGTCGCCGACGCGGATGGTCCCGCCGTTGGGGATTTCCAGCAGGTTCAGGCAGCGCAGCAGGGTGGTCTTGCCCGAGCCGCTGGGGCCGATGATCGCCACCACCTCGCCGGCCGCGACCGACAGGTCGATGCCCTTGAGCACCTCCTGGCCGCGGAACTGCTTGGTGAGCTTGCGTACCTCGATCATGCCTCGTGCTCCCGGTCATGGCGGTTGACCCGCTCTTCCAGGCGGTTCTGCAGGTGCGCCAGGACGCTGGCGAGCACCCAGTAGATGAGCGCGGCGGTGAGGTACATGGTAAACACCTCGAAGGTCCGCGCGGTGATCAGCTGCGCCTGGCGGAACAGCTCCGGCACCTGGATGGTGGCGGCCAGGGCGGTGTCCTTGACCAGCGAGATGAAGCTGTTGCCCAGCGGCGGCAGGGCGGTGCGCGCGGCCTGCGGCAGCACCACCCGGCGCAGCGTCTGGGCGCGCGTCATGCCGATGCTGGAGGCTGCCTCCCACTGGCCGCGATCGATGGAGCCGATGGCGGCGCGGAGGATCTCGCAGACGTAGGCGGCCATGTTCAGCGAGAAGCCGATCAGCGCCGCCGGCAGCGGGTCAAGCTCCAGGCCCAGCTGCGGCAGGCCGTAGTAGATCATGAACAACTGAACCAGCAGCGGCGTGCCGCGGAAGAAGGACACGTAGATGCGCGCCAGCCAGCTGAACAGCGCATGGCCATACAGCCGCGCCAGGGCGAGGATGAACCCCAGCAGCAGGCCGAAGAACATCCCGCCGATGCTGAGGACTACGGTAAAGACCGCGCCCTTGAGCAGGAAGGGCGCGGAGTCCAGAGCGAGCTGCAGGCTTTCGTCGATCATTGGGTGACGTCAGCCTGGAACCACTTCTCCGAGAGCTTTTTCAGCGAGCCATCGGCCTTGAACTTCTCGATGGCCTTGTTCAGCGCGCCGAGCAGCTCGGGGTTGCCCTTGCGCAGGGCGATGCCGGCTTCCTGGCGGGCGAAGGGCGCGCCGGTCAGGGCCATGGCGCCCTTGGTCTTGTTGACCATGTCGAAGG
This sequence comes from Pseudomonas sp. PI1, assembly GCF_000812405.1. NCBI lineage: Bacteria > Pseudomonadati > Pseudomonadota > Gammaproteobacteria > Pseudomonadales > Pseudomonadaceae > Pseudomonas > Pseudomonas sp. PI1. Next base: position 94,430 of record NZ_JWMC01000022.1, read on the forward strand.
CGGCCAGGCGGTCCACCAGGATCACGTCGATGCGCCCGCTGCGCAGGTCCTGGAACTTGGTCGGGTCGTCCTCGTAGGTGCGCACGTCGGCCTGCGGCACGTTCTGCTTCAGCCACTGCTCGTAGTTGGTGCCCAGGCCCACGCCGACCTTCACCCCGGCGAGCTTGTCGGGGGTGTCGTACTTGCTTTCGTCGCCCTTGCGCACCAGGGCCTGGATGCCGGAGACGGTGTAGGGCTCGGAGAAGTCGTACTTCTTCTTGCGCTCCTCGGAGATGGTCACCTGGTTGATCACCACGTCCAGGCGCTTGGACTCCAGGGCGGCGAGGATGCCATCCCACTTGGTCGGCTGGAGCTTGGCCTTCACCCCCAGTTCCTTGGCCAGCAGCTCGGCGAAGTCCACTTCGAAGCCGGACAGCTTGCCGTTCTCGTCGACGAAGCTGAAGGGCGGGTAGGTGCCTTCCAGGCCGACCTTGATCGCGCCGTTGCCCTGGATCTGTTTGAGCAGGTCCTCGTCGGCCGAGGCCTGCTGGCCGAGGAAGCTGGCGCCGAGGGCCAGGGTCAGGCCGGCGAAGATGAAACCGCGTCGCAGGATGGAGAAGTTCATGGTTGCCCTCGTTCTTGGTGTTTCAAGCAGATTAGTAGGCTGCGCGACTATAGGGGGTCAATGGTTATGCAATAAAATAATGAAATATCCTTTTCATATAACTTGAGTGAATTCACAACAGCGACGGGTAGGCGAACAGCGCCGGGGCGCCGCCGGTGTGCAGGAACAGCAGCGGGCCTTCGGCGAAGCGGCCGTGGGCCACGCCATCGAGCAGGCCGGCCATGGCCTTGCCGGTGTAGACGGGGTCCAGCAGCAGGCCCTCGGTCGCGGCGAGCAGGCGCACCGCGTCGAGGGTGCCGGCGTTGGGCTCGCCATAGCGCGGGCCGAAGTAGGCGTCCCACAGGTGCACGGCGAAGTGCGCCGCCAGCGGCCGGCCGAGCAGGTCCGCGGTGCGCTGCGCCAGGCCTTCCACCTTGGGCCGCTGGGTGGCGTCGGGACGCGAGACGGTAACGCCGATCACCGGGGTTTCCGGCAGCGCTTCGGCCAGCGCCAGGGCCAGCCCGGCGTGGGTGCCGGCGCTGCCGGAAGCGAGCACCACGGCGGCGAAGTGCCGTCCGCCGGCGCGCACCTGCTCGGCCAGCTCCAGGCCGGCACGCACGTAGCCCAGGGCGCCGAGGGCGTTGGAGCCGCCGATGGGCACCAGGTAGGGCTTGCGCCCCTGGGCGCGCAGGCGCTCGCAGGCGTCCTGCAGCAGGGCGTCGGCGTCGTCGAGGTTGGCGACCGCTTCCACCTGGGTGCCGAACAGGTCCAGCAGCAGGCGGTTGCCGTTGCCCAGGTAGTTGGCGTCGTCGGTGCCGATGGGGTTTTCCAGCAGGGCCAGGCAACCCAGGCCCAGGCGCGCGGCCAGCGCCGCGGTCTGGCGCACGTGGTTGGACTGGATGGCGCCGGCGGTCACCAGCACGTCGGCGCCGGCGGCGAGGGCATCGGCGGCGAGGTACTCCAGCTTGCGCACCTTGTTGCCGCCCATGGCCAGCGGGGTGAGGTCGTCGCGCTTGACGAAGAGCTCCCGGCCCAGCTGCGCCGACAGGCGCTCCAGCTTGCCCAGCGGGGTAGGGGCGCCGACCAGGTCGAGGCGGGGGAAGCGGGCGAGGGCGTCGCGCAGGGAGCTCATCGGGAGGGGACCTCGGCGGTACTTGAACGATCCGCCAAGATAGAACGGGGCAGGGGCGCGCGGCAATTCACCGGCGGGGCTTTTCTTTGCGCCGCGTCTCGACGAGAATTTCACGCCGATTGTTATAAGGTTACATTTTGTTTCCCTGCGCGCCGATGTACCGGCTGGCCTCCTGGCCGCCTCTGGAGTTGTGATGCGAGTCGACCTGGACACCGCGGGCGAGGACCTGCAGGCGCTGCCGCGCTTCCAGCAGGCCGCGGTGCATGCCCGGCGCCTGTTCGCCCTGGCCCTGGGCAGCGGCCTGCTGGCCGCGCTGCTGTTCCTCCTGGCGATTCTCATCGGCCTGTTCGCCGCCCGCTCGCCCTGGCTGCCGCTGCTGTGCAACAACGCGGCGGCCTTGCTGCTGCTGGCCGCGGCGGCGCAGTCGGCCTGGCGCGTCGATGCCTGGCGGGCGCGGGCCCTGGGACAGGAGCCTTCGCTGCGCTGGTTCGGCGGGCGTGAGACGGCGGACGAACCGCTAGCCCCCGAAGCGCTGAGCGCCTATGACCGCTTCCTCGACAGCATCGGCCGTGGCATCCGTTCGCTGCTGCGGCGCATCGGCCCGGGCTCGCTCTGGCTGGCGGGGCTCTGCGTCGCCGCGCTGCTGGTGATCCGCGCCGGCTGGAGCCTGGCGCTGCCGGGCGCCGACCTGGGCCAGGCGGCCTATATCGGTGCCGGGCTGTTGTTGCTGGGCGCCTTTGGCCTGCTGGTGCTGGAGCGCCACTTCGCCGCCAGCGGCGAGGCCCAGTGGCCGGAAGCCGCCGCCCTGGCGCCGCTGCTGCGGCTGGTCATCGCCGTGCAGCTGCTGTCGCTGCCCGGCCTGCTGTTCGCCAGCGCCGACAATCTCTGGCCGGTGCGCCTGCTGGTATTGCTCGGCTTGCTGCCCGCCGCGGTGGCCGTGGAGCTGCTGGCGCGCGCGGTGTTTTCCGCCTTCCTGCCGCAACGCGAGCGCGAGGAGCCGCGCCTGGTCGGCCGCAGCCTGGTGGCCGGGCAACTGCGCTGGCCGCCGCGGCCGCTGCAGTTCCTGCAGGACGAACTGCAACAGCGCTTCGGCATCGACCTGCGCCAGGTCTGGGCGTTCGCCTTCATGCGTCGCGCCTTCCTGCCGGTGGCCGCGCTGGTGGCGCTGGTCGGCTGGCTGCTCAGCGGCATACACGAGGTATCCCTGGACGGCCGCGGCGTCTACGAGCGCTTCGGCAAGCCCGAGGCGGTGCTGCAGCCGGGCCTGCATGTCGGCCTGCCCTGGCCGTTCGGGCGGGTGCTCGCGGTGGAGAACGGCGTGATCCACGAACTGGCCACCTCCGGCGATTCCGCCGCCGCCGACCCGCCGGGCCCGGCCGATGGCCCCGCGCCGGACAGCGCCAACCGCCTGTGGGATGCCTCCCACCGCAGCGAGAAATCCCAGGTGATCGCCAGCGCCGCCGAGGGCAAGCAGAGCTTCCAGGTGGTCAACATGGACGTGCGCTTCGTCTACCGCATCGGCCTGGACGATGCCGCGGCCCTGGCGGCGACCTACAACAGCGCCGACGTGCCGGCGCTGATCCGCAGCACCGCCAGCCGCGTGCTGGTCCATGACTTCGCCTCGCGCACCCTGGACGGCGTCCTCGGCGGCGAGCGCGAGGCCCTGGCGCAGGACATCGGCAAGGCTGTACAGGCCGACCTCGACGAGCTGCGCAGCGGCGTGGAAATCCTCGCCACCGTGGTCGAGGCCATCCACCCGCCGGCCGGCGCGGCGAATGCCTACCATGGCGTGCAGGCGGCGCAGATCACCGCCCAGGCGCTGATCGCCCGCGAGCGCGGCAAGGCCGCCGAGCAGGGCAACGAGGCCCGCCTGGCCGCCAGCCAGGCGGTGGACAAGGCCAATGCCGATGCCCGCGAGACGCTGGCCGCGGCGCGGGCCGCCGACCTGCGCTTCGGCGCCGAGCGCAAGGCCTGGCAGGACGCCGGCCAGTCGTTCCTGCTGGAACAGTATTTCGCCCGCCTGGGCCAGGGCCTGGGCAATGCCAACGCCCTGGTCATCGACCATCGACTGGGCGCCGGCGATGCGCCGACCCTCGACCTGCGCGGCTATTTCACCGCGCCCTTCGACCCGGCGCGCAAGCCGGCCAAACAGGAGCTCGCCCCTTGAGTTCGTCGCACAGCCACGACCACGCGCACCACGACCACGACCATGAGCACGGCCACCCCCCTCACGAGCATGAGCACGGCGGCGCCGGGCCCTTGCCCTGGCGGCGCATAGGCCTGGCCGCGCTGCTGGTGCTGTTCGCCGCCGCCACCGCCTGCCTGGTGCAGGTGCGCTCCGGCGAGGCGACCGTCGTCACCCGTTTCGGCAACCCGGTGCGGGTGCTGCTGCAGCCGGGCCTGGCCTGGCGCCTGCCGGTGCCGTTCGAGGCGGCCATCCCGGTGGACCTGCGCCTGCGCACCACCTCCAGCGGCCTGCAGGACGTCGGCACCCGCGACGGCCTGCGCATCATCGTCCAGGCCTACGTGGCCTGGCAGGTGCAGCCCGACGCGGACGACGTGCAGCGCTTCATGCGCGCGGTGCAGAACCAGCCCGACGAGGCGGCGCGGCAGATCCGCACCTTCGTCGGCTCGGCCCTGGAAACCACCGCCAGCGGCTTCGACCTGGCCGACCTGGTGAATACCGACGGCAGCAAGGTGCGCATCGCCGATTTCGAACAGCGCCTGCGCGGGCAGATCGACAAGACCCTGCGCGACACCTACGGCGTGCGCGTGCTGCAGGTGGGCATCGAACGCCTGACGCTGCCCTCGGTGACCCTCGGCGCCACCGTCGACCGCATGCGCGCCGAGCGCGAGACCATCGCCACCGAGCGCACCGCCGAGGGCAAGCGCAAGGCCGCCGAGATCCGCTCCGCCGCCGAGCGCGACGCGCGCATCCTGCAGGCCGACGCCACGGTCAAGGCCGCCGACATCGAGGCGCAGTCCCGCGTCGAGGCGGCGGACATCTACGCCAAGGCCTACGCCGGCTCGCCCGAGCTGTACAACCTGCTGCGCTCGCTGGATACCCTGGGCACCATCGTCAACTCCGGCACCCGCCTGGTCCTGCGCACCGACGCCGCGCCCTTCCGCGTGCTGGTGGACGGCCCGCCGCAACTGCCGGCGCCCAGGCCGGGTGCGCAGCATGAGTGAGCGCGCCGAGGGCGGCAGCCCCTGGCTGCAGGCCGGGCGCCTGGCGTTCGTCGCGCTCTATGGCGTGACGCTGCTGGCGGCGCTCGGCTGGGCGCTGTCCAACGTCCGCGAGATCGGCCCGGACAGCCGCGCCGTGGTGCTGCGCATGGGCGCCCTGCAGCGCATCGCCAACCCCGGCCTGCTGCTGGCCTGGCCTCAGCCCTTCGAGCAGGTGGTGTTGCTGCCGGCGGCCGAGCGCGTCATCGAGCGCCGGGTGGAAACCCTGCTGCGCTCGGCCCAGGCGCAGAAGGCCGACCTCGACGTCAGCCTGGTCAACGACGCCACGGCCGGCTCCGGCTACCTCCTGACCGGTGATGCCGGCGTCGTGCAGCTGGACGTGCGGGTGTTCTACAAGGTGGTCGACCCCTACGCCTACGTGCTCCAGGGCGAGCACGTGCTGCCGGCGCTCGACCGCCTGGTGGCGCGCAATGCCGTGAGCGTGTGCGCGGCCCGCGACCTGGACACCATCCTGGTCGCCCGCCCCGAACTGGTCGGCAGCGACAGCGCGGTGGCCGAGCGCCGCGAGCGCCTGCGCGGCGACCTGCAGCAGGGCATCAACCAGAGCCTGGCGGCACTGGCCGCCGCCGGCAGCGGGCTGGGTGTCGAGATCGAGCGGGTGGACGTGCAGTCCTCGCTGCCGCGCGAGGCGGTGAGCGCCTTCAACGCCGTGCTCACCGCCAGCCAGTTGGCCGAGCAGAACGTCGCCAGCGCGCAGAACGACGCCGCGCGGCAGACCCAGGCGGCCACCCAGGCCGCCGACCGCACCCTGCAGGTGGCCCGCGCCCAGGCCGGCGAGCGCCTGGCCAAGGCCCATGCCGACACTGCGACCATCACCAGCCTGGCCGCCAGCCAGGACCCCGGCCTGCTGCTGCGCCTGTACCGCGAGCGAGTCCCCGGCATCCTCGGCAAGGCCGGCGCGGTCACCACCGTCGACCCCCGCGACGCCGGCCGCCTGATCCTCCAGGGGCCGCAGCCGTGAAGCAATGGGCGGACAGATGTCACACGGACGCGCTAGGCTCGCCGAGGGCCGCAGGCCCGACACCCACATTCCGAGAAAACACCTAGGGCGGGACACTCCATGAACGCTGTCGCTTACCGGCACTCTTCCACTTCGTCGCGGGGCAACCGCTGGCGCCCCCTGGGCGCGCTGCTGCTGGCCCTGGGCCTGCTGCTCGGCGCCGGCAGCGCCGAGGCCGGCCGCGAACTGCCCTCGGGCATGCTGGTGGGCGTGGTGGACAGCGCCAGTTTCCCGGTCATCACCCTCAAGCGGCCCAAGCCCAACCTGCTCAAGCAGGTGGTCAGCCTGGGCCTGTACCAGAAGACCGTCAGCTACCCGGTGGCGGTCTCGGTGCGCATCCGCAACGAGAACAACCTGTTCATCGTCAATGGCCTGATGCCGCAGCTGAAGGACAAGTTCGTCGCCCTGAAGAGCGGCCTCAGCGGCCAGGTCAACCAGATCTGGGTGCTGACCGAGGCCGAGGCCGAGGAATACGTACAGCGCCCGGACACCCGCTTCCCGCCCCGGGCCACCCTCCTCAAGGACGACGAGACCGCGTCGAGCCGATGACCTGAGCGATAGATGAGCGCACACCACCACCACGGCCATCACCATGGCCACAGCCACGGCCACCTCACGGGGGCCATGCTCAGCCGCGACGAGCAGCGCGCCGCCGCCCGCCAGCTGAGCCTGGCCATGCTCGCCCTCGGCCTGCTGCTGCTCGGCCTGCTCTGGCGCTGGCTGGCGCCGCAGCAGGAAGGCGTGGCGCAGATGCTGCTGGGCGTCGCCTCGCTGCTGGTGGCGGTGCCGGTGCTGCGCTCGGCCGTCGCCAGCCTGCGCCACCCCAGCCTGCACGGCATCACCGACCAGTTGATCGCCCTGGCCATGCTCGGCGCCTGGGCCACCGGCGACCTGCTGACCGCAGCGCTGCTGCCGATCATCATGATCTTCGGCCACGTGCTGGAAGAGCGCAGCGTGATCGGCTCCCAGGAAGCCATCGAGGCCCTCGGCCGCCTGACCCGCAGCCAGGCCCGGCGCATCCGCGCCGACGGCGCCGTGGAGGAAGTGGACAACGCCCAGCTGCGCGCCGGCGACCAGGTGGAAGTGCGCGCCGGCGACCGCGTGCCGGCCGACGGCCGGGTGCTGGACGGCCAGGCCAGCCTGGACACCGCGCCCATCACCGGCGAATCGGTGCCGCTGGAGGCGCAGGCCGGGATGGAGGTCTACGGCGGCGCCATCAACCTCGACGGCCTGCTGCGCATCGAGGTGACGCGCACCGGCGAGGAATCCACCCTGGGCAAGGTGATCGCCCTGATGCAGCGCGCCGAGCGCGCCAAGCCGCCGATCACCCGCCTGCTGGAACGCTACGCCGGGCGCTACATGGTGCTGGTGCTGCTGATCGCCGCGGTCACCTGGTTCGTCACCAACGACCCCCAGGCCATGCTCGCCGTGCTGGTCGCCGCCTGCCCCTGCGCCCTGGTGCTCTCGGCGCCGGCCACGGCCATCGCCGGCATCGCCGTGGCGGCGCGCCACGGCATCCTGATCCGCAGTTCGGCCTTCCTCGAAGAGCTGGCCGACCTGACCTCGCTGGTGGTCGACAAGACCGGCACCCTGACCCACGGCAGCCTGCGCCTGCAGGCCCTGCGCGGCGAGCCCGGGGAAGACCCGGCGGCGCTGCGCCAACTGGCCGCCAGCCTGGGCGCGGCCAGCAGCCACCCGGTCAGCCGCGCGTTGGCCGCGCTGGTGCCCCACGATGCCTACCACCCGCTGGAGGACATCCGCGAACGCCAGGGCCTGGGCGTCATCGCCCACACCCCGCAGGGCGAGGCGGCCCTCGGCCGGCCCGAGCTGTTCGCCCAACTGGGCATCGCCACCGCGCCGGTGCCCGAGCACGACGGCCCCATCGCCGGCCTGGCCCTGGGCGGGCGCTTCCGCGCCTGGCTGCTGCTGGCCGACAGCCTGCGCCCGGAGGCACCGCAGGCCATGGCCGAGCTGCGCGAACTGGGCCTGGGCCGCCAACTGCTGCTCACCGGTGACCGCCAGAGCGTCGCCGAAGGCGTGGCGCGCGAGGTGGGCATCGCCGAAGTCAGCGCCCAGGCGCTGCCCGAAGACAAGCTGCACCGCGTCGGCGAGGAGATCGACAAGGGCTTCCGCCCGCTGGTGGTGGGCGACGGCATCAACGACTCGCTGGCGCTCAAGGCCGGCGTGGTGGGCGTGGCCATGGGCGCCGGCGGCGCCGACATCGCCCTGGCCTCGGCCGACGTGGTGCTGATCGGCAGCGACCTGCGCCGCCTGGGCACCTGCGTGCGGCTGAGCCGCCAGTGCCGGCGCACCCTGCAGGTGAACGTGGCGATCGGCCTGGGCTGGACCCTGGCCATAGTCGCGGCGGCTGCCTTCGGCCTGCTCGGCGCCGCCGGGGCGATGATTGCCGCCGTGCTGCACAACCTCAGCACCCTGCTGGTGCTGGGCAACGCCGGGCGCCTGCTGCGTTTCGACGAAAGCCTCGGCCAGGCGCGCCCGGAGGGCCCTACCGGGGAGCCGGTCGGCGCCTGAGGAGCAGCGGGCACGGTGCCTATCGGGTATGATGGGCGCCGTTTCCGCATCTTCATCCGGTCTCTATCATGACTTCCTCGCAACAGCCGCCGCGCGACGACAGCGCGGACACCCCGGCCCAGGCCCCGCTATCCCTGGCCGAACTGACCCGCGCCGCCCTCGCCGCGCAGAAGGACGCCGCCGCCGGCTACCAGCCGCGCAAGGCCTACGACAAGGATGTACGCCGCCCGCCGGCGCCCCGCGGTTCGCGCCGCTCCATGGGCAAGCGCTGAGCGCCCCGGCGGGGAGCAAATGGCCGCCGGGCTTGTCGAAACAGGCCCGACATCCTCAGAATGACCGGCTCGCACCTTTGCCGGTCGCAGACAAGGAGAGGCAATGAAAGCGATTCCCCTGTTGCTCGGCGCCAGCCTGCTGGTGCTGGGCGGCTGCAAGACCTTCGGCGGCCACTACGAGATAGACGCCGTCGACGCCAACGGGCAGAAGCTCAACAAGAAGTCCTTCCTGGCCCAGGGCAGCGGCATCTATACGGTGCGCAACGCGCTCTGCTCCAGCTATCCCAAGGCCACGGTGATCATCCGTGACATCGACGCCGACCAGGAACTGGAAGGCGAAAGCCCCTACCATTGCAAATGACCATGAAACGACTGCTGCTGATCGGCGTGGGCGCCGGCGACCCCGAGCAACTGACCCTCCAGGCGGTCAAGGCATTGAACCGCGCCGACGTGTTCTTCCTGCTCGACAAGGGCGCCAGCAAGACCAAGCTGCTCGACCTGCGCCGCGATATCTGCGAGCGCTACGTCGAGCGCGGCGATTACCGCGTGGTGGAGGCCGAACTGCCGGAGCGCGAGCGCGGCGTGGCCGACTACGCCGGCAGCGTGGTGGACCTCAACGCGGCCAAGCAGGCGCTGTTCGAGCGGCTGATCGACGAGCACGTGGCCGAAGACGAATGCGGCGCCTTCCTGGTCTGGGGCGACCCGGCGCTGTACGACAGCAGCATCCGCATCCTCGACGCCATCCTCGCCAGCGGCCGGCTGCGTTTCGACTACGAAGTCATCCCCGGCATCACCAGCGTGCAGGCCCTGGCCGCGCGCCACCGCATCCCGCTCAACCACATAGGCGGCGCGGTGCAGATCACCACCGGCCGCCGCCTGGCCCGCGAAGGCCTGCCCGCCGGCGTGCAGGACGTGGTGGTGATGCTCGACGCCCAGGACAGCTACACCGGCCTGCGCGGCCAGGACCTGGAAATCTTCTGGGGCGCCTACGTCGGTACCCCGGACGAACTGCTGATCGCCGGCCGCCTGGACGAAGTCGCCGAACGCATCCGCGACACGCGCCTGAAGGCCCGCGAGGCCAATGGCTGGATCATGGATACCTATCTGTTGCGGCGGGTGGAGAATCAATAACGTGCGCTTGGTGTTTGCCACGGGTGGCAGTGCCGCCAATGTACGCACTATCGCTTCGGATGCCTGCGCAGACTCGGACCCGATATCGCCATGAAGGCCTATGAACCACCGCTTGCCCTTTCCGCTTCACTGCTGCGATTGGTCGGTGAAATCTGCGAGCGGGTCGGCCGGCTTTCGGTGGGTGGCGACTCGGCATTGACGCCTCAACTACGGCGCGGCAACCGTATCCGTACCATCCAGGCCTCTCTGGCCATCGAAAACAACACCCTCAGCGTCGAGCAGGTCACTGCCGTGCTGGAGGGGAAGCGGGTGCTGGGATTGCCCCGTGAAATCCAGGAAGTACGCAATGCCTTTCGCGCCTATGAATACCTGCCTTCCTGGCATCCGACCTCTCAACCCGATCTATTGGCAGCCCACGCCAGCCTGATGAAAGGGCTCATCGACGACGCGGGGCATTTTCGACAGGGTGGTGTCGGCATCTACCGGGGTGACCAACTGCTACACATGGCGCCGCCGGCCAACCGTGTCCCGACGCTGGTGGGGCAGTTGCTGGAGTGGCTGGGCCATACGGACTGGCACCCGCTACTGGCGAGTTGTGTTTTTCATTACGAGTTCGAATTCATTCACCCGTTCGCCGATGGCAACGGGCGCATGGGACGACTCTGGCAGACCTTGATACTCAGTCGCTGGAATCCGCTGTTGGCTTACTTGCCGGTGGAGACGGTCATCCATGCTCAGCAGGAGGCCTACTACGCGGCCTTGGCCGAGGCCGATCATGTTGCACAGGCGACGCCCTTCGTTGACTACATGTTGCGGGCATTACTGGCAGCCATGGACGAAGTCGCGCAGACCGAACAAGTAAGCGATCAAGTTGCCGATCAAGTAAACGAGAGCGTGCAACAGCTGTTGCAGGCTTTCAACAAGGGAGAAGCCCTCAAGTCCTCGGAAATCATGCGCAGGTTGGGGTTGTCGCACCGGCCAACCTTCCGGAAGAACTACCTGGGGCCGGCGATGGTGTCCGGATTGCTGGAAATGACCCAACCAGATTCGCCGCGCAGTCCCCAGCAGTGTTATCGCTTGACCGATCCGGGTTGGCGCAGGCGGGTTTCCGACTAGCCGTGGCGATGGGTATCGCTTCGCTCAACCCATCCTACGAAAGGCGCTCCGTAGGGCGTATAACCGTTCGCGGTTATACGCCGATACGCCGGGGCCACAGCCAACGCCACGGTTGGCCTCGGAGCCGCCGGGAACCGAGGCCAAATGGCGGATAACGCCGTAGGCGTTATGCGCCCTACGTGTTGCCATTAGGCGCGGTCTTTCACCGCTCGAACTTCTGCGCCTGCCCCTGCTGCAACGTCCAGCCCACCACCTCTGCCGCCAGGCGGTCGGTGGCCTGGCCGAAGGCGCTGACCACTTCCGGCACCTTTTCCCCGGCGGCCGGCTGGCGGACCTCGAAGCGTCGTGTCGCGACGATGCGCTGGGTGGCGCTGCGCACCAGGCGGGCTTCGAGGATGACCACCGCTTCCACGCCCTTGTCGCGGTATTCGGCCTGGAAGGCGCGCAGGTCGCCGCCCAGTTCCAGGTCGGCCTGCAGGCTGACTTCGTCGCTGCTCAGGGCCTGGATGCGGCCGTCGGCGCGGAAGGCGTCGAGCAGGCGGTCGCGCAGCAGCGGCGGGGCGCCGTCGGCCCAGCGCGCGCCCTTGTAGACGCTGAGCAGGTCGCCCCTGGGCTGCACGGCGATGCGGTTGCTGTCCAGCACCTGGCTGGTCCTGGGCGCCAGCACCCGCAGCGACCAGTCCACCGCCGGGGTGGCGCGCGGCGGTTGCTGCTGCGCCGGCAGCAGGTAGATGTCCGGGGTCTCCGCCCTGGGCAGGATCGAGCAGGCCCCGAGCAGGGCGGCGAGGGCGCTGTAGCCGAGCAGGCGCAGGGGGGCCTTCATGGTTGGAACTCCTTGGTGCGGTTGCCGCCGAACAGGTAGTTGGTCGGGTTCTCTTCCAGGCGCCGGGTGACCCGCTGCAGGTTCTCCAGGGTGGCGCGCAGTTCGCGCACCGCCGGGCCTATCTCGCCCAGGCCGTTCAGCCCGCCGTTGACCGAGTCGTAGTTGCTGTCGAGCAGGCGCTCGACCTTCTCGCTGCTGCGTTGCAGCGCGGCGAGGGTCTGCTGGGCGCTGACCAGCGAATCCTTGCCCTGGCTGCCGAGCAACTGGTTGGCGTTGCCCAGCAGCTGGCTGGCGTTGGCCAGGGTCAGCTTGGCCTGTTCGCTGGCCGCGGCCAGTTCCTGCACGGTGCGGCGGATGTCGCCGCGTTGCTCGGCGATCACCGCGGTGGCCTGGTCGATGTGGTCGAGGGTGCGGCTGATGCGGTCGACGTTCTCCTGGGAGAACATGCGGTTGACGTTGTTGATCAGGTTGCTGACGTTGGTGGCGATGTCCTCGCCGTTGGCCAGCAGCTTGCTCAGCGGCGAGGGGATGGTCTTGATCACCGGCACCTGGCCGTCCTTGCCCACCAGCGGCGGGCTTTCCGGCGAGCCGTTGCTGAGCTGGATGATGGCGGTGCCGGTGACCCCGGTGATGGCCAGCTTGGCACGGGTGTCCTGGCGGATCGGCGTCTGGTCGAACACGCGGATGCGCGCCAGCACCTTGCGCGGGTCGCGCGGGTCCAGCCGCAGGCTGACCACGTCGCCGACCTTGATCCCGCTGTACTGCACGGTGCCGCCCTGGGACAGGCCGGTCACCGCCTCGGTGAAGATCACGTCGTAGTAGTTGTACTGCTGGTCGCTGCTGTTCTTGGCCAGCCACAGGCCGAAGAGCAGGCCGCCGGCCGCCACCAGCACGGTGAACAGGCCGATGACCACGTGGTGGGCGCGGGTTTCCATTCAGTTCTCCTCCCGCAGGCGGTCCGCCGCCTGCTGCGCGGCACGGCCGCGCGGGCCGTGGAAATAGTCCTGGACCCAGGCGTCGGGGTTGGCTGCCACCTCGTCGAGGCTGCCGACCACCAGCACGCGCTTCTGCGACAGCACGGCGACGCGGTCGCAGATGGTGTAGAGGGTGTCCAGGTCGTGGGTGACCAGGAACACGGTGAGGCCGAAGGCCTCGCGCAGGGTCAGGATCAACTGGTCGAAGGCCGCCGCGCCGATCGGGTCGAGGCCGGCGGTGGGCTCGTCGAGGAACAGGATGTCCGGGTCCAGGGCCAGGGCGCGGGCCAGGGCTGCGCGCTTGACCATGCCGCCGGACAGCTCCGCGGGATACTTGTCGCCGGCCTCCGGCGGCAGCCCGGCCAGGGAGATCTTCACCTTGGCCAGGTACTCGGCGTCGTCGCGGGTGAGCCCGGCGTGCTCGATCAGCGGCAGGCAGACGTTCTCGCTGACGGTCAGCGAGGAGAACAGCGCGCCGTTCTGGAACAGCACGCCGAAGCGCCGTTCGATCTTCGAGCGCTGCTCCGGCGGCAGTTCCAGCAGGTTCTGCCCGAACACGTGGATCTGCCCCTCCTGGGGCCGGCGCAGGCCGATGATGGCGCGCAGCAGCACCGACTTGCCGGTGCCGGAGCCGCCGACCACGCCGAGGATTTCGCCGCGGCGCACGTCCAGGTCCAGGTGCTCGTGCACCGCGTGGTCGCCGAAGCGGTTGCACAGGTCGCGGACCTGGATGATGGCTTCTTCGCTCACCAGCCCATCTCCATGAAGAACAGCGCGGCGATGGCGTCGATGAGGATCACCGCGAAGATCGACTGGACCACCGCCGAGGTGGTGTGCTCGCCCACCGACTGCGCGCTGCCGCTGACGCGGAAGCCTTCCAGGCAGCCGATCACGGCGATCACGAAGGCGAACACCGGCGCCTTCACCAGGCCCACCAGGAAGTGCTGCACGGCGATGTCGTTCTGCAGCATGACCATGAACATGCGCGGCGAGATGTCCAGCGACAGCGCGCAGACCACGCCGCCGCCGACGATGCCCGAGAGCATCGCCAGGAAGGTCAGCAGCGGCAGCACCAGCAGCAACGCCAGCACCCGCGGCAGCACCAGCAATTCCATCGGGTCCAGGCCCAGGGCGCGGATGGCGTCGATCTCCTGGTTCGACTTCATCGAGCCGATCTGCGCGGTGAAGGCGCTGGCGGTGCGCCCGGCGAGGAGGATGGCGGTGAGCAGCACGCCGAACTCGCGCAGGAACGAGAAGCCCACCAGGTCGACGGTGTAGATGGCCGCGCCGAACTTGTTCAGCACGGTGGCGCCGAGGAAGGCCACCACGGCGCCGACCATGAAGGTCAGCAGGGCCACGATGGGCACGGCGTCCAGGCCGGTCTGCTCCATGTGCGCGGCCAGCGAGGTGGGCCGCCAGCGCCGTGGGTTCAGGGCGCAGCGCGCCAGGCTTTCGAGGGTCAGGCCGATGAAGCCGAGCACGCCCACCAGGTCCTTCCAGAAGACCTCCATGGCGCGGCCGATGCGTTCCAGCAGGTCGACCAGGGCGTTGCCTGGCGGCGGCTTCTTCTCGTGCAGGCGGCACTGGGTGATGGAGCTGCCCACCGCGCGCAGCAGGTCGCGGCGCTCCCTGGGCACCTCGGCGGCGATCTCGTCCAGGCGCTGCAGGCCGCTGGCGCCGATCAGGTCGGCGAGCAGGCTGGCGCCGGCGGTGTCGAGGGCGCCGAGCCGGCTGAAGTCGAAGCCCCCGGCGTGGGTCCGCTGGCCGTCGAGGGCGCCGACCTGGCGCTGCAGGTCGGCGAAATGGGCGAGCGTCCAGTCGCCGCTGACTTGCAGCAGAGGCGGGGAGGCGGAGGTGTCCAGGCGCAGCTGGCCGGCTTGAGCGGTTTCGGTCATCCCACGGAGTCTAGCGGAGTTGTGTGACGAGACCATCCGTCGCCTTCCACTCAGGGCGGTTACAGGATGTTTCTTGACATTGTTAGCAAGCTATTTAATAGTTCGATCAACGATTTTGCCGGTATGTCTGCATGCCTGCTTTCCTCTCGCTGTTCACCGAGTTCTTTCGCGCCGTGCTGCGCCCGCGTCGCACGGACCTGCAGTTCGCCAGCAAGTCGCTGGTGGCCGGCATTCTCGCGCTCTACCTGGCGTTCCGCTTTGAGTTGCAGCAACCGCAATGGGCGCTGGTCACGGTATTCGTGGTCAGCCAGCCGCTGAGCGGCATGGTGCTGGCCAAGAGCGTGTTCCGCCTGCTCGGCACTTGCATCGGGGCCGTGGTCTCGGTGGCGCTGATCGCCCAGTTCGGCCAGGCGCCGCTGCCATTCCTGCTGGCCATGGCCGCCTGGCTGGCGTTCTGCACCGCCGGCGCCTCGCTGCTGCAGAACTTCTCTTCCTACGGTTTCGTACTCGCCGGCTATACCACGGCGATCATCGCGCTGCCTTCCAGCGCCGCGCCCATGACGGTGTTCGACCAGGCCGTGGCGCGCTGCTCGGAGATCGGCCTGGGCATCCTCTGCGCCTCGCTGGTGAGCATCGTGCTCTGGCCGCGGCGCGTGCAGCAGCAACTGGCGGAGCAGGGCAGGGGCGCCTGGGAAACCGGCCTGCAAGCGGCGGCCGCCGAGCTGACCGGCGCCGACGAACGCGGTCCGCTGATCCGTGCCATGGGCCGCATCGTGGCGGTGGACGCGCAGCGCGAGCACGCCTGGTTCGAGGGCGAGAGCGGCCGGCGCCGGGCCCAGGCGCTGCGGGTGCTGAACGCCGACCTGCTGGGCCTGCTGCGCGCGGCGCGCAAGGTGGCGCGGGAGTGGCGGCTGCTGGACCAGGCCGCGGCGGCCGCGCTGGAGCCCTGGCGGCGCGAGGTCATGGAACTGCTGGAGAAGGCCGGGTACCGCGCCTTCGAGGATTGCCGCGAACGCCTCGGCGACGCCGCGCGGGAACGCGACAACGCCCAGCAACGCCTGTGCCTGGAATGCCTGGCGCGCACCCTGGAGATGGCCGGCGAGGCCCAGCGCAGCATGCAGGCGCTGGTCTACGGCGAGGCGCCGCGCAACGCGCCGGGGGTGATCGTCTGGCACCGCGACATCGAACGCGGTCTGCTCTACGGCCTGCGCAGCGCCCTGGCGTTCCTCTGCGTGTCGGCCTTCTGGCTGGCCACGGCCTGGCCCAGCGGCCTGGGCGCGGTGTCCATCACCGGCGTGGTGCTGAGCCTGTTCGCCAGCCGCGACAACCCGGCCGGCGCCGGGCTGAACTTCTTGCGCGGCATCGTCCTGTCGGTACCTTTTGCCGGCGTCGCAGGCCTGGTGATACTGCCGTTGTGCGATGGCTTCCCGGCGTTGGCGCTGGTGCTGGGCGTGCCGCTGTTCATCGCCGCGCTGTGCATGACGCGGCCGCCGATCGCCGCCATCGCCTCGTCCTTCTGCATCTTCTATGTGAAGAACATCGGGCCGAGCAACGAGATGAGCTACGACCTCGGCCACTTCCTCAATTCGGCGCTGGCCACCGTGATCGGCGTGGCCTTCGCCGTGCTGGTGTTCAACCTGGTGCGCCTGGCGCCCGGGCAGCGCCATTACCGCCGCGTGCTGGCGGCCATCCTCGCCGACCTGGCGCGGCTCACCCGCGGTCCGTTGCCGCCGCTGGAGGTCTGGTTCGACGGCCGCAGCGCCGACCGCCTGCTGCGCCTGGCGCAGTTCTACAAGAACCTGCCGGCCGAGCGCCGCGCGCGCTGGCGCGGCGGCCTGCTGGCGCTGGACCTGGGCGACGAGCTGCTGTTCCTGCGCGCGCGCCTGGCCGCTGCCCGCGGCCCCGTGCGCCGGGCCCGCGACGCCTACCTGCTGTGTTTGCACGACCTGTTGCTCGCCGGCGGCCCGCGCGCCGGCCGCGAGCAGGCCCTGGAGGCGGCCAGCGTGGCGCTGTTCAAGGCCCTGGAAAACGACCACCGGCTGCCGGCCGAGGACCGCGAACTGGCTCGCGCCACCCTGGTCCAGCTGCAGTTCATCTGGCTGCGCTGGTGCCGCCAGGACCCGGCCGCCGCGCCCGCGCAGCAGGCGCGACCCATCGCCGCCGCCGATTGACCGGCCACCCCGCCTGCCTCTAAGCTGCGCGCCTGCTACAGGTGCCCTCGGCCATGGCCGAAGGTGAAACAGGGAAGCCGGTGCAACCGAGCCAATTCGGTCATTCCGGCGCTGCCCCCGCAACGGTAGGCGAGTCACGCGGACGCAACAGCCACTGTGCCAACGGCATGGGAAGGCGCAGCCGCAGAGGTCCGGTGACCTTCACTCGCGAGCCCGGAGACCGGCCCGTAGCGACGACGACGCGCAGGAAGCCGTCGGGCGCTGCCCAGGCCGCGCTCCGATCGCCCCGCGTCATCCCGGTTTACTAGCCGCGCGGGTGAGAGCGGTGGAGCGATCAGGCAGATGAGCATTCTCCTTCCAGCCACGGCCCCGCGCCGCGCGGCTGCTTTCCGTCGTCCCTCCCGCACGCCCCTTCAGCCCCGGTGCCTTGGCATCGCGAGCACGGCCGCCTTCGGCCAGGAGACCCAACGATGAGCGAATCCCCGGAAAAGGACGAGCGCCACCGCGCGCGCATGCAGCGCAAGAAGGACGTGATCGACGAGAAGATCGCCCAGGCTCGGGACGAGCGCGGCGTGCTGCTGGTGCTCACCGGCAACGGCAAGGGCAAGAGCAGCTCGGCCTTCGGCATGCTCGCCCGCGCCCTCGGCCATGGTATGCAGGCCGGCGTGGTGCAGTTCATCAAGGGCGCCGCGAGCACCGGCGAGGAAGCCTTCTTCCGCCGCTTCCCCGAGCAGGTGCGCTACCACGTGATGGGCGAGGGCTTCACCTGGGAGACCCAGGACCGCCAGCGCGACATCGAGAAAGCCCGGCAGGCCTGGGACGTGGCCCGCGAGCTGCTGGCCGACCCGGCCGTCGGCCTGGTGCTGCTGGACGAGCTGAACATCGCCCTCAAGCACGGCTACCTGGCGCTGGACGCCGTGCTGGCCGACATCGCCGCGCGTCCGGCGCACCAGCACGTGGTGGTCACCGGCCGCGCCGCCCAGCAGGGCATGATCGACGCCGCCGACACCGTCACCGAGATGGGCCTGGTCAAGCACGCCTTCAAGGCCGGCATCAAGGCGCAGAAAGGGGTGGAGTTCTGATGACCCGGGCGCGCCAGTGCCCGGCGCTGCTGATCGCCGCTCCCGCCTCGGGGCAGGGCAAGACTACCGTCACCGCCGCCCTGGCCCGCCTGCACGCGCGCCAGGGGCGCCGGGTGCGGGTGTTCAAGGTGGGCCCGGACTTCCTCGACCCGATGATCCTCGCCCGCGCCAGCGGCGCGCCCGTGCACCAGCTCGACCTGTGGATGGTCGGCGAGGCGCAGAGCCGCCGGCTGCTCTGGGAGGCGGCGGGGGAGGCCGAGCTGATCCTCATTGAAGGGGTGATGGGCCTGTTCGACGGCACGCCCTCGGCGGCCGACCTGGCGCGCACCTTCAATGTGCCGGTGCTCGGCGTGATCAATGGCCAGGCCATGGCGCAGACCTTCGGCGCCCTGGCCGTGGGCCTGGCCACCTACCAGCCGGGCCTGCCGTTCTCCGGCGTGCTCGGCAACCGCGTCGGCAGCCAGCGTCACAGCGACCTGCTGCGCGACAGCCTGCCGGAGTGGATTCGCTGGTACGGCGCGTTGCCGCGCAGCGCCGACCTGGAACTGCCCAGCCGCCACCTGGGCCTGGTGCAGGCCGAGGAACTGGCCGACCTGGACGCGCGCCTGGACGCCGCCGCCGACGCCCTGGCCGCCAGCAGCGCAGTGGACCTGCCGCCGCCGGTGACTTTCGCCGCGCCCACCGAGCGCGAACCGCAAGCGTCCCTGGCCGGCGTGCGCATCGGCGTGGCGCGGGATGCCGCCTTCGCCTTCCTCTACCAGGCCAACCTCGACCTGCTGCGCGAGTTGGGCGCCGAGCTGAAGTTCTTCTCGCCGCTCACCGACGAATACTTGCCGGAGGTGGATAGCCTCTATCTACCCGGCGGCTATCCGGAACTGCACCTGGCGCAGCTGGAGAACAACCGCGCCATGGCCGAGGCCATCCGCGCCCACCATGCCGCCGGCAAGCCGCTGCTGGCCGAGTGCGGCGGCATGCTCTACCTGCTCGATGGCCTGACCGACGCCGAGGGCCGCAGCGGCCGACTGCTCGGTCTGCTGCCCGGCCGTGCCACCCTGCAGAAGCGCCTGGCCGCCCTGGCCCTGCAGGAAGTGGAACTGCCGGAAGGCCCGCTGCGCGGCCACACCTTCCACCATTCGCTGCTGGACAGCCAACTGGAGCCGGCCCTGCGCGGCACCTGCCCGAACGCCAAGCCGGTGGCCGAGGCGGTGTTCCGCCTGGGCCGCCTGACCGCGTCCTATATCCACTTCTACCTGCCGTCGAACCCGGCAGCCGCCGCCGCGATCTTCCGCCCATGAACGAGCACGCCTACAGCCCCGAGGAACGCGCGGCCATCTACCGCGCCATCGCCGAGCGCCGCGACATGCGCCACTTCAGCGGCGGCGAGGTGGCGCCGGCGCTGTTGGCGCGTCTGCTGGAAGCGGCGCACCAGGCCCCCAGCGTCGGCCTGATGCAGCCCTGGCGCTTCATCCGCATCACCCGCCCGGCACTGCGCGAGGCCATCCACGGCCTGGTGGAGGCGGAGCGGGTGAAGACCGCCGAGGCCCTGGGCGAGCGCTCCGAGGAATTCATGCGGCTGAAGGTCGAGGGCATCCGCGACTGCGCCGAGCTGCTGGTGGCGGCCCTGGCGGACGGCCGCGAGGCCCACGTCTTCGGCCGCCGCACCCTGCCGCAGATGGACCTGGCCTCGCTGGCCTGCGCCATCCAGAACCTCTGGCTGGCGGCCCGCGCCGAAGGCCTGGGGATGGGCTGGGTGTCGCTGTTCGAACCCGCCGCCCTGGGCGAACTGCTCGGCCTGCCGGCGGGCAGCGAGGCGGTGGCGGTGCTGTGCCTGGGCCCGGTGGCGGAGTTCTACCCGGCGCCCATGTTGGCCCTGGAAGGCTGGCGCCAGCCGCGCCCGCTGAACGAACTGCTTTACGAAAATCACTGGGGAGAACGCCCATGAGCCTGGCCCTGCTGAGCGTCGCCGGCGTGGCCCTGGACGGCCTGCTCGGCGAGCCGAAGCGCTGGCACCCGCTGGTAGCCTTCGGCCGCCTGGCCGACCGCCTGGAGCGCCGCTTCAATCGTTCACGTACTCCAGACCTGCCGGTTGGCAGCGTCGACTCCCTCGCCCTTCAGGGGGGGCCGCCTTCCGGAGAGGGCCGGGGAGAGGGCGCTCTTCTTCCAACCTCCCCAACCTCCGATAACCACACCCCCGGTCTCGGCTGGCGCAGCCACGGCGTCACCGCCTGGGCCCTGGCCGTGCTGCCACTGACCTTCATCACCTGGCTGCTGACCCTGGTCCCGCACCTCGGTTGGCTGGTCTCCGCCATTGCCCTCTACGCCGCCATCGGCCTGCGCAGCCTGGGCGAGCACGCCGAGCCCGTGGCTCTGGCCCTGCGCGACGGCGACCTGCCCGAGGCGCGCAAGCGCGTGGGCTACATGGTCAGCCGCGAAACCGCCGAACTGGACGACAGCGCGGTGGCCAAGGCCGCCACCGAATCGGTGCTGGAGAACGGCAGCGACGCGGTGTTCGCCGCGCTCTTCTGGTTCGCCGTGGCCGGCGCGCCGGGCGTGGTGCTGTACCGCCTGAGCAACACCCTGGACGCCATGTGGGGCTACCGCAACCCGCGCTTCGAACGCTTCGGCTGGGCCGCGGCGAAGATCGACGACGCCCTCAACTACATCCCCGCGCGCCTGGTCGCGCTGACCTACGCGCTGCTCGGCAACACCCGCCTGGCCCTGCGCAGCTGGCGCCGCCAGGCGCCGCAATGGGACAGCCCCAACGCCGGCCCGGTGATGGCCGCCGGCGCCGGTGCGCTCGGCGTGGCCCTGGGCGGCAACGCCGTCTACCACGGCGAACTGCACGAACGCCCGCAACTGGGCGAAGGCCCGGCGCCAGGCGCCCGCGACATCTGGCGGGCCCTGGCCCTGGTGCGCCAGGGCGTGCTGCTGTGGCTGCTGGCGATCCTCGGCCTGGGGGCGCTGCTGCATGCTTGAGCACGGCGGAAAGCTGCGCGCGGCCGCGCAGCGCTACGGCATCGCGCTGGAGGGCTGGCTCGACCTGTCCACCGGCATCGCGCCCTGGCCCTGGCCGCTGGCGGACATCCCCGCCAGCGCCTGGCAGCGCCTGCCGGAAGAGGATGACGGCCTGGAGCAGGCCGCGCGCGATTACTACGGCTGTGACTCATTGCTGCCGCTGCCCGGCAGCCAGGCGGCGATCCAGGCCCTGCCGCGCCTGCGCGCACCGGGCCGGGTCGGCGTGCTCGCGCCTTGCTACGCCGAACATGCGGCGGCCTGGAAACAGCATGGCCATGAACTGCTGGAACTGGCCGACGATGAGGTGGACGGCCTGGTCGACCAGCTCGACGTGCTGCTGCTGGTCAACCCCAACAACCCCACCGGCCGGCGCTTCGACAGCCAACGCTTGCTGGCTTGGCATGAGCGCCTGCGCGCCCGCGGCGGCTGGCTGGTGGTGGACGAGGCCTTCATGGACTGCACCCCCGGGCACAGCCTGCTGCCCCTGGCCGGCGGCCAGCCGGGCCTGGTGGTGCTGCGTTCGCTGGGCAAGTTCTTCGGCCTGGCCGGCGCGCGCCTGGGCTTCGCCTTCGCCGAGCCATCGCTGCTGCGGGGCCTGGCCGAGCTGCTCGGGCCCTGGGCGGTGAGCGGGCCGACGCGCTGGGTGGCCCGGCACGCCCTGGCCGACCACGCGCGGCAAGGTGAACGCCGCGCAGCGCTGGAGCAGGCCGGCGCACGCCTGGCCGCGCTTCTTAAAACGCACCGGTTGCTGACCCAGGGCACCGCGCTGTTCCAGTGGCTTGCCTACCCTCGGGCCGGCGAACTGCACGAGCACCTGGCCCGCCGCGGCATCCTCGTGCGCCTCTTCGACAGTCCGCCGAGCCTGCGCTTCGGCCTGCCCGCCGACGAAGCCGGCTGGCAGCGCCTGGGCCAGGCCCTCGGCGAATGGAGCCCGACATGACCACCCCGATGGTGCAAGGCACTACTTTAATGGTGCAGGGCACCACCTCCGACGCCGGCAAGAGCACCCTGGTGACCGCGCTGTGCCGCTGGCTGCGCCGCCAGGGCGTGGCGGTGGCGCCGTTCAAGCCGCAGAACATGGCGCTGAACAGCGCGGTGACCGCCGACGGCGGCGAGATCGGCCGCGCCCAGGCGGTGCAGGCCCAGGCCTGCCACCTGGCGCCGCACACCGACATGAACCCGGTGCTGCTCAAGCCCAACAGCGACGTGGGCGCCCAGGTCATCATCCACGGCCGCGCGGTGACCAGCATGAACGCCGCCGCCTATCACGATTACAAAAGGGTCGCCAAACAGGCTGTGCTCGAATCCCACCAGCGCCTGCTCGACGCCTACCAGGTAGTGATGGTGGAAGGCGCCGGCTCCCCGGCGGAGATCAACCTGCGTGCCAACGACATCGCCAACATGGGCTTCGCCGAGGCGGTGGATTGCCCGGTGATCCTCATCGCCGACATCGACCGCGGCGGCGTCTTCGCCCATCTGGTCGGCACCCTGGAGCTGCTTTCCGAAAGCGAGCGGGCGCGGGTGAAGGGCTTCGTCATCAACCGCTTCCGCGGCGACATCGCCCTGCTGCAGCCGGGCCTGGACTGGCTGGAGGAACGCACCGGCATCCCGGTGCTCGGCGTGCTGCCCTACCTGATGGACTTCCACCTGGAAGCCGAGGACGCCATCGACACCCGCCAGGCCGCCAAGGCCGGGGAAAGCCTCAAGGTGGCGGTGCCGGTGCTGCCGCGCATCAGCAACCACACCGACTTCGACCCGCTGCGCCTGCACCCGCAGGTGCAACTGACCTTCGTCGGACCCGGCCAGCCGCTGCCGGCGGCGGACCTGGTCATCCTGCCCGGCTCCAAGAGCGTGCGCGCCGACCTGGCCTTCCTCCGCGCCCAGGGCTGGGACGCCGCCATCGAGCGCCACCTGCGCTATGGCGGCAAGCTGCTGGGCATCTGCGGCGGCTTGCAGATGCTCGGCCGCACGCTGTCCGACCCCCACGGCCTGGAAGGCGCCGCCGGCGACAGCGCCGGCCTCGGCTGGCTGGAGCTGGACACCGTGCTGGAACCGGAGAAGCAACTGCGCAACGTCCGTGGCCGGCTGGCCCTGGAAGACGCCGAGGTCGGTGGCTACGAAATCCACGCCGGCGTCACCAGCGGGCCGGCATTGGAGAGCCCTGCGGTGCGCCTGGACGATGGCCGCTGCGACGGCGCCCTGAGCGCCGATGGCCAGGTCATGGGCACCTACCTGCACGGCCTGTTCGAGTCCCCCGCCGCCTGCGCCGCGCTGCTGCGCTGGGCCGGCCTGGGCGAAGTGCAACAGCTGGACTACCACGCCCTGCGCGAGCGCGACATCGAGCGCCTGGCGGACCAGGTGGAGGCGTATCTGGACACGCAGAAGCTGAAATCCCTATGTGGCCTTTGAGCCGGGGGCAATCGATGGGTATCGCTTCGCTCCACCCATCCTACGAAAAGCGTTCCGTGCGGAGAAAACCCATGCTTGAACTCATCCTCGGCGGCGCCCGCTCCGGCAAGAGCCGTCTGGCCGAGCGCCTGGCCCGGGACAGCGGCCTGCCGGTCACCTATTTCGCCACCGCGCAGGCCGGCGACGGCGAGATGGGCGAGCGCATCCGCCAGCACCGCGACCGCCGCCCCGCCGAATGGGGCCTGGTGGAGGAGCCGCTGCATCTGGCGCGGGCCCTCGCCGAGCACGCCGCGCCGGATCGCTGCCTGCTGGTGGACTGCCTGACCCTGTGGCTGACCAACCTGCTGCTCGCCGACGACGGCGCGCACCTGCAACACGAAGTGAACGAACTGCTGGCCACGCTGCCGGCCCTGCCGGGCCGCATCCTCCTGGTCAGCAACGAAACCGGGCTGGGCGTGGTGCCCCTGGGCGAGCTGACGCGGCGCTACGTCGACGAGGCCGGCTGGTTGCACCAGGCCCTGGCCGAGGCCAGCGAGCGGGTGCTGTTCACCGTCGCCGGCCTGCCCATGACCCTCAAGGGAGAGCCCGTATGAGCCTGCAATGGTGGCGCGAAGCCTGCCAACCCACGGACCGCGTGGCGCGCGACAAGGCCGCCGCGCGCCAGGACCAGTTGACCAAGCCGCGCGGCGCCCTGGGCCGCCTGGAAGACGTGGCCGTGCACCTGGCCAGCCTGCAGGGCCGCGAGCGGCCGAGCCTGGAGCACCTGTGGATCGCCCTGTTCGCCGGCGACCACGGCGTGGTGGAGGAGGGCGTCTCGGCCTACCCGCAGGCGGTGACCGGCGAGATGCTGCGCAACTTCGTGCGCGGCGGCGCGGCCATCAGCGTGCTGGCCCGCGACCTGGGCGCGCGCCTGGAAGTGATCGACCTGGGCACCGCCGTGCCCCTGGAACCGCTGCCCGGCGTGCTGCACCTGATGGTCGGCGCCGGCACCCTGAACTTCGCCCGCGAGCCGGCGATGACCGCCGCGCAGTGCCTGATCGCCCTGGAAGCCGGGCGCGAATCCGTGCGCCGCGCGCAGCAGGCCGGCAGCGAGCTGTTCATCGGCGGCGAGATGGGCATCGGCAACACCACCTGCGCCGCGGCGCTGGCCTGCGGCCTGCTGGGCGAGCGCGCGTCTGCCCTGGTCGGCCCCGGCACCGGGCTGGATGCGCAAGGCGTGGCGCACAAGGCCGAGGTCATCGAGCGCGCCCTGGCCTTGCATGGCGGGCACTGCGCCGAGCCCTTCGAGGCCCTGTGCCGCCTCGGCGGCTTCGAGGTGGCGGCCCTGGCCGGCGCCTACCTGGCCTGCGCGCAGAAGGGCATCGTCGCCCTGGTGGACGGCTTCATCTGCAGCGTCGCGGCGCTCTGCGCGGTGCGCTTCAACCCGCAGTGCCGCGACTGGCTGCTGTTCGCCCACAGCGGCGCCGAGCCCGGCCACCAGCGCGTGCTCCAGGCCCTGGAGGCGCAGCCGCTGCTGGACCTGGGCCTGCGCCTGGGCGAGGGCAGCGGCGCTGCCCTGGCCGTGCCGCTGCTGCGCCAGGCCTGCCGGCTGCACGCCGGGATGGCCACCTTCGCCGAGGCGGCGGTGTCGGACCGCCCGGCATGAGCCTGCGCCTGGACTTGCTGCGCCACGGCGAAACCGAACTGGGCGGCGGCTTCCGCGGCCGCCTGGACGACGCCCTGACCGCCGCCGGCTGGGCGCAGATGCAGGCCGGCCTGGGCCTGGAGCAGCCCTGGGAGGCCCTGGTCAGCTCGCCGTTGCGCCGTTGCGCCGCCTTCGCCGAGCGCCTGTCGGCCGCAAGCGGCCTGCCGCTGCAGCTGGAACCGGACCTGCGCGAGATGGATTTCGGCGAGTGGGAAGGGCTTTCCGCAGCTAAGCTGATGGAGACTGATAGCGATGCGCTAGCCCGCTTCTGGAACGACCCCTACGCCTTCACCCCGCCGGGCGGCGAACCGCTCGCGGCCTTCGAGGCGCGGGTGTTCGCCGCCCTGCAGCGGCTGTACGCGACGCATGCCGGAAAGCACCTGCTGCTGGTGACCCATGGCGGCGTGATGCGCCTGCTCGGCGCGCGCGCCCAGGGCCTGCCGCGCGAGCAGTTGCTGCAGGTGAGCGTCGCCCACGGCGAACGGCTGGCGCTGCGCATCGAGCCGCAGGCCGGCGGCTGGAGCATCCAACCGGTCGAGTCCGCCGTGAGCGCGCCCCGATGAGCAACCTGTTCCTGCCGTTGATCGCCCTGCAGTTCCTCAGCCGCATCCCGATCCGCCTGGGCGAGGTGCCCACGCCCGAGCAGTTCGGCCGCGCCACCTTGTTCTACCCGCTGGTAGGCGCGCTGATGGGCGGCGGGCTCTACGCCCTGGGCTACTTCTTCGGCGAGACCTACCTGCTGCTGCACGCCGCCCTGCTGCTGGCCGTGTGGGTGGCCTTCAGCGGCGCCCTGCACCTGGACGGCCTGGCCGACACCGCCGACGCCTGGGTGGGCGGGCTGGGCGACCGCGAGCGCACCCTGGCGATCATGAAGGACCCGCGTAGCGGCCCGGTGGCGGTGGTGGTGCTGGTAGTGCTGTTGCTGGTGAAGTTCTGCGCCATTGCTGCGCTGCTCGACGCCCACCACTTCTGGGCCCTGCTGCTGGCGCCCTGGCTGGCGCGGGTGGCCCTGCCGCTGCTGTTCCTCACCACCCCCTACGCCCGCCCCGGCGGCCTCGGCCAGGCCCTGGCCGACCACCTGCCGCGCCGCGCGCTGCCCTGGATGCTGGCGCTCAACGCCGCGCTGATGCCGCTCACCGGCCTGAGCGGCCTGGTGGCGCTGGTGGTGGCGCTGGCGGTGTTCCTCTGGTGGCGCAACCGGCTGATGGCGCGGCTGGATGGCACGACCGGGGATACGGCGGGGGCTTTGGTGGAGTTGGTGGAGTGTGCGGTGTTGGTGGCTCTGGCGATTTAGCCAGGCATGCCATCGCCCTGCCCACACAGTTCCATGTAGGAGCGCGCCCTGCGCGCGAATCGCGGGCAGGGCCCGCTCCTACAGGTTGACGCCGAATTTCCAGTCCATACCGAACGGTCCCCTCTCCCTTCAGGGAGAGGGCTGGGGAGAGGGAGCGGACTTCCCGCCGGGCACCTCACCCCCAGGCGAACACCCTCACCCCAACGTCTCCGGCGGCGCCTCGTAGCTCCCCGACTCATAGCTCACCCCATGCCGCATCTTCGGCGGCGCATCCCCCGCATGCAGGCTGGTGACCGTGTCGATGATGGTCTTGTCTTCCAGCGTCATGCGGTCGAGCATCCTCAGGTGGGCGATCCAGTTGTCCACCAGGAACACCTCCTGCCAGGCCTCCTTGTCGCTGATGTCGCGGTACAGCGCCCAGCGTTCGGCGCCGTTGCGCAGGCGCAGGCGGCGCAGCGCCTTGGCCGCGCGGACGAAGTCGCGGGTGCGCTCGGCCGGGATGCGGTATTCGATGGTCACCAGCACCGAGCCGCGCTGGGTGTCGAAGACGAAGGTCGGCTCCCCCGGCAGGGTGCTGGGCGCGCGGGCGATGCTGCCGGGGTTGAGTTCCGGCAGGCGCGAGTTGTACAGCAGCGCCACCGACACCAGCAGCAGGCAGCCGGCGGCCAGCAGCGCGCCCTGCACGCCCAGGGTGCCGGCGAAGTGGCCCCAGAGGAACGAGCCCAGCGCCAGGCCGCCGTAGATGGCCGTCTGGTACAGCGCCAGGGCGCGCGCCTTGACCCAGTCCGGCACCAGTATCTGCACCGCCGAGTTGTAGCTGGCCACCGCGGCTATCCAGCAGCTGCCGCCGAGGATGAGAGCGGGGAACAGCACCCAGAGGCTGTCCACCGTGCCGAGGATGAGCAGCACCAGGCCGAGGGTGCCGCCGCCCAGGCTGATCAGCCGGCTGGTGCCGATCACCTTGCGTAGGCGGCCGACCAGGGTGCTGCCGAGGATGGCGCCCAGGCCCAGGGCGCCGAGCATGTAGCCGTACACCGAGGCGTTGCCGTCCGGGTTGCGGTGCGCCAGCAGCGGCAGCAGCGCCCAGACCGCGCTGGCCGACAGGCCGAACACCGCCGAGCGCAGCATCACCAGGCGGGTGACGCTGGAGTACTGGGTGAAGCGCAGCGCCGCCACCACCCCTTCGACGATGTGCTCCGGCGGCAGGGTGCGCTTGGGCACCTCGCGGCGCCATTGCCAGATGGCCCAGATCAGCGAGGCGTAGCACAGGCAGTTGAACAGGAACACCCAGGGCGCGCCGGTGGCCGACAGCAGCAGGCCGCCGATGGCCGGGCCGACCGCGCGGGCGACGTTGTAGTTGACGCTGTTGAGCAGCACCGCGTCGCCCACCAGACGCGGCGGCACCTGCTCGTTCACCGCCGCCTGCCAGGCCGGGATGGTGATGGAGCTGCCCAGGGACAGCCAGAGGATGGAAGCGATCAGCAGCAGCGGGTCGAGGTAGCCGAGGAACGCCAGCAGCGTCACCAGGGCGGCGCCGGACAGTTCGATGGACAGGCCGACGAGCATGATCTTGCGCCTGTCGTGGTTGTCCGCCAGCACCCCGGAGAGGATCGACAGCAGCACCAGCGGCAGCGCCGAGGCGACCTGGATCATCGCCACCATCAGCGGGCTGGCGTGGGCCTCGGTGACCACCCAGGCGGCGGCCACCGACTGCGCCCAGGTGCCCAGGTTGGCGAACAGGTTGCAGATCCAGATGATGCGGAAGGCCGCGATGCCGAACGGGGCGAGCACGCCGCTGCGCTGGGGATCGGCCTCGTTCTTCAGCGGCAGGTCGTTCTTCGGTGACACGGATTGCAGCATGGGGGAAATGCCTTCTTGCGATGGCCGGCGACGACGGCGCCCTGCCGGCAGGTCATGCCCGGCAAGTGTAGTGGCTGGCCCCGCGCTCGCCATTGATGATGGTCAGCCTGGCCTTATCGGTGAATCGCCCTGGCCCTCTGCGACAGTGCCCCGCGGCGCCGGGGTTGCTAGGCTGCGGGGCATCGTCCGAGAAGAGTGGAGGCCCCATGAGCCACCGGTTGCGCATTTGTCTGCTGCTGTCCCTGCTGATCCTGCCGCGTTGCCTCTGGGCCTGGTCCAACCATGCCCTGGGCAGCTACCTGGCCCTGGCGCAATTGCCGGCCGTGGCCACTGCGCCGGCGGTGCCCATGGAGTCGCTGGAAGCCTTCCTCGCCGCCGAGCGCGAGGGCCTGGTGGCGTTGCTCGACGAGCAGGAGCGCTTCGCCCGCGAGCACTTCCGCCAGTACCCGGCGCGGCCCGACGCGCTGCGCTTCACCGGCGCGGAGCAGGACCTGCGCCTGGCCTTCCTCGCGGCCCTGCGGCTGAACCCGGAGATCAAGCTGGCCAACGCCATCCAGCCCGAGCCGGGGCACGACCAGCCCGCGCGGCCGCACCTGAAGGCGTCCGACGTGCTGGTGTTCCGCGACCTCGCCGGCTGGGCGCGCTGGCGCTTCATCGCCCTGCAGCCGGGCGAGCCGGTGCCGGCCCTGGCGGTGCTGGCTAGCGCCACGGACGAGCCGGACTTCGGCCACGACATCCACCTGTTCAGCGACAGCCCCGGCGCGGCCGGCCAGCGCTATGGCTTCGGCCCGCAGCCGTTCGGCGACCCGGGCTACGAGTTCAGCTCCCAGGCGCCATTCCACATGGGCTTCTACCACGAGTCGCCGATCATCTTCGCCGGCGCGCCCTACCTGCAGCGCAGCTGGCCGGAATGGCGCGCCTACCAGTTCCACGGCCTGGCGCGTTATGCCTTCGAACATGGCCATCCATACTGGGGCTACCGCTTCCTCGGCTGGTCGATGCACTACATCCAGGACCTGACGCAGCCCTACCACAGCACGCCATTACCCGGCGAAACCACCGCCAGCATGCTGTGGACCGCGCTCAAGGCCATGGCCGGCTTCGACGCCGACAAGAAGGCTGCCATCAGCCGCGTGGCCAGCCGCCACCTGGGCGTGGAGCGCTACCAGTTGGACTGGCTGCTGGAATCGCTGCGCAAGCCGCAGGGGTCGGCGTTGCTCGCCGCCTATGCCGATACTTCCGGCGACGGGGGCTATCCGGCGTATTCGGCCGATTATCCGCGGGAGGTGGTGGCGGCCGAATCCCATGCCCATGCGGCGGCCTTCGATGCGGCGATCGGTCATTGGCTGGCGACGGTCCCGGCGGATGCCGGCGTCGGCTTCAGCGCCGGCAACGAACTGGCGTCGCTGCAGCACGATGCGCAGCTGGACGAACAGCTATTGGCGTTGATCCGGGCGTTCGGGGCGCACAGCCGCAACCTGGCGAGGTCGGTGCTGCAGCGATAGGGAGGGGCGAGGGGAGGGGAAGCTGCAACGCGCCGCGAAGGGAGCGTGGACCCTTCGCGGTGGCGTTTCGGATGAGGCCTAGCCGCCAGTGCAGCCGTTGCCCCAGACCTGGTACTCGATGGTGTGACGCTCGCCCTTCGAGTCTTCGTAGGTCATCTGCGCGGGCACGACCCCGCACTGGTTGGAGACGTCGGTGGTGGAAACCACGTGGGCGACGTCCAGGTTCATTCCGTAGGTGTA
Source organism: Pseudomonas sp. PI1 (assembly GCF_000812405.1). Classification (NCBI taxonomy): domain Bacteria; kingdom Pseudomonadati; phylum Pseudomonadota; class Gammaproteobacteria; order Pseudomonadales; family Pseudomonadaceae; genus Pseudomonas; species Pseudomonas sp. PI1. The sequence continues at coordinate 124,394 of NZ_JWMC01000022.1, forward strand.
TTGCTCCACTGCCGGACTCTGAGGTTGGGCAGCCTCGTCCGCTTGCGCAGCGAGGGCGAGCGAGGAGAAGCCGGCCAGGGCCAGAACGACTAGGGCTTTCATGAATTTTCCTGCCTTTTTCCCGAGCGGGAGCCGCATCCGGGCGCACGCGGCCAGGACGAAGTTCATCGGCTTCATCGGGAAGATGTCTTTAGGGATGTTGCGATCGGGTTCTTGGGTGTTGCGGCGCGCTTCAACAGCAAGCAAATGGTAGGTCCGCGGCGGGCATATTCATATGCCTGGAAGCCAAAAATACCTCGTACTAAAAGGCAACAATCCAGCAGCGGCGCGGGTTTTCGGGGAGCGCGCGGGCATAATGACGCTGCGCGGTCGTGTCGCAGCCGTCGCGCGATAGGGGCTGGTGTAGGAGCGGGCCCTGCCCGCGATTTCGCGCGCAGGGCGCGCTCCTACAGGGGAATGGCGCGGGTGGGGCAGCGTAGGAGCGGATCTCATCCGCGAATCGCGCCGGTGGGTCCGGCTATCGCGGACAAGGTCCGCTCCTACGACCGTGCTTCCTGGAACCGTGGGAGCAACTGTCTTGCGGGCCGCACCGAGACGCTCTTCGTAGGATGGGTTGAGCTTGCGAAACCCATGCGGTTGCGCTGATGGGTATCGCTTCGCTCAACACCATCCTACGAAAAGCCACGCTCGCTCATGCGGTAGGAGCGGACTCTGTCCGCGATTTCGCGCGCAGGGCGCGCTCCTACAGGTGGGGCACGGCGCGCGGCTTCCTCAACCCCGCGAGCTCTCCCGCAGCGGCGAACTGGGGTCGAGCAGCGAGGTGCGGATGAAGTGCAGGTAGCTGCACATGCGCCGCAGCGGCGAGGTGTCGAAGTGCGGCGGGCGCGGTTCCTGGGTGCTGCGGGTGCTGTGGATGGCGTGCTCCACCGCCGCCAGGGCGCGCAGGCGGTTGTGCTCGCCGGGCTGGATGAACAGGCGGATCAGTGCCCGGCCCATGGCGCGGATGGCGCGGCGCCAGGGCATGTGCTCGGCGTACCAGGGCTCGTCGGGCAGCGCCGCCTGTTCGCGGCGCAGCTCGATGATCGCCAGGCCCACTTCCTGCACCTGGAACATCCAGCGCAGCAGCCGGCGCTGCACGTCGGGGCGGCCGCTGGCCAGGCCATAGGCCTGGTTGAGCAGGTCGCGGGTGCCGCTTTCGAAACCGGCCGACAGGCCCTTCAGCGGGTCGCTGATGGTGTGCACCACGCGCATGCGCAGTTCGGCCTCCAGGCGCTCCCACAGCCAGGGGCGGTTGGGCGGCAGTATCACCATGGCCGCCACCACCGCCATGCCCATGGACAGCAGCATGGCCAGGTATTCGTTGATGAAGGTGTAGGCGTCGTAGCGCGCCAGGTTGGCCGGCAGCGAGGCGATGCAGAACCACACCAGCAGGCCCACGCCGTAGCCGCTCCACTGCGGGCGGGTGATGAGGAAGGCGCCGAGGGCGAACACCGGCGCCAGCACCATGCACAGCAGCGGGAAGCCATCCAGGTGCGGCAGCACGCGGAAGGTGAGGATGAAGCCCAGCGTGGCGCCCAGCAGGGTGCCGAAGGTCAGCTGCAGCGACAGGCGCTTGGGGTTGGGCGAGGCCGAGGACAGCGCGGCGATCAGCACCGAGGTGAGGGTGAAGGTGGCGCCGCTGAGCCACGAAGTCTCGATCCAGAACACCCCGCCGACCAGCACCAGCAGCGCGCAGCGCAGCCCGGCGACGGCCGCGGCCACGGCGTTGGCCTTGGGCGTGAAGCGTTCCTTCCACTGCTCGCGGATGTGCTTGTGGGCGGCCAGGGAGGCGTGGGTCTGGGCGTAGTCGTGGAGGTCGCCGGCGAAGCGGAACAGCAGCTCGGCGGCGGTCTCGAAGTCCAGCTGGTCGGCTTCCCGCGGGCAGGCGTGGGCGAGCCTGGCGCGGGCCTCGCGGATCTGCGGCATCAGCTGCTGGCGGCAGTGTTCCAGCTGGGCGGCGAGGAAGGCCGCGTCGGCGTCGCGCAGCGGCCGGCCATGCCAGCCGGCGAGCAGCCCGCCGACTTCCACCAGGCACGGCATCAGCACTTCCAGCACGGCGCCGGCCTGGCGTTCGCGCAGGCGGTCGAGCAGGCGCTGCAGGGCGTGGAAGCGCGTGGTCAGCTGCATGAACTCGCTGTTCAGGCGCGCCAGGCGGCCGCTGCGCAGGCGCATGTGCGGGTCTTCGAAGGCGGTGACGTTGCGCAGGTTCTCCAGGCCCACGGCCTCGGCGGCGATGCGCGCGGCGGCCTGCTCGAAGCGGGCGTGGTCGAGGGTGCCTTCCAGGCCGGCGGCGGCCAGCCCGGCGAAGTCGCCGAAACGTGTGTCCAGGGCGTTGCGCAGCGCGGCGCTGCTGGTCTGCGGCAGCACCAGGGCGCTGACCAGGCCGGTGCAGAAGATGCCCAGGGTGATCTCCAGCACCCGCCACAGCGCCGCCATGAAGGCGCCCTCCGGGTGCAGGGTGGCGGGGATGCCGATCATCACCGCGGTGTAGCCGGCCAGCAGGCAGGCGTAGGCGCGGAAGTCGCGGTAGCGCGCGGCGCCGGCAGTGCACAGGCCGACCCAGAGCGACACGCAGAGCAGGAACAGCACGCGCTCCTGGGCGAACAGGGCGATGAAGCTGACCATCACCGTGAGCCCGGCCAGGGTGCCGAGGATGCGGTAGAAACTCTTGGCCAGGACCTGCCCGCTCTGCGGCTGCAGCACGATGAAGGCGCTGACCAGCACGGTGTTCGGCTGCGGCAGCTCCAGGCGGTAGGCCAGCCACAGGGCGAGGAAGGCGGTGAGCAGGGTCTTGCCGATGAACACCCAGGTCACCCCGTCGCTATGGGCCCAGGCGGACGCCGCCTGGCGCAGCGCGTCGGCGCCGGGCAGGCGCGCGCTGATGCGGGTGAGGCTGTTCATCGGGGCAGCGGCGAGTCGGGAACTGTGCAACCGCAGGGCTGCGGGAAGGGCGACGGAGCAGGGGCGAAACGAGCCTGGCGCGTATGGCGGAACACAGCTGTGAATCCTGGGAACTGCGGAGGGGCCGCGGTGGGGAGGCGATTCTAGAAAACCGCCGGAGGCAGGATAAGCTGACAGTTGGGCGAATTATTGTTGCCTGAAAAACAACAATTCGCCGTGGGCAGTTATGCGACAATTCGCCGCCTGTCGCGAATCTGTAACAAGACTTTGCTGTAGCCGGCATCGCCCGGCACGGCGCGCGGACAGGCTCTCAGGAGAAATAATGGACCTGCTGCACAACATGCGTGCCTTCGTCTGTGTCGCCGAGACCGGCAGCTTCACCGCCGCCGCCCAGCGCATGGACCTCACCACGGCCTACGTCTCGCGTACCGTGGCCAAGCTCGAAGCCCACCTGCGTACCCGCCTGCTGCACCGCACCACCCGCCGCATCGCCCTCACCGAGGCCGGCCAGCGCTACCTGCTGCGCTGCCAGCAGATCCTCGGCTACATCGAGGAAGCCGAGGCCGAGGCCAGCGACGCCCATTCGCGCCCGGCCGGCAAGCTCAAGGTGCATGCCATGACCGGCATCGGCCAACACTACCTGATCAAGGCGATCTCCCAGTACTGCGAGATGTACTCGGAAGTCAGCTTCGACCTGACCCTGGCCAACCGCACCACCGACATCCTCGACGAGGGCTACGACATCTCGGTGGTGATCGCCCCCGAGCTGCCCGACTCCGGCTTCGTCTCCAAGCGCCTGGGGCAGACCCACAGCGTGCTCTGCGCGGCGCCCGCCTACGTGACGCGACATGGCTCGCCCAAGGTGCCGGCGGAACTGGCCGGGCACCGCTGCCTGCGCCTGGTGAACAGCGTGATGTCGCTGGACAAGTGGCTGTTCCACGGCCCGGACGGCGAGGAGCTGGCGCACATCGACCACACCCATTTCCAGGTCAACACCGCCGACGCCCTGACCGAGGCGGTGGTGGCCGGCATGGGCATAGGCGCGCTGCCGGTGTACTCGGCGGTGGAGGGCCTGCGCAACGGCAGCCTGGTGCGGGTGATGCCCGGCTACAGCCTGTTCCACCTGAACATCTACGCGCTCTACCCGTCGCGGCAGTTCCTCGATGCGAAGATCCGCACCTGGGTCGAATTCCTCCGCGACTGCATCCCCGGCATGCTCGCCGAGGACGAGCAGCTGATGCTCGAACACAGCGCGCGCCTGCCCAACTGAGGCGCCAGACCGCCTGAATCGCGCCGCCCGCCCGGGCGGCGTGCTTTTTCACAAATGCCTCACCACGGCCGGTTGTGGGACTTTTCGTAGCCGCATTCCGATCTGCCGAACGCTGCCTTGGGAAAAGGTGAATTCACCGAACGCTGCCGCTGCGTCAGTCTGGGTTGCCCAGGCCGCCCGGCGGCCGGTCTCACCGATACAAGAACAAACCGAGGGTGAAGCAATGTTTGGTTCGAAGCTGCGGGCGCTGCTGGGCGCCCTGATGGTGCTTGGCGCCGCTATGGCGCACGCTGCCGATGCCCCTGTGGTCATCAAGTTCGCCCATGTGGTCGCGGACAACACGCCCAAGGGCCAGGGCGCGCTGCTGTTCAAGAAGCTGGTCGAGGAGCGCCTGCCCGGCAAGGTGCGGGTGGAGGTGTACCCGAACTCCTCGCTGTTCGGCGACGGCAAGGAGATGGAGGCGCTGCTGCTGGGCGACGTGCAGATGCTGGCGCCGTCGCTGGCCAAGTTCGAGCAGTACGCCAAGCCGTTGCAGATCTTCGACCTGCCGTTCCTGTTCGACGACATGGCCGCCGTCGACCGCTTCCAGGCCGGCCCGGCCGGACGCAAGCTGCTGACCTCGATGGAGGACAAGGGCATCACCGGCCTGGCCTACTGGCACAACGGCCTGAAGGTCATGTCGGCCAACAAGCCGCTGCGCGAGCCCCGCGATGCCCGCGGCCTGAAGTTCCGCGTGCAGGCCTCCGCGGTGCTGGAGGAGCAGTTCAAGGCGGTGCGCGCCAATCCGCGCAAGATGTCCTTCGCCGAGGTCTACCAGGGCCTGCAGACCGGCGTGGTCAACGGCACCGAGAACACCTGGTCGAACTACGAGAGCCAGAAGGTCAACGAGGTGCAGAAATACATGACCGAGTCCGATCACGGCCTGATCGACTACATGGTCATCACCAACACCAAGTTCTGGAACGGCTTGCCGGCGGACATCCGCCAGCAGCTGCAGGCGATCCTCGACGAGGTCACGGTGTCGGTGAACCAGCACGCCGCGAAGCTCAACCAGGACGCCAAGCAGGCGATCGCCGCCTCCGGCACCTCCGAGATCATCGAACTGACACCGCAGCAGCGCGCCGACTGGCGCGAGGCGATGCAGCCGGTGTGGAAGAAGTTCGAGGGCGACATCGGCGCCGACCTGATCAAGGCCGCCCAGGACGCCAACCAGGGTTGAGCCACGCGCGGGCGGGGCAGCGTTCGCCGCCCGCGCCCGCAGCACCCGCACGAGCCCACCACCACAGCCTACGGAGACTTCCATGACGGCCCTTCGGCGCGCCTGGGATCACTTCGAGGAGGGCTTCATCGCCTTCCTGCTGGCGGCCATGACCCTGGTCACCTTCGTCTACGTGATCCTCAACAACCTCTACACCCCGTTCTACAGCCTGGCCGACCGCTGGGAGGCCGGCAGCGAAACGCTGTTCGCCATCGGCGACTTCATCATCGGCCTGGCCCAGTCCATGACCTGGAGCGTCGCCCTGACCAAGGCGCTGTTCGCCTGGCTGATCTTCTTCGGCCTGGCCTATGGCGTGCGCACCGCCGGCCACATCGGTGTCGACGCCCTGGTCCGGCTCGCGCCGCGCCCGCTGCAACGCCTCATCGGCCTGGTCGCCTGCCTGTGCTGCCTGGGGTATGCCGGGCTGATCGCCGTCGGCAGCTTCGACTGGGTGCGCACCCTGTTCATCGCCGGCATCGGCGCCGAGGACCTGGGCCACTATGGCATCCGCCAATGGCACATCGCGTTGATCGTGCCGCTGGGCTACGCCCTGGTGTTCATCCGCTTCCTCGAGATCCTCGTGCGCATCCTGCGCGGCCAGCAGACCGGCCTGGGGCTTGCCGACGAAGCCGCCGACGCACTGAAGGTCAAGGAAGACGAGGGCCGCAGCCAATGACCGTTCTGTTCCTGTTCCTCCTGCTCTTCGTACTGATGTTCATCGGCGTGCCGATCGCCGCTTCGCTCGGCCTGGCCGGCTCGATCACCATCATGCTGTTCAGCCCCGACTCGGTGCGCTCGCTGGCGATCAAGCTGTTCGAGACCAGCGAGCACTACACGCTGCTGGCGATCCCGTTCTTCCTGCTGTCCGGCGCCTTCATGACCACCGGCGGCGTGGCCCGCCGGCTGATCGACTTCGCCAATGCCTGCGTCGGCCACATCCGCGGCGGGCTGGCCATAGGCGCAGTGCTGGCGTGCATGCTGTTCGCCGCCTTGTCCGGCTCGAGCCCCGCCACCGTGGCCGCGGTCGGCTCCATCGCCATCGCCGGCATGGTCCGTTCCGGCTACCCGCAGGCGTTCGGCGCCGGCATCATCTGCAACGCCGGCACCCTGGGCATCCTCATCCCGCCGTCGATCGTCATGGTGGTGTACGCCGCCGCCACGGAGCAGTCGGTGGGCAAACTGTTCATGGCCGGCGTGATCCCCGGGATACTGCTGGGCGTGGTGCTGATGGTGGCTATCTACCTGGTGGCGCGCTACCGCAAGCTGCCGGCGCTGCCGCGGGCCAGCCTGGGCGAATGGCTGCGCTCGGCCCGCGAGGCGCTCTGGGGCCTGCTGCTGATCGTGATCATCCTCGGCGGCATCTACACCGGGATGTTCACCCCGACCGAGGCGGCCGCGGTGGCGGCGGTCTATGCCGGCCTGGTGGCGATCTTCGTGTACCGGGACCTGCGCATCCGCGAAGTGCCGCGGGTGCTGCTGGAGTCAGGCAAGCTGTCGATCATGCTGATGTTCATCATCGCCAACGCCATGCTCTTCGCCCACGTGCTGACCACCGAGCAAATTCCCCAGCAGATCACCGCCTGGGTCCTGGACCAGGGCTTCAGGCCCTGGCAGTTCCTGCTGGTGGTGAACCTGGTGCTGCTGGTGGCCGGGGCCTTCATGGAACCCTCGGCGATCATCCTGATCCTGGCGCCGATCCTGTTCCCGATCGCCATGCAGCTGGGCATCGACCCGATCCACCTGGGCATCATCATGGTGGTGAACATGGAGATCGGCCTGATCACGCCGCCGGTCGGCCTCAACCTGTTCGTCACCTCTGCGGTGACCGGCATGCCGCTGACCGGGGTGGTCCGCGCGGCGACGCCCTGGCTGATGATCCTGCTGCTGTTCCTGATCCTGGTCACCTACGTGCCCTTCATCTCCCTCGCGCTGCCGCAGGCGCTGGGCATGTGACGCATTGCCGCAGGCCCCGTCAGCCGGGCTGATGGGGCCTATCACTACGACTAAGGATTGGTAAGACCATGGTCGTATGGTCCCTGCGCACCCCGGCCGTTACAACTTGGTCCCAACAAGAACAACACTCCGAACCGAGGTAATGCGTCATGAGTGCGGCATCCGTGTATCCCGTGCGTCCCGAAGTGGCCGCCAATACCCTGACCGACGAAGCCAGCTACAAGAAGCTGTACCAGCAGTCGGTGGTCAACCCCGACGGCTTCTGGCGCGAGCAGGCCCAGCGGGTGGAGTGGATCAAGCCCTTCACCAAGGTCAAGCAGACCTCCTTCGACGACCACCACGTCGACATCAAGTGGTTCGCCGACGGCACGCTCAACGTTTCCTACAACTGCCTGGACCGTCACCTCGCCGAGCGCGGCGACCAGTTGGCGATCATCTGGGAAGGCGACGACCCGTCCGAGCACCAGGAAATCACCTACCGCCAGTTGCACGAGCAGGTCTGCAAGTTCGCCAACGCCCTGCGCGGCCAGGACGTGCACCGCGGCGACGTGGTGACCATCTACATGCCGATGATCCCGGAAGCCGTGGTGGCCATGCTCGCCTGCACCCGCATCGGCGCCATCCACTCCGTGGTGTTCGGCGGCTTCTCCCCCGAAGCCCTGGCCGGGCGCATCATCGACTGCCGCTCGAAGATCGTGATCACCGCCGACGAAGGCGTGCGCGGCGGCAAGAAGACCCCGCTCAAGGCCAACGTCGACGACGCCCTGACCAACCCGGAAACCAACAGCGTGCAGAAGATCATCGTCTGCAAGCGCACCGGTTCGGACATCAAGTGGAACGCGCACCGCGACGTCTGGTACGAAGACCTGATGAAGGTCGCCGGCACCACCTGCGCGCCGAAGGAAATGGGCGCCGAGGACCCGCTGTTCATCCTCTACACCTCCGGCTCCACCGGCAAGCCCAAGGGCGTGCTGCACACCACCGGCGGCTACCTGGTGTACGCCTCGCTGACCCATGAGCGGGTGTTCGACTACCGCCCTGGCGAGGTCTTCTGGTGCACCGCCGACATCGGCTGGGTCACCGGCCACAGCTACGTGGTCTACGGCCCGCTGGCCAACGGCGCCACCACCGTGCTGTTCGAAGGCGTGCCGAACTACCCGGACATCACCCGCGTCGCCAAAATCGTCGACAAGCACAAGGTCAATATCCTCTACACCGCGCCCACCGCCATCCGCGCCATGATGGCCGAGGGTAAGGCCGCGGTCGAAGGCGCCGACGGTTCCAGCCTGCGCCTGCTGGGCTCGGTGGGCGAACCGATCAACCCGGAAGCCTGGCAGTGGTACTACGAGACCGTCGGCCAGTCGCGCTGCCCGATCGTCGATACCTGGTGGCAGACCGAGACCGGCGCCTGCCTGATGACCCCGCTGCCGGGCGCCCACGTGCTGAAGCCGGGCTCCGCCGCCAAGCCGTTCTTCGGCGTGGTGCCGGCGCTGGTGGACAACCTGGGCAACATCATCGAGGGCGCGGCCGAGGGCAACCTGGTGATCCTCGACTCCTGGCCGGGCCAGGCGCGCACCCTGTACGGCGATCACGACCGCTTCGTCGACACCTACTTCAAGACCTTCAAGGGCATGTACTTCACCGGCGACGGCGCCCGCCGCGACGAGGATGGCTACTACTGGATCACCGGCCGCGTCGACGACGTACTCAACGTCTCCGGGCACCGCATGGGCACCGCCGAGATCGAGAGCGCCATGGTCGCCCACCCGAAAGTGGCCGAGGCCGCGGTGGTCGGCGTGCCGCACGACATCAAGGGGCAGGGCATCTACGTCTACGTCACCCTGAACGCCGGCGAGGAAGCCAGCGAGCAACTGCGCCAGGAACTCAAGGCCTGGGTGCGCAAGGAGATCGGCCCGATCGCCACCCCGGACGTCATCCAGTGGGCCCCGGGCCTGCCGAAGACCCGCTCGGGCAAGATCATGCGCCGCATCCTGCGCAAGATCGCCACCGCCGAGTACGACGCCCTGGGCGACATCTCCACCCTGGCCGACCCGGGCGTGGTGCAGCACCTGGTGGACACCCACCGGGCGATGAAAGCCGCCTGATCCGCCTCCGCAACGAAAAACGCCCCGGCTTGCCGGGGCGTTTTTCTTTCTTCCACTGTAGGACAGACCGAGCCAGAATGCTCTTCGTAGGAGCCATGCTCGCCTGTAACGTAGGAGCAACTGTCTTGCCGGCTGCGCCGAGGTGCTCTTCGTAGGATGGGTTGAGCTTGCGAAACCCATGCGGTGGCGGTGATGGGTATCGCTTCGCTCAACCCATCCTACGGGGCTTCCCTGGAACTGTAGGAGCGGACCTTGTCCGCGATAGCCGACCGTCCCGGCGCGATTCGCGGATGAGATCCGCTACGCCACCCCACCCACGCCATTCCCATGTAGGAGCGCGCCCTGCGCGCGAATCGCGGGCAGGGCCCGCTCCTACAGGTTGATGCCCGACGCCGAATGGCATGCGGTAACACCTCCCGCCACGCTGCGACAAAATGAGGCGCCTGGAAACATTTCGCACGCTTTCTATGCGCCTTTTCTGAACTCCAGAAAACTACCCCAGGCTGGAGGCCGCGTATTCATTGAGGTGTCCATTAATTGGCTCGATACCTGCAATGAAAATTGGTTTTACTCTTCCCGCCTTGATCACCTAAAATCCGCCCCGTCAAGATGTCGGAGCCCGCTCTCCGGTGCTTCTATAATTAGTTGTCGCATTGAAGAAATAACCGCCCAGGGGCTGTCGCTAGAATGCCGCTCACCCTGGATGGCGTGGTTTTCCACGAGAAACCCGCCACGGCAATGCGCGCAGACGACAATAACCTTCACTTCTGCACGGGCAGCCTGGGCCAACCCCTTTCTCCTGCCAATCGAAGTCCTACCCTCGAAGGAGTTACTGATGAAGAAGTTCGCACTTCTCGGCGCGCTGGCGCTCTCCGCTATCACCGCTATGGCCCACGCCGACGACAAGCCCGTGCGTATCGGCATCGAAGCGGCCTACCCGCCGTTCTCCTTCAAGACCCCCGATGGCCAGCTGGCCGGCTTCGACGTCGACATCGGTAACGCCCTGTGCGAAGAGATGAAGGTCAAGTGCACCTGGGTCGAGCAGGAATTCGACGGCCTGATCCCGGCGCTGAAAGTGCGCAAGATCGACGCCATCCTCTCGTCGATGACCATCACCGACGAGCGCAAGAAGTCCGTGGACTTCACCAACAAGTACTACAACACCCCGGCCCGCTACGTGATGAAGGAAGGCTCGGCGCTGAACGACCCGCTGACCGACCTCAAGGGCAAGAAGGTCGGCGTGCTGCGCGGCAGCACCGCGGATCGCTACGCTTCCGGCGAGCTGACCCCGGCCGGCGTGGAAGTGGTGCGCTACAACTCCCAGCAGGAAGCCAACATGGACTTGGTGGCCGGCCGCGTGAACGCGGTGGTCGCCGACTCGGTCAACCTCGACGACGGCTTCCTCAAGACCGACGCCGGCAAGGGCTTCGCCTTCGTCGGCCCGCAACTGACCGACGAGAAGTACTTCGGCGAAGGCGTGGGCATCGCCGTGCGCAAGGGCGATAGCGCCCTGGCCGGCAAGTTCAACGCGGCCATCGCCGCGCTGCGTGCCAACGGCAAGTACAAGCAGGTCCAGGACAAGTACTTCAAGTTCGACGTCTACGGCTCGAACTGATCCCTGACCGGAAAGTGGCGCAAACCCGGGTCGAGGCCCGGGGACCGTTGCCGTTTCGGCGCGAGTCGCGTTGCTGTGACAAATGACGCCAGGCTAGGCGCGGGATGCAGGCAATGGTGTTCCCTTGCCAAATCCCGCAACGACGCATGGCGTCATTTGCCGCGCAACCCGAAGGGACGGACTATTTTTTGTGCGGGGGCCTCGCTCGCTGTTCATCTGGGATGACCGAGCCGTGACGCGTGCGCCTTGTCCCGCGCAAAAAAATGTTCCGTCGCGGCCGTGACGAAACGGTAACGGTCCCTGCTGTTTGTGCCACTTTTTTATTGGGCGGCGGACGCTGGGCGACCGCGGCCGGTTTTCCCGGGCTCCGTGGCCCGTCGTTCTGCGTTCGCCGCTGCGGCGAACGGTTGCATGAGGTGCTGACCATGTTCAACGGTTACGCGGCCACCATCGTCGATGGTGCCTGGCTGACCCTCCAGCTCGCCCTGTTGTCGATGGCCCTGGCGGCGGTGCTCGGCCTGGTCGGCGCGGCCTTCCGCCTGTCGCCGGTCAGGTGGCTGGCCTGGTGCGGCGACGCCTACTCCACGGTGATCCGCGGCGTACCCGACCTGGTGCTGATCCTGCTGATCTTCTACGGCGGCCAGGACCTGGTGAACCGCGTCGCGCCGCTGCTGGGTCACGACGACTACATCGACCTCAACCCCTTCGTCGTCGGCGTCGGCACCCTCGGCTTCATCTTCGGCGCCTACCTCTCGGAAACCTTCCGCGGCGCCTTCATGGCCATCCCCAAGAGCCAGGCCGAGGCCGGCTTCGCCTACGGCATGAGCCATCTGCAGGTGTTCTTCCGCGTGCAGGTGCCGCAGATGATCCGCCTGGCCATCCCCGGCTTCACCAACAACTGGCTGGTGCTGGTCAAGGCCACCGCGCTGATCTCGGTGGTCAGCCTGCAGGACATGATGTTCAAGGCCAAGCAGGCCGCGGACGCCACCCGCGAGCCGTTCACCTGGTACCTGTTCGTCGCCGCCCTCTACCTAGTGGTGACCAGCGTCTCGCTGCTGTTGCTGCGCCTGCTCGAGCGCCGCTACTCGGTGGGCGTCAAGGTCGCGGATTTGTAAGGGGAGCCACGCGATGATCTTCGACTACACCGTCATCTGGGAAAACCTGCCGCTGTACTTCGGCGGCCTGCTGGTGACCCTCAAGCTGCTGCTGATCTCCCTGGCCGTGGGCCTGCTGCTGGCCGTGCCGCTGGCGCTGATGCGCGTGTCCAAGCGCCCGGCGGTGAACCTGCCGGCCTGGCTGTACACCTACGTGATCCGCGGCACGCCCATGCTGGTGCAGCTGTTCCTGATCTACTACGGCCTGGCCCAGTTCGAAGCGGTGCGCAACAGCGTGTTCTGGCCCTGGCTGTCCAACGCCAGCTTCTGCGCCTGCCTGGCCTTCGCCATCAATACCAGCGCCTATACCGCGGAAATCCTCGCCGGCAGCCTCAAGGCCACGCCCCATGGCGAGATCGAGGCGGCCAAGGCCATGGGCATGTCGCGCCTGAAGATGTACCGCCGCATCCTCCTGCCCTCGGCGCTGCGCCGCGCGCTGCCGCAGTACAGCAACGAGGTGATCATGATGCTGCAGACCACCAGCCTGGCCTCCATCGTCACCCTGGTGGACATCACCGGCGCCGCGCGCACCGTCAACTCGCAGTACTACCTGCCGTTCGAGGCCTTCATCACCGCCGGGGTCTTCTACCTGATCCTGACGCTGATCCTGGTGCGCCTGTTCAAGGCCGCCGAACGCCGCTGGCTGGCCTACCTGGCGCCGCGCAAGCACTGAGGCGGAGGAGGGGAACATGCAACGCATCGATCACCTGTTGCCCTGCGCCAGCCTTGGCAGCGAACGCCGCCTGAGCCTGTTCCGCTACGGCGCCGGCCCGCGCAAGGCCTACATCCAGGCCAGCCTGCACGCCGACGAGCTGCCGGGCATGCGCACCGCCTGGGAACTGAAGCTGCGCCTGGCTGCGCTGGAGGCCGAAGGCCGCCTGCTGGGCACGGTCGAGTTGGTGCCGGTAGCCAACCCCATCGGCCTTGGCCAGTGGCTGCAGGCCAGCCATCTCGGGCGTTTCGAGGCGAACAGCGGGCAGAACTTCAACCGCGGTTTCGTCGACCTGGCGTCCCTGGTCGAGCCGCGCGTCGCCGGCCAACTGGGTGACGACGCCGAGGCCAACGTGCAACTGATCCGCCAGCACATGCGCGAAGTCCTCGACGCGCAGGCGCCGGCCACCTCCGAGCTGCAAGCCATGCAGCGCCTGCTGCTGCGCCATGCCTGCGACGCCGACGTGGTGCTCGACCTGCACTGCGACTTCGAGGCCTGCATCCACCTCTATGCCATCCCGCAGCACTGGCCGCAATGGCGTTCCCTGGCCGCGCGGCTGAAGGCGGGCGTGGCGCTGCTGGCTGAGGACTCCGGCGGCAACTCCTTCGACGAATCCTGCTCGCTGCCCTGGCTGCGCCTGGCCCGCGCTTATCCACAGGCCGCCGTGCCTGCGGCATGCATGGCCACCACGGTCGAGCTGGGCAGCATGGGCGACACCCGCGTCGAGCAGGCGCGCGACAACGCCGAGGCGATCCTGGCCTTCCTCGCCGAACAGGGGCTGATCGCCGGCGAATGGCCGCAAGCGCCGGGCGAATGCTGCGAAGGCATGCCCTTCGAGGGCACCGAATACCTCGCCGCGCCCCATGCCGGGGTGGTCAGCTTCCTGCGCCGCGCCGGCGACTGGGTGGAGAAGGGCGAGGCGCTGTTCGAGGTGGTGGACCCGCTGAACGACAAGGTCAGCACCGTGTGCGCCGGAACCGCCGGCGTGCTCTTCGCCCTGGAGCGGGGGCGCTACGCGCTGGCGGGACACTGGATGGCCAAGGTGGCCGGGCGCGAGCCGTTCCGTACGGGCCGGCTGATCAACGACTGAATTCGAGTAACCGACATGTACAAACTGGAAATCCAAGACCTGCACAAGCGCTACGGCACCCACGAAGTGCTCAAGGGCGTTTCCCTGGCGGCGAAAGCGGGCGACGTGATCAGCATCATCGGCTCCTCCGGCTCGGGCAAGAGCACCTTCCTGCGCTGCATCAACCTGCTGGAGCAGCCCCACGCCGGCAAGATCCTGCTCAACGGCGAGGAGCTGAAGCTGGTGCCGAACAAGGACGGCGCGCTCAAGGCCGCCGACACCCGCCAGCTGCAGCGCATGCGCTCGCGCCTGTCGATGGTGTTCCAGCACTTCAACCTGTGGTCGCACATGAGCGCCCTGGACAACGTCATCGAGGCGCCCGTGCACGTGCTCGGCGTGTCGAAGAAGGAAGCCCTGGAGAAGGCCGAGCACTACCTGGCCAAGGTCGGCGTGGCGCACCGCAAGGACGCCTACCCGGCGCACATGAGCGGCGGCGAGCAGCAGCGCGTGGCCATCGCCCGCGCCCTGGCCATGGAGCCGGAGGTGATGCTGTTCGACGAGCCGACCTCGGCGCTGGACCCGGAGCTGGTCGGCGAAGTGCTCAAGGTCATGCAGGACCTGGCCCAGGAAGGCCGCACCATGGTGGTGGTGACCCACGAGATGGGCTTCGCCCGCGAGGTCTCCAACCAACTGGTGTTCCTGCACAAGGGCCTGGTGGAAGAGCGCGGGTGCCCGAAGGAAGTCCTGGCAAATCCTCAATCGGACCGCCTCAAGCAGTTCCTTTCCGGCAGCTTGAAGTAAGCTGTCCCCCGACGAAGTCGACAGAAGCCTCCGCATGACTGCCCAACGCATCGGTTTCCTGCTCTGGCCCCAGACCCGCGCGCTGACCCTGGCGCTCGCCGAGGAGGCCCTGCGGGTCGCCCGGCGCCTGCACCCCGAAGCGCTCTACGACCCGGTGTTCATGAACGCCGAGCAGCCCGCCGAGGGCGACGGCTGGCGCCTGCCGGGGCAGGCCTGGCAGGGCGTGCTGGAGCAGTGCCAGCGCGTCTTCCTGGTCGCCGACGAGGCGCCGCAGCAGGTCTCCGCGCCGCTGGCCGCCGCGCTCAAGCAACTGGCCCGCGGCGGCGCCAGCGTCGGCGCGCTGTCCGCCGGCATCTACCCGCTGGCCCAGCTCGGCCTGCTCGACGGCTACCGCGCCGCGGTGCACTGGCGCTGGCACGACGACTTCACCGAGCGCTACCCCAAGGTCATCGCCACCAACCACCTGTTCGAGTGGGACCGCGACCGCCTCAGCGCCTGCGGCGGCATGGCAGTGCTCGACCTGCTGCTGGCGGTGCTGTCCCGCGACCACGGCGCGGAACTGGCCGGCGCGGTGTCCGAGGAACTGGTGGTCGAGCGCATCCGCGAGGGCAGCGAGCGCCAGCGCATCCCGCTGAAGAACCGCCTCGGCTCCAGCCACCCGAAGCTCACCCAGGCGGTGCTGCTGATGGAAGCGAACATCGAAGAGCCGCTGACCACCGACGAGATCGCCCAGCACGTCTGCGTGTCGCGCCGCCAGCTGGAGCGCATCTTCAAGCAGTACCTGACCCGCGTGCCCAGCCAGTACTACCTGGAACTGCGCCTGAACCGCGCGCGGCAGATGCTCATGCAGACCAGCAAGTCGATCATCCAGATCGGCCTGTCCTGCGGGTTTTCCAGTGGGCCGCACTTCTCCAGTGCTTACCGTAATTTCTTTGGCGTTACCCCTCGTGAGGACCGGAACCAGCGTCGTGGGCAGGGGGCTGCCGATGGTGCGCCGGGGCCGGGGGAGCGGGGGTGAGCTGAGTGGGAGAGGCTCCCGGTTACGCTGGTGTTGGGCGTGGCCGCGTTCCCTCTCCCTAGCCCTCGGCTGCGCGCCCCGCCCTGAAGGGAGAGGGGACCGTTGGGCAGATGCTGATGTTTCGGCGTTAGCCGGCTAGCACAGAAATTACCGGCTGAAGCCATGCCTCCTCTCGGCACGGACAAGCCCCCTCTCCCTTCAGGGAGAGGGTTGGGGAGAGGGGCGGAGCCGAGTCCAGGCACCGTAGCCACCGGGGAATCCCCTTCGCGAGCAAGCTCGCTCCTACGAAAAGCCCACGCAGCACCGCGCTTGCTCGCGAACAATCGGGATTTCCCGGCACCGCCGAACGCCCCGAAGGGGAAGGGCCAGGCGTCCTCTCGCTCCCACGAAAACCCCGCCCGGCATTCCCCTGTCCGGCCATCGAACAAATTCCCCCGCGCCTTGTACCCGCAGGCCCGCCCTGGCTTTACACTGCGCCTTACCGACGCTTTCTGTCGCATTTCCGAAAGCCTCGGAAATCCACGGGTTGGCGCTATAAGAAGTTGTCGCTTGGCGGCAATGCCAACCGGTTTTTCGTCCCTACAATCCTTCCATCGATAGCCGCCTCACCAGGCAGGAGAACACCGATGTCCGCTCCGCACGCTCAGGTACAACGCTCCGACTTCGACCAGCTGATGGTCCCCAACTACTCCCCGGCCGCTTTCATTCCGGTGCGTGGGCAGGGTTCGCGAGTCTGGGACCAGAGCGGCCGCGAGCTGGTGGACTTCGCCGGTGGCATCGCCGTGAACTCCCTGGGCCACTGCCACCCGGCGCTGGTGGGCGCGCTGACCGAGCAGGCCAACAAAATCTGGCACGTATCCAACGTGTTCACCAACGAGCCGGCCTTGCGCCTGGCGCAGAAGCTGATCGACGCCACCTTCGCCGAGCGGGTGTTCTTCGCCAACTCCGGCGCCGAGGCCAACGAGGCCGCGCTCAAGCTGGCGCGCCGCTACGCCCACGACGTCTACGGCCCGCAGAAGTACGAGATCATCTCGATGGTCAACAGCTTCCACGGCCGCACCCTGTTCACCGTCAACGTCGGCGGCCAGGCCAAGTACTCCGACGGCTTCGGGCCGAAGGTCGAAGGCATCACCCACATCCCGTTCAACGACCTGGACGCGCTCAAGGCGGCCATCTCGGACAAGACCTGCGCGGTCATCATCGAGCCGGTGCAGGGCGAGAGCGGCGTGCTGCCGGCCGACAAGGCCTACCTGGAAGGCGTGCGCAAACTGTGCGACGACAACGGCGCGCTGCTGATCTTCGACGAAGTGCAGAGCGGTTTCGGCCGTACCGGCTACCTTTACGCCTACCAGCACTACGGCGTGGTCCCGGACATCCTCTCCAGCGCCAAGAGCCTGGGCGGCGGTTTCCCCATCGGCGCCATGCTGACCACCGCGAAGATCGCCGAACACCTGGTCGTCGGCACCCACGGCACCACCTACGGCGGCAACCCGCTGGCCTGCGCGGTGTCCGGCGCGGCCTTCGACGTGATCAATACGCCCGAGGTGCTCGAAGGCGTGCGCGCCAAGCACGAGCGCTTCAAGGCGCGCCTGGAGAAGCTCGGCCAGGAATACGGCATCTTCACCCAGGTCCGCGGCCTCGGCCTGCTGATCGGCGCGGTGCTGGCCGATGCCTGGAAGGGCAAGGCCAAGGACGTGTTCAACGCCGCCGAGAAGGAAGGCCTGATGATCCTGCAGGCCGGCCCGGACGTGGTGCGTTTCGCGCCCAGCCTGGTGATCGACGACGCCGACATCGACGAAGGCCTGGATCGCCTGGAGCGCGCGGTGGCCAAGCTCACCCGCGGCTGATCCGCAGTACGGCGCCGGGCATCCCGCCGGCGCCGGTTCGATGCGGCCGGCTTGCCCGGCCGTTTTTCGCAGGCCCCGAATGCGTTGGCGCAGGCTGTGCCGTGCCCGCGACGCGACGGGGAAGTTCATATGGTTTTGTCTGGTTAGAGGAGTGACGCCATGCTGGTGATGCGCCCCGCCCAAGCGGCCGACCTGCAGCAGGTGCAGCGTCTCGCCGCGGACAGCCCGGTCGGCGTCACGTCGCTGCCGGACGACGCGGAACGGCTGAAGGAAAAGATCCTGGCCTCGGAGGCCTCGTTCGCCGCCGAAGTCAGCTACAACGGCGAGGAAAGCTACTTCTTCGTCCTCGAGGACACGCAGACCGGGCAACTGGTCGGCTGCTCGGCCATAGTCGCCTCGGCCGGCTTCTCCGAGCCCTTCTACAGCTTCCGCAACGAGACCTTCGTGCACGCCTCCCGCGAGCTGAAGATCCACAACAAGATCCACGTCCTCTCGCTGTGCCACGACCTCACCGGCAACAGCCTGCTGACCAGCTTCTACGTGCAGCGCGAGCTGGTGAACACGCCCATCGCCGAGCTCAACTCCCGCGGCCGCCTGCTGTTCATGGCCAGCCACCCGGAGCGCTTCGCCGACGCCGTGGTCACCGAGATCGTCGGCTACAGCGACGAGCAGGGCGAATCGCCGTTCTGGAACGCCGTGGGGCGCAACTTCTTCGACCTCAACTACAGCGAGGCCGAGAAGCTCTCGGGCCTGAAGAGCCGCACCTTCCTCGCCGAGCTGATGCCGCACTACCCGATCTACGTGCCGCTGCTGCCGGACGAGGCCCAGGAAGCCATGGGCCAGGTGCACCCGCGGGCGCAGATCACCTTCGACATCCTGATGCGCGAAGGCTTCGAGACCGATAACTACATCGACATCTTCGATGGCGGCCCGACCCTGCATGCGCGCACCTCGGGCATCCGCTCCATCGCCCAGAGCCGCCTGGTGCCGGTGCGCATCGGCGAGGTGCCCAAGGCCACCCGCAGCTACCTGGTCACCAACGGCCTGCTGCAGGACTACCGCGCCCTGGTCGCCGAGCTGGACTGGGTGCCCGGCAAGCCGGTGACCCTCAGCGCCGAAACCGCCGAGGCCCTGGGCATCGGCGAAGGCGCCAGCGTGCGTCTGGTAGCGGTTTAACGAGTTGGAAGCCAGAAGCCGGAAGCTGGAGGCTCAGCGCTTTCAACTTCCAGCTTCCGGCTTCTGGCTCATAGCTTGAACGGAGTGAATATGATCGTTCGTCCTGTCACCAGCGCCGACCTGCCGGCCCTCATCGAACTGGCGCGCAGTACCGGCACCGGGCTGACCACGCTGCCGGCCAACGAACAGCGCCTGGCGCACCGCGTCGGCTGGGCCGAGAAGGCCTTCCGCGGCGAAGCCGAGCGCGCCGACGCCGACTACCTGTTCGTCCTCGAGGACGATGCCGGCAAGGTCGTCGGCATCTCCGCAGTGGCCGGCGCCGTCGGCCTGCGCGAGCCCTGGTACAACTACCGCGTCGGCCTCACCGTCAGCGCCTCCCAGGAACTGGGCATCCACCGCGAGATCCCCACGCTGTTCCTGGCCAACGACCTCACCGGGCAGTCCGAGCTGTGCTCGCTGTTCCTGCATGCCGACCACCGCACGGGCCTCAACGGCCGCTTGCTGTCCAAGGCGCGCTTCCTGTTCATCGCCGAGTTCCGCGAGCTGTTCGGCGACAAGGTGATCGCCGAGATGCGCGGCATGTCCGACGCCGACGGCCGCTCGCCGTTCTGGGAAAGCCTGGGCCGGCACTTCTTCAAGATGGAATTCAGCCAGGCGGACTACCTGACCGGTGTCGGCAACAAGGCCTTCATCGCCGAACTGATGCCGAAGTTCCCGCTGTACACCTGCTTCCTCTCGGAAGAGGCGCGCAACGTGATCGGCCGCGTGCACCCGGACACCGAGCCGGCGCTGGCCATGCTCAAGGCCGAGGGCTTCAGCTACCAGGGCTACGTCGACATCTTCGACGCAGGCCCGGCCATCGAGGCGCCGACCGAGAAGATCCGCGCCATCGCCGACAGCCAGGCGCTGGTGCTGGCCATCGGCACGCCCGGCGACGACGCCGAGCCCTACCTGATCCACAACCGCAAGCGCGAGGAATGCCGCATCGCCGCGGCCCCGGCGCGGGTCGCCGCCGGCTCCCTGGTGGTCGACGCGCAGACCGCCAAGCGCCTGCGCCTATCCGCCGGCGCCTCGGTGCGCGCGGTGCCGCTGTCCGCCGGAAAACGCTGATCCCGCGCGGATCGGAGGAGAACAAGAGATGACTACCCACTACATCGCCGGCCAGTGGCAGGCGGGCGAGGGCGCTACCCTGGAATCCCTCGACCCGGTCAGCCAGGCCGTGGTCTGGAGCGGCCGCGCCGCCAGCGCTGCACAGGTCGACACCGCCGTGGCCGCCGCCCGCGCCGCCTTCCCGGCCTGGGCGCGGCGCCCGCTGGAAGAGCGCATCGCCGTGCTGGAAGCCTTCGCCGCCACCCTCAAGGCGCGCAGCGACGAGCTGGTCCGGGCGATCGGCGAGGAAACCGGCAAGCCGCTGTGGGAAGCCAGCACCGAAGTCACCAGCATGGTCAACAAGGTGGCCATCTCGGTCCAGGCCTACCGCGAGCGCACCGGCATCAAGAGCGGCCCGCTGGCCGACGCCACGGCCGTGCTGCGCCACAAGCCGCACGGGGTGGTCGCGGTGTTCGGCCCCTACAACTTCCCCGGCCACCTGCCCAACGGCCATATAGTGCCGGCGCTGCTGGCCGGCAACTGCGTGATCTTCAAGCCCAGCGAACTGACGCCCAAGGTCGCCGAGCTGACCGTCCGCGCCTGGATCGACGCCGGCCTGCCGGCGGGCGTGCTCAACCTGGTGCAGGGCGCCCGCGACACCGGCGTGGCCCTGGCTGCGCACGCGGACATCGACGGCCTGTTCTTCACCGGCTCCAGCCGCACCGGCAATCTGCTGCACAGCCAGTTCGGCGGCCAGCCGCAGAAGATCCTGGCGCTGGAGATGGGCGGCAACAACCCGCTGATCGTCGATGAAGTGAAGGACATCGACGCCGCCGTCTACACCATCATCCAGTCCGCCTTCATCTCCGCCGGCCAGCGCTGCACCTGCGCGCGGCGCCTGCTGGTACCGGCGGGCGAGTGGGGCGACGCCCTGCTGGCGCGCCTGGTGGCGGTGACCGCGAGCATCAAGGTCGGCCGCTTCGACGAACAGCCGGCGCCCTTCATGGGCTCGGTGATCTCCCTGGCCGCCGCCGAGCACCTGCTCAAGGCCCAGGAGCACCTGCTGGCCAACGGCGCCGTGGCCCTGCTGGCCATGTCCCAGCCGCTGGAAGGCGCGGCCCTGCTGACCCCCGGCATCCTCGACGTGAGCGGCGTGGCGCAGCGCCCGGACGAAGAATTCTTCGGCCCGCTGCTGCAGGTCATCCGCTACGGCGATTTCGACGAAGCCGTGCGCGAAGCCAACGCCACCCAGTACGGCCTGGCCGCCGGCCTGCTGTCCGATTCCCGCGAGCGCTTCGAGAGCTTCCTGCTCGACAGCCGCGCCGGCATCGTCAACTGGAACAAGCAACTGACCGGCGCCGCCAGCAGCGCGCCCTTCGGCGGTATCGGCGCCTCCGGCAACCACCGCCCGAGCGCCTACTACGCCGCCGACTACTGCGCCTATCCGGTGGCTTCGCTGGAAAGCGAAAGCCTTGCCCTGCCTGCAACCCTGACTCCGGGAGTGAGCCTGTGATGACCGCCTATGAAATGAACTTCGACGGTCTTGTCGGCCCGACGCACAACTACGGCGGCCTGTCCTACGGCAACGTCGCCTCGCAGAGCAACAGCCAGGTGGCGTCCAACCCGAAGGAAGCCGCCAAGCAGGGCCTGGCGAAGATGAAGGCGCTGATGGAGATGGGCTTCAAGCAGGGTGTGCTCGCCCCGCAGGAACGCCCGGCCGTGGCGTCGCTGCGGGCCCTCGGCTTCAGCGGTAGCGATGCCGAAGTCATCGCCAAGGCGGCCAAGGAAGCCATGCCGCTGCTCGCCGCGGTCAGCTCGGCCTCCTGCATGTGGACGGCCAATGCCGCCACCGTCAGCCCCAGCGCCGACACCGCCGATGGCCGCGTGCACTTCACCGCGGCCAACCTGAACTGCAAGTTCCACCGCTCCATCGAGCACCCGGTCACCAGCCGCATCCTCGGCGCCATGTTCCGCGACGAGAAACACTTCGCCCACCACGCGGCGCTGCCGGCGGTGGCGCAGTTCGGCGACGAGGGCGCGGCCAACCACACGCGCTTCTGCAAGGGCTACGGCGAGGCCGGCGTGGAGTTCTTCGTGTTCGGCCGCAGCGCCTTCGACAGCCGCTTCCCGGCGCCGCAGCGTTACCCGGCGCGGCAGACCCTGGAAGCCTGCCAGGCGGTGGCCCGCCTGCACGGCCTGGGCGAGGAGGGCGTGGTCTACGCCCAGCAGAACCCGGCGGTGATCGACCAGGGCGTGTTCCACAACGACGTGATTTCCGTGGGCAACGGCGAGGTGCTGTTCTACCACCAGGACGCCTTCCTCGACACCGACAAGGTGCTGGCCGAGCTGGACGCCAAGCTGGGCCGCCGTGGCGGCCGCTTCCAGCCGGTCTGCGTGCCGGGCGACCAGGTGAGCGTGGAAGACGCGGTCAGGTCCTACCTGTTCAACAGCCAGCTGCTCAGCCGCGCCGACGGCAGCATGCTGCTGATCGTCCCGGAAGAGTGCCGGCAGAACGAGCGCGTGTGGAACTACCTGTCGCGCCTGACCGCCGAGGGCGGGCCGATCCGCGAAGTGAAGGTCTTCGACCTCAAGCAGAGCATGCAGAACGGCGGCGGCCCGGCCTGCCTGCGCCTGCGCGTGGCGCTCAACGAGGCCGAGCTGGCCGCGGTGAACCCGGGCGTGGTCATGACCCCGGCGCTGTACGACACCCTGGTGGCCTGGGTCGACAAGCACTACCGCGACCGCCTGTCCGAAGCCGACCTGGCCGACCCGCAGTTGCTGGTGGAGTGCCGGACGGCATTGGATGAACTGAGCCGGATCCTTAAACTGGGCTCCGTCTATCCCTTCCAGATGAGTTGAACATCATGACCACCGAAAGCCTTCCGCTGATCCTCGAAGACGCCACCGGCGCCCGTCGCGAGACCCACAGCGCCCGCCTGGCCATCCGCCTGGAGGGCCGCGACCTGTGGCTGGAGGCCGACGGCAAGGGCGGCCTGCTGATCTACGCCGAGTCCTTCGAGGAGGACACCGAGGTACCGCTGCTGGTGGTCCGCCCGCAGGCGGTCAACCAGCTCAGCCTGAGCCTGGAGCTGGAGGCCGCCGAAGTCCACGAACATGGTCCAGACTGTGGATGTGACCATCACTGATCGCAGGGGCCGCCGCCCGCAGGTGCCGGCGGCCAACCGGGAGACCCGCGCATGCTAGCACTGGGCAAGCTGCTCGACCTGACCCTCGTCGGTCGCGAGCCGACCGAGAAGATCCAGCTCACCGCCGACGGCACGCGCCTGCACTGGCTGGCCGAAGGCGCCCTCGAGGTGACCCCTGCCAGCGGTCGCGACAACGGCCTGGACCTGCTGCTCTCGGCCGGCATCCACGGCAACGAGACGGCGCCCATCGAGCTGCTCGACCGCCTCGTCCAGCGCATCGCCCGCGGCGAGCTGAAGCCGGCGGCGCGCCTGCTGTTCCTGCTCGGCAACCCGGAAGCCATGCGCCGTGGCGAGCGTTACCTGGAACAGGACATCAACCGCCTGTTCTGCGGCCGCCACGAGGACGGCAGCGGCAGCGAGGCTCTGCGCGCCGCCGAGCTGGAACGCCTGGCCGCGGCCTTCTTCGCCCGCGACGGCCGCCAGCGCCTGCACTACGACCTGCACACGGCGATCCGCGGCTCGAAGATCGAGCAGTTCGCCCTCTACCCCTGGAGCGAGGGCCGCGAGCATTCCCGCGCGGAGCTGGCGCGCCTGCGCAGCGCCGGGATAGACGCGGTGCTGCTGCAGAACAAGACCGGCATCACCTTCAGCTCCTACACCTACAGCCGTCTGGGCGCCGAGGCCTTCACCCTGGAACTGGGCAAGGCGCGGCCGTTCGGGCAGAACCAGGTGGTCAACCTGGGCCGCCTGGAGGCGCTGCTGCAGGTGCTGGTCGACGGCAGCGAGGCGCCGGTGGAGGAGGGCGGGCTGGACGGCCTGCAGCTGTTCGCCGTGTCCCGCGAGGTGATCAAGCACAGCGACCACTTCCGCCTGCACCTGGACGACGCCGTGGACAACTTCACCGAGCTGGACCATGGCTACCTGCTCGCCGAGGACATCGGCGGCACCCGCTGGATCGTCGAAGAGAAAGGCGCGCGCATCATCTTCCCCAACCCGCGGGTGCGGAACGGCCTGCGCGCCGGCATTCTCGTGGTGCCCACCAAGCTCTGAGCGCCCGGCGTTTGGGCGCTGCCCCACCCACGTCATTCCCCTGTAGGAGCGCGCCCTGCGCGCGAAATCGCGGGCAGGGCCCGCTCCTACAGGTTGGCGGGAGGCACGGCATTCCTCCCATCGTAGGAGCGGACCTTGTCCGCGATAGCTGAAATCACCGGCGCGATTCGCGGATGAGATCCGCTACGCTGCGCCACCCACGCCATTCCCCTGTAGGAGCGCGCCCTGCGCGCGAAATCGCGGGCAGGGCCCGCTCCTACAGGTTGCCGGGAGGCACGGTATTCCTCCCCCCGTAGGAGCGGACCTTGTCCGCGATAGCCGGACGTCCCGGCGCGATTCGCGGATGAGATCCGCTCCTACGCTGCGCCACCCACGCCATCCCCTGTAGGAGCGCGCCCTGCGCGCGAAATCGCGGGCAGGGCCCGCTCCTACAGGTTGCCGGGAGGCACGACATTCCTCACGCCGTAGCGGACCTTGTCCGCGATAGCCGGACACACCGGCGCGATTCGCGGATAAGATCCGCTCCTACTCTGTTCCACCCACGCCATTCCCCTGCCCGCGAAGAGCTGCCTTCCGAGCCTTGTCCCCAGGCAGCCAAGCACATAGCATCGGGCTCTTTCCCCGCGTTCCAGGAGCCCCGTCATGTCCGTCATCGACCTTCGCAGCGACACCGTCACCCTGCCCAGCGCCGGGATGCGCGAGGCCATGGCCCGGGCCGAGCTGGGCGACGACGTGTATGGCGAGGACCCCACCGTCAACCGCCTGGAGGCCGTCCTGGCCGAACGCCTGGGTTTCGAGGCCGGGCTCTTCGTGCCCAGCGGCACCATGAGCAACCTGCTCGGGCTGATGGCCCACTGCGAACGCGGCGACGAGTACATCGTCGGTCAGCAGGCCCACACCTATAAATACGAAGGCGGCGGCGCCGCGGTGCTCGGCTCCATCCAGCCGCAGCCCATCGAGGGCGAGGCCGACGGCTCGCTGGACCTGGCCAAGGTCGAGGCGGCCATCAAGCAGGACGACTTCCACTTCGCCCGCACCCGCCTGCTGGCGCTGGAAAACACCATGCAGGGCAAGGTCCTGCCGCTGGCCTACCTGGCCGCCGCCCGCGAGCTGACGCAGCGCCGCGGCCTGGCCCTGCACCTGGACGGCGCGCGCCTGTACAACGCCGCGGTCAAGCTGGGCGTGGACGCCGGCGAGATCACCCGCCACTTCGATTCCGTCTCGGTGTGCCTGTCCAAGGGCCTGGGCGCGCCGGTGGGCTCGGTGCTGTGCGGCAGCGCCGGGCTGATCGGCAAGGCCCGGCGCCTGCGCAAGATGGTCGGCGGCGGCATGCGCCAGGCCGGCGGGCTCGCGGCGGCCGGGCTGTACGCGCTGGACCACCAGGTGCAGCGCCTGGCCGAGGACCACGCCAACGCCGAAACCCTCGGCCGCGGCCTGGCGGACCTGGGCTACGCCGTCGAGCCGGTGCAGACCAACATGGTCTATGTCGACCTCGGCGAGCGTGCCGCGGCCCTGCGCGACTTCCTCGGCGAGCGCGGCATCCGCGTCAGCGCCGCCCCGCGCCTGCGCCTGGTTACTCACCTGGACGTGAAAACCGCGGACATTCCCCGTATCGTCGAGGCTTTCGCCGCCTTTCGTCGCGACTGACTAGGATAGAGGCGCAATAGCTGCCATCTATCGTAGAAACACACTGTACCCGGTGCGCAGGGCCGATATAATGCGGCCCTTTGCCGGCGATTCGTGGCCGCATTTTTCCGTGGAAGAACCTATGAAAAGCGCTGAAATCCGTGAAGCCTTCCTCCGCTTCTTCGAAGAGAAGGGGCACACCCGCGTAGCGTCCAGTTCGCTGATTCCGGCGAACGACCCGACCCTGCTGTTCACCAACGCCGGCATGAACCAGTTCAAGGACTGCTTCCTCGGCCTGGAAAAGCGCGCCTACACCCGCGCCACCACCAGCCAGAAG
The DNA here is from genome assembly GCF_000812405.1 of Pseudomonas sp. PI1. Taxonomy (NCBI): domain Bacteria; kingdom Pseudomonadati; phylum Pseudomonadota; class Gammaproteobacteria; order Pseudomonadales; family Pseudomonadaceae; genus Pseudomonas; species Pseudomonas sp. PI1. The sequence continues at coordinate 150,560 of NZ_JWMC01000022.1, forward strand.
TGCGTCCGCGCCGGCGGCAAGCACAACGACCTGGAAAACGTCGGCTACACCGCGCGCCACCACACCTTCTTCGAAATGCTGGGCAACTTCAGCTTCGGCGACTACTTCAAGCGCGACGCCATCCACTACGCCTGGGAATTCCTCACCTCGGACAAGTGGCTGAACCTGCCCAAGGACAAGCTCTGGGTCACCGTCTACGCCAGCGATGACGAGGCCTACGACATCTGGACCCAGGAAGTCGGCGTGCCCGCCGAGCGCATGGTGCGCATCGGCGACAACAAGGGCGCCCCCTACGCCTCCGACAACTTCTGGGCGATGGGCGACACCGGCCCCTGCGGCCCCTGCACCGAGATCTTCTACGACCACGGCGCCGACATCTGGGGCGGCCCGCCCGGCTCCCCGGAAGAGGACGGCGACCGCTACATCGAGATCTGGAACAACGTGTTCATGCAGTTCAACCGCACCGCGGACGGCGTCATGCACCCGCTGCCGGCGCCGAGCGTGGACACCGGCATGGGCCTGGAGCGCATCAGCGCCGTGCTGCAGCACGTCCACTCGAACTACGAGATCGACCTGTTCCAGAGCCTGCTCAAAGCCTCCGCCGAGGCCATCGGCTGCGCCAACGACGACGCGCCGTCGCTGAAGGTGGTGGCCGACCACATCCGTTCCTGCAGCTTCCTCATCGCCGACGGCGTGCTGCCGTCCAACGAGGGCCGCGGCTACGTGCTGCGCCGCATCATCCGCCGCGCCTGCCGCCACGGCAACAAGCTGGGCGCCAAGGGCAGCTTCTTCCACAAGATCGTCGCTGCCCTGGTGGCCGAGATGGGCGAGGCCTTCCCCGAGCTCAAGCAGCAGCAGGCGCACATCGAGCGCGTGCTCAAGACCGAGGAAGAGCAGTTCGCCAAGACCCTGGAGCAGGGCCTGAAGATCCTCGAACAGGACCTGAACGAGCTGAAAGGCAGCGTCATCCCCGGCAACGTGGTGTTCAAGCTGTACGACACCTACGGCTTCCCGGTGGACCTGACCAACGACATCGCCCGCGAGCGCAGCCTGACCCTCGACGAGGAAGGCTTCGAGCGCGAGATGGAGGCCCAGCGCGAGCGCGCCCGTTCCGCCAGCGCCTTCGGCATGGACTACAACGCCCTGGTCAAGGTCGACGGCGACACCCGCTTCCTGGGCTACCAGGGCGTGTCCGGCGCCGGCCAGATCATCGCGCTGTTCAAGGACGGCAAGGCCGTCGAGAAGCTCAATGAAGGCGAGGAGGGCGTGGTCGTCCTCGACCAGACGCCGTTCTACGCCGAATCCGGCGGCCAGGTCGGCGACTGCGGCACCCTCTCCGGCGCCGGCGTGCGTTTCGACGTGCGCGACACCACCAAGGCCGGCGGCGCCCACCTGCACCACGGCATCGTCGCCCAGGGCAGCCTGAGCGTCGGCGCCGCGGTCAAGGCCGAGGTCGATGCCAGCGTGCGCCAGGCCACCGCGCTGAACCACTCCGCCACCCACCTGCTGCACGCCGCGCTGCGCCAGGTGCTGGGCGACCACGTGCAGCAGAAGGGCTCGCTGGTGGACAGCCAGCGCCTGCGCTTCGACTTCAGCCACTTCGAGGCCATCAAGCCCGAGCAACTGAAGCAGCTGGAAGACATCGTCAACCGCGAGATCCGCGCCAACAGCGTCGTGGAAACCGAAGAGACCGACATCGACACCGCCAAGGCCAAGGGCGCCATGGCGCTGTTCGGCGAGAAGTACGGCGACCAGGTGCGCGTGCTGACCATGGGCGGCGGCTTCTCCGTCGAACTGTGCGGCGGCACCCACGTCGGCCGCACCGGCGACATCGGCCTGTTCAAGATCACCAGCGAAGGCGGCGTGGCCGCCGGCGTGCGCCGTATCGAGGCGGTGACCGGCGCGGCTGCGCTGGCCTACCTCAATGGCGCCGAAGAGCAGCTCAAGGAAGCGGCCGGCCTGGTCAAGGGCAGCCGCGACAACCTGCTGGACAAGCTCGCCGGCCTGCTGGAGCGCAACCGCCAACTGGAGAAGGAGCTGGAGCAGCTCAAGGCCAAGGCCGCCAGCGCCGCCGGCGACGACCTGGCCGGCTCGGCCGTGGACGTGGCGGGCGTGAAAGTGCTGGCCGCGCGTCTCGACGGCCTGGACGGCAAGGCGCTGCTGGCGCTGGTCGACCAGTTGAAGAACAAGCTGGGCAGCGGCGTGATCCTGCTCGGCGGCGTGTTCGAGGAGAAAGTGGTGCTGGTCGCCGGGGTGACCCAGGACCTGGCCGCCAAACTCAAGGCCGGCGACCTGATGAAGCAGGCCGCGGCAGCCGTGGGCGGCAAGGGCGGCGGTCGCCCTGACATGGCCCAGGGCGGCGGCACCGACGCCGGCAAGCTGGACGAGGCCCTGGCCCTGGCCAAGGCCTTCGTCGAACAGGGCCGGTAAGCACCGGCAAGGCCAGGCCCGCGGCGCGCCCGGCGGGCCTTGGCAAGGGGCAGCGATGTCTGTCTAATGGGCGCCCTTCAGGAATCAGGCGGCTTTTGAAATGGCTTTGATCGTACAGAAGTTTGGAGGGACCTCCGTCGGCACCGTCGAGCGTATCGAGCAGGTAGCCCAGAAGGTGAAGAAATTCCGCGAGGCGGGTGACGATATCGTGGTGGTGGTTTCCGCCATGAGCGGCGAGACCAACCGCCTGATCGGCCTGGCCAAGCAGATCATGGACCAACCGGTTCCGCGCGAACTGGACGTCATGGTCTCCACCGGCGAGCAGGTGACCATCGCCCTGCTGAGCATGGCCCTTATCAAGCGCGGCGTGCCGGCGGTTTCCTACACCGGCAACCAGGTGCGCATCCTGACCGACAGCGCGCACACCAAGGCGCGTATCCTGAGCATCGACGACGCCAACATCCGCGCCGACCTCAAGGCCGGCCGCGTGGTCGTGGTCGCCGGCTTCCAGGGCGTGGACGAGCACGGCAGCATCACCACCCTCGGCCGCGGCGGCTCCGACACCACCGGCGTGGCCCTGGCCGCGGCGCTGAAGGCCGACGAGTGCCAGATCTATACCGACGTCGATGGCGTCTACACCACCGACCCGCGCGTAGTGCCGCAGGCCCGCCGACTGGACAAGATCACCTTCGAGGAAATGCTGGAAATGGCCAGCCTCGGCTCCAAGGTGCTGCAGATCCGCTCGGTGGAGTTCGCCGGCAAGTACAATGTTCCGCTGCGCGTGCTGCACAGCTTCCAGGAGGGTCCGGGCACCCTCATTACCCTTGATGAAGAGGAATCCATGGAACAGCCGATCATCTCCGGCATCGCCTTCAACCGCGACGAAGCCAAGCTGACCATCCGTGGCGTACCGGATACCCCCGGGGTGGCCTTCAAGATCCTCGGGCCGATCAGTGCCGCGAACATCGAAGTCGACATGATCGTGCAGAACGTCTCGCACGATAACACCACCGACTTCACCTTCACCGTGCACCGCAACGACTACCTGGCCGCCCTGGAAATCCTCAAGCAGACCGCCGCCAACATCGGCGCGCGCGAAGCCACCGGCGACACCAACATCGCCAAGGTCTCCATCGTCGGTGTCGGCATGCGTTCCCACGCCGGCGTCGCCAGCCGCATGTTCGAGGCGCTGGCCAAGGAGAGCATCAACATCCAGATGATCTCCACCTCGGAAATCAAGGTGTCCGTGGTCATCGAGGAAAAATACCTGGAGCTCGCGGTGCGCGCCTTGCACACTGCCTTCGAGCTGGATGCCCCGGCCCGCCAGGGCGAGTAAGAGGGCATCATGCAAAAGGCGCGGCTCATCCCGCGCCTTTTGTCGTTTTTGACCGGGCCGCCGGAACTTTCATTCCGCGCGGACTGGTCAATACTTGGGTGAAGGAGCACACACTTGATATTCAGTGGCTCTGCCGCCATTTCTTTTTTTTGCAGACTGCTTATCCGAAACACGAAAGGAGAAAGGAATGCTGATTCTGACTCGCCGGGTCGGAGAGACCCTGATGGTTGGTGATGACGTCACTGTGACTGTGCTGGGCGTCAAGGGAAATCAGGTGCGCATTGGCGTGAACGCGCCGAAGGAAGTCGCTGTTCACCGCGAAGAGATCTACCAGCGCATCCAGAAAGAGAAAGACCAAGAACCAAACCATTAATTTTTCTATAAAAAATTCTTTGCAAACGGGGAAAACATGGATATCATGCGCCCCGTGTTGCGGAGAGGTGGCCGAGTGGCCGAAGGCGCTCCCCTGCTAAGGGAGTACACCTCAAAAGGGTGTCGGGGGTTCGAATCCCCCCCTCTCCGCCATTTGCACGTTCTGCTGCGAATGACGAGTCAGGTAGCTAAGCTACTGAAAAGATTGAAAAATCTGTTTGACACGTCTGAATGTTCGGACTAGAATTTGCGCCCCATCAGCGCACTCATAGCTCAGCTGGATAGAGTACTCGGCTACGAACCGAGCGGTCGGAGGTTCGAATCCTCCTGAGTGCGCCACTACACAGGCGGTACGCGAAAGCGGACGCCAGCAGCGACGAAAGGCCTCGGCCCGAGAAGCTGCACCAGTTGGTGAACCTGGCTAAACTGCACCAACCAGCGCACTCATAGCTCAGCTGGATAGAGTACTCGGCTACGAACCGAGCGGTCGGAGGTTCGAATCCTCCTGAGTGCGCCATCTACCGAAAGGGCCTGCAGCAATGCAGGCCCTTTTTCTTTGTCCGCATTTTTCCAAGTCGGCCAGGCTCAGCGCCGCTTGCGCGTCGCCTTGCCCTGCACGCAGCCGAACTCGTCGAAGGTCACCGTGCGCCGGCCCTGGCCGGGCCTGGCGTCGTAGTGGTAGCGCTGCCGGTCATCCAACTGGCTGATCCGGTCCGGGCGGCCGAAGGCGCTTTCCACATCCGCGCGGGTCATGCCGGTGCGGATGCGTTTCTGCAGGATCGCGGTGCGTCTTTCCCGGTCGTCGAGGCGGTTGCCGCAGCCGTCCTCGCGCTCGCCGACCACCACCAGCGGCGTGTCGGATGGCATGCGCCGGCTCTCCTGGGAAGGGCGGGCGAGGGGCACCGGCCTGCCGCTGCCCGGCGTCGGGTTGTGCGCGCGCTGCCGGCTTTGCGCCTGGCCCGGCGGGCAGCCATGCTGGTGGAAGCTGACACGGCCATCGGCGGCCTCGCAGCGGAACGGCGTGGCGGCGGGATTGTCCATTGGCATGAGGGCGAGCAGCGGGAGCAGCAGGCAGTGCAGGGGCGACAGGCGCATCTCCGATCCTCCGTGACAGGGTTGCATGCAGCCTATCCCGCCTGGCCTCCGCGAAATTTCCGGGTGTCTCGACAGGTTTTTCCGGCGTCTGTGATAGCCAGTGAAGTAACCCTCAACTTTGTGCCGCAAGCGATTGTTCTAGCCGCTATTTTGTAACGCTGAACAGGCTCCGGAGTGTTATCATTTCTCCTATCTGCCCGATATGGGCGCGTGGGCACACCACCATGGACTTACCCAGTAGTTACCCAGAACCCCGATTGCCTCAACACGACCTGATGTTTTAAGCCCCCGTGCGCGCTCCGCCGCTGGGGGTGGAGCGTGCTATGACCGAAGTAGAAGCCAAGAAGCCGCAGGAAAGCCTGCAGGACCGCCTGAACCAGGTGGTCGAGCTGCTGAACAAGCACAAGCTGGTCGAAGACCTGGCGCACCGCCAGGAGGGCCAGCACCAGGACCTCGTCGAGAACCTGGTACACCGGCAGAACCTCGCCGAGCTGCAGCGCAAGCTCGATGACCTGCACCCCGCCGACATCGCCCACATCCTCGAATCGCTGCCGCTGGGCGACCGCCTGACGGTCTGGCAGCTGGTCAAGGCCGAGCGCGACGGCGACATCCTCCTCGAAGTTTCCGACGCCGTCCGCGAGACGCTGATCGCCGACATGGACGATCACGAGATCCTCGCCGCGGCCAAGGAGATGGACGCCGACGAACTCGCCGACCTGGCGCCGGAACTGCCGCGCGACGTCGTCCACGAGCTGATGGAAACCCTCGATGCGCAGCAGCGCGAGCGCGTGCGCTCGGCGTTGTCCTACGAGGAAGACGAAGTCGGCGCGCTGATGGACTTCGAGATGGTCACCATCCGCGACGACGTCAGCCTGGAAGTGGTGCTGCGCTACCTGCGCCGCCTGAAGGAGTTGCCGGGGCATACCGACAAGCTGTTCGTGGTCGACTACGACGGCCTGCTCAAGGGCGTGCTGCCGATCAAGCGCCTGCTGGTCAACGACCCGGACAAGCAGGTGGCCGAGGTCATGGCCACCGACCCGGTGACCTTCCAGCCCGACGAGGACGGCTACGACGCCGCCCAGGCGTTCGAGCGCTACGACCTGATCTCTGCCCCGGTGGTGGACAAGAACGGCAAGCTGATCGGCCGCCTGACCATCGACGAGATGGTCGACCTCATCCGCGAGGAGAGCGAGACCGAAGTGCTGAACATGGCCGGTCTGCGCGAGGAGGAAGACATCTTCGCCTCGGTGTGGAAGTCGGTACGCAACCGCTGGACCTGGCTGGCCACCAACCTGATCACCGCCTTCGTCGCCTCGCGGGTGATCGGCCTGTTCGAAGGCTCCATCGAGAAGCTGGTGGCGCTGGCCGCGCTGATGCCCATCGTCGCCGGCATCGGCGGCAACTCGGGCAACCAGACCATCACCATGATCGTCCGCGCCATCGCCCTGGACCAGATCCAGACCAGCAACGCCACGCGCCTGCTGCGCAAGGAGCTGGGCGTGGCGCTGGTCAACGGCCTGGTGTGGGGCGGGGTGATAGGCGTGGTGGCCTTCTACCTGTACGGCAACTGGGAGCTGGGCGTGGTGATGACCGCGGCCATGACCCTCAACCTGCTGCTGGCGGCGCTGGCGGGGGTGCTGATTCCGATGACGCTGCTGCGCCTGGGGCGCGACCCGGCGATGGGATCCAGCGTGATGATCACCGCCATGACCGACAGCGGCGGGGTTTTT
>NZ_JWMC01000102.1:0-168914 GCF_000812405.1 Pseudomonas sp. PI1
GCGCTCCTACAGGGGAATGGCGCGGGTGGGGTTGCGTAGGAGCGGATCTCATCCGCGAATCGCGCCGGGACGTCCGGCTATCGCGGACAAGGTCCGCTACGACCGTGCCCCCTGGAATTGTAGGAGCGGGCCCTGCCCGCGATTCGCGCGCAAGGCGCGCTCCTACAGGGGAATGGCGTGGGTGGGGTTGCGTCGACATCGTAGGATGGGTTGAGCGGAGCGATACCCATCGCCATGGTCCGATGGGGATCGCAAGCTCAATCCATCCTGCGAAGAGCGTCCCTGCACGGTTGGCGTACAACCGCGAACGGTTGTACGCCCTACAACGCGGCGCCTTGCCCGGCCGGGCGGATGTCGTGGTCGGCCAGCCAGTCCAGGGCGCATTCGCGCAGGCGTTCGGACTGGTAGTCGTACCAGGCCTGGAGCAGGTCCGGGTAGCCCATGAGCACGTGGCGGAAGGCCTTGAACGGCTTGCGCCCTTCCAGGGCCGAGGCCATGGCGGCGTAGGCGTGGGGTTCGCCGACCTCGCGGAGGAAGTCGCGCATCAGCTCCAGGGATTCGCGGCTGCTCAGCGGCTCGATCGGCAGCAGCCGCTCCGGGTCCTGCTCCAGCAGGAGCAGCAGGTCCGGGTCGGGGGAGTCGCTCAGCAGCGGCACCACCTGGCCGCTGCCCAGGTCCAGGTAGTGCTCTATGTCGCCGGTGTCGAGGGCGACGGCGAGTTCGTCGAGGTCGATGGTCAGCGGGCGCATGGTCACTCTCCGGTTGGGCGAGAGCCCAGCCTATCCCATGCGCGGCCTTCCTGTCCGCTGCAATCCTGTTACAGGCGGAAGCGCCCGACCTGGCCCTGCAGGTCGCTGCCCAGGCGCGCCAGTTCGTTGCTCGAGGCGGCGGTCTGCTGGCTGGCGGCGGCCGATTGCTCGGCGATGTCGCGGACCTGGCCGACGCTGCGGCTGATCTCGGCGGCGACGCTGCTCTGCTGCTCGGCGGCGGAGGCGATCTGCAGGTTCATGTCCTGGATCTGCGCCACGCTGCGGGCGATGGCGGACAGCGCGTCGCCGGCGCGGCGCGTCAGCTCGACCGAGTCGCCGGTCAGCTCGCGGCTGTCGTCCATGCACTGGGCGGCATCCTCGGCGCCGCGCTGCAGGGCGGCGATCAGCGCCTCGATCTCGGCGGTGGATTGCTGGGTGCGCTGGGCCAGCGCGCGCACCTCGTCGGCGACCACCGCGAAGCCGCGCCCGGCCTCGCCGGCGCGGGCCGCTTCGATGGCGGCGTTGAGGGCCAGGAGGTTGGTCTGCTCGGCCACCGACTTGATCACGTCGAGCACGCTGCCGATCTTCCCGCTGTCGCCGCGCAGGCGCGCCATGGCCTGGGTGGAGCGTTCCACCTCGGCGGCCAACTGGTCGATGCGGGCGATGGCCTGGCCGACCACCTGCTCGCCGTCGCGGGCCTGGGCGTCGGCCTGGCGGGCGGCACCGGAAGCCTGCTCGGCGTTGCGCGCCACTTCCTGCACGGTGGCGGCCATTTCCTCGATGGCGCTGGCCACCTGCTCGGTTTCCAGGCGCTGGCTGTCGACGCCGGCGCGGGTCTGCTCGGTGACCGCCGACAGCTCGTCGGCGGCGGTGGCCAACTGGCCGACGCTGCCGCCGATGTGGCCGATCAGCTCGCCCAGGCTGTCGCGCATGCGCAGCATGGTGCGCTGCAACTGGCCCAACTCGTCGCGGCGCTGCAGGTGCAGGTCGCCGCCCAGGTCGCGGGACAGGTCGCCCTGGGCGATGTGCTCGGCCAGTTCGAGGGATTCGTGCAGCGGGCGGACGATCTGGCGGTTGATCGCCCACACCGAGAGGGCGCCGAAGAACAGCGCGAACAGGGCGGTCAGCGCCTGGTGCCATTGCGCCTGGCTGGCTGCCGCGTCGCGCTGTTGCAGCCCTTCTTCGAACAGGGCGCCGCTGGCGCGGAACAGGGCTTCGGCACGGCTGTCGAGGCTGGGGTTGGCTTGGGCGCGCTGCTGCTGGTCGGCGCGCAGCAGGTCGTCGGCGGCCTGGGCGTAGTCGGCAAGGGCCTGGCGCAGGGCGTCGAGGCGGGGCCCAGCGAGGCCGTCGCGGGCCAGGCGCTCACTGCCGGCCTGCAGTTCGCCCAGTTCCGAGCGCAGGCGCTGGGCCTGCTCCGCGCTGCCTTCGAGCTGGTAGCGTAGGCGCGCCAGTTCCGCCTGGCGGGCGCCGCCGTCGAGCTGACCGATGTGCGTCAGGCGTTCGCTGTAGGCGCCCTGTTCGTTCAGGCCCTGGATGCCGCCGAGCAACACCAGCAGGGTCAGCAGCAGGCAGATGCCGAAGCCCACGGCGAGCTTGAGGCTGACGTTCATGCGGCCGAGCTGAAGGACCAGCCAATCGTACATGTCGAATACTCCAGGCAGACGAGGCCGCGGGACGGGCCCGAAGCCGGAAATGCAGGCTGTTTTGTCGTTCTTCTTGTCGTACAGGCGAGGGACTTTTTCGGGACGCATCTGTGTGCGTCACAGCTTATCGGCGATGCTGTCTGAAACTTCAGTGCCAGATTGGTAATTTTTCTTACGTCGGCAAAGGCCCGCCAGGACGGCGGGCCGGAGGGGAGGGCTCAGAGGCGGAAGCGGCCGACCAGGCCCTGCAGCTCGGTGCCCAGGCGCGCCAGCTCGACGCTGGAGGCGGCGGTCTCCTCGCTGGCGGCGGCGGTCTGCTCGGAGATGTCGCGCACGCTGAGCACGCTGCGGTTGATCTCCTCGGCCACCGCGCTCTGTTGCTCGGCGGCGGCGGCGATCTGCTGGTTCATCGACTGGATGCCGGAGACGGTGCGGGTGATGGCCTCCAGCCGCTCGCCGGCGCGGCGCGCCAGTTCCACGGTGTTGTCGGTGAGCGCGCGGCTGCTCTCCATGCGCTGCACGGCCTGCTGGGTGCCGCTGTGCAGGCCGGCGATCAGTTCCTCGATCTCCTCGGTGGACTGCTGGGTGCGCCGGGCCAGGGCGCGCACTTCGTCGGCGACCACCGCGAAGCCGCGCCCGGCGTCGCCGGCGCGGGCCGCCTCGATGGCGGCGTTGAGGGCCAGCAGGTTGGTCTGCTCGGCCACCGCCTTGATCACGTCGAGCACGCTGCCGATCTTCTCGCTCTCGCGCTTGAGCTGCTGCACCGCCTCGTTGGAGCGGCCCACCTCGCCGGCCAGGCGGTCCATCTGCCCGACCGCCTCGCTGACCGCCTGGGCGCCGGCGCCGGCCTCGCGGTCCGCGGCGCTGGCGGCTTCCGAGGCTTCCTCGGCGTTGCGCGCCACTTCCAGCACGGTAGTGGCCATCTCGGTCATGGCCGTGGCCACCTGGTCTGTCTCGCTCTTCTGGTTGTTCACCCCGGCGCTGGTCTGCTCGGTGACCGCCGAGAGTTCCTCGGCGGCGCTGGCGATCTGGGTGACGCCGTCGTGGATGCGGCCGATCAGCTCGCGCAGCGACTGGTTCATGCGCTGCATGCTGGCCTGCAGCTGGCCCAGCTCGTCGCGGCGCTCGACGCGCAGTTCCTGGCTGAGGTCGCCGTCGGCGATGCGCGCGGCGGCGGCCAGCGACTGGCGCAGCGGCAGGACGATCTGCCGGGTGATCAGCCAGGCCGCCAGCACGCCCAGCACCAGGACCAGCAGCGAGGCCAGGGCCAGCAACTGCTTGGCGTGGCTGGCGTCTTCATTGCGCTTGGCGGTCTGGCCGTCGCTCAGTTCAACGCTGAGTTTCTCGATCAGCAGGCCGCTGTCGCGCATCTGGTCGCGCGCCTGCTGGCTGTTGTTGACTTCGTTGCGGTAGCGGTCCAGCGCCTTGCGGTAGTCGCGCAGGGCGTTCACCACGGCCTGGTAGTTGGCCTGCTGCTCCGGCACGGCGGCCTGGGCGCGCTGTTCCACGGTGGCGGTGACCTGCTCCAGGGCGCTGATCGCGCCCTGTTCGAGGCTGGGGTCTTCGTTGGCGGTGTAGCTGAGCACCTGGAAGCGGGCGTCCATCAACTGGCGGCCCAGCTCGGAGACGTCGGCGATGGCCTTGAGGGAGTCGACGCTGCCGCTCTCCACCAGGTGCTGCTCCACCAGCTCCAGCCCCTGGGTGACCACCGAGGCCTTGCGGATCAGCGTCTTGCGCGCGCTGTCGCGGCTGTCGAAGGACTTCCGCAGGCCCTTGAACAGGGTGCGGTACTGGCTGGTGAGCTGGCGTTGCTGCTCGACCTTCTCCAGGTCCGAGGGCACGACGAGCAACTGGCCGACGCGCTGTTGCTGCCGGTCCAGCTCGTTGATGCTCTGTTCCACCAGCTTGGCGTCTTCCGCGGTGCGGCTGGACTGGTATTTCAGGCGGGTGGTGCGCAGGTCCTTGGTCATGGCGAGCAGCTTGGAGATTTCGCCGATCTTGTCGCCCCGGGATATCAGGCTGTTCAGGTTGAGCGCGCCGGTCAGCGCGATGAGCAGGGTGAGCAGCAGCACCAGGCCGAAGCCGATGGCGAGTTTCCAGTTGACCGTGAGATTGCTGAACCAGCGGGACATGAACGCGGCGCTCCAGGGGACGATGGGGCTGCGGCTGCCGCGGGGGCGGCCGCCGATTGACCAATGCCTGTCATATCGGCGAGGCGACACGAATCTGAAATTTCTTTAGTAAATTTCTGACCGACGATTCCCGGTGGGGGCTGCCGAGAGGGTTCGGGTCAGAACAGCCGGGCCAGCAGGGCGGTGACCGCGGTTTCCACGCGCAGGATGCGCTCGCCCAGTTGCACCGGGGCCAGCCCGGCCTCGCGCAGCTTCTCGACTTCGTAGGGAATCCAGCCGCCTTCGGGGCCGATGGCCAGGGTCACGGCCTGCTCGACTGCGCGCGGGCACTCCGGCCAGGGCCCGGGGTGGCCGATCAGCCCCAGGCTGCCGGCGGCCAGGGCCGGCAGGCGGTCTTCGACGAAGGGCTTGAAGCGCTTTTCGATGGTCACTTCCGGCAGCACGGTGTCGCGGGCCTGCTCCAGGCCCAGGACCAGTTGCTCGTGGATGGCTGCGGGCTCCAGGAAGGGCGTCTGCCAGAAGCTTTTCTCCACCCGGTAGCTGTTCAGCAGCACCAGGCGCGGCACGCCCATGGCGGCCACGGTCTGCAGCACGCGGCGGAGCATCTTCGGCCGCGGCAGGGCCAGCAGCAGGGTCAGCGGCAGCTTGGCCGGCGGCGCCTGGGTGAAGCTCACCTGCAACTGCGCCTCGTCGCGGGAAAGGCTCAGCAGGCGGCCTTCGCCCATCAGCCCGCCCAGGCGGCCGACGCGCAGGCTGTCGCCGCTTTCGGCGCGGTGCACTTCGTGCAGGTGGGTGAGGCGGCGGTCGCGCAGCAATACGCGGTCCGCCGCGACGAAGTCGGCGTCGTCGAGCAGCAGCAGGTTCACGGGCGCGTCGCTGGCGGCTGGTCGCCTTTCTCTTCGGGCTGCTCGTCCTCGTCGCGGTTGCGCTTGCGGATCAGCCGGCTGAACAGCACCCCGGCCTCGAACAGCATCCACATGGGCACGGCCAGCAGCGTCTGCGACATCGGGTCCGGCGGGGTGAGGACCATGCCGACCACGAAGCAGCCGATGATGACGTAGGGGCGGATCTTCTTCAGGTAGGCCACGTCGACCACCCCGATCCACACCAGCAGCACCGTGGCCACGGGGATTTCGAAGGCCACGCCGAAGGCGAACAGCAGGGTGAGGAAGTCCAGGTAGCTGTTGATGTCGGTCATCGGCGTCACCCCTTCCGGGGCCTGGCCGAGGAAGAAGTGGAACATCAACGGGAACACCAGGAAGTAGGCGAAGGCCATGCCGGTGTAGAACAGCACCACGCTGGAGGCCAGCAGCGGCAGGGCCACGCGCTTCTCGTGCTTGTACAGGCCGGGGGCGATGAAGCCCCAGATCTGCGCCAGGATCACCGGCATGGCCAGCAGCACGGCGACGATCATGGTCAGCTTCAGCGGCGCGAGGAAGGCCGAGGCCGGGTCGATGGCGATCATGGTCGCGCCTTCCGGGAGGAAGCGGCGCAGCGGCGCGGAGGCCAGGGCGTAGATCTTCTGCGAGAAGTACAGCAGGCCGATGAAGATCACGAAGATCGCCACCACGCAGCGCAGCAGGCGCGTGCGCAGCTCGGTCAGGTGCGAGACCAGGGGCATTTCCTGGTCGTTTTCGGGCTGTTCGGGTTTTTCGTCGCTCATGGGGTACGCGGCGTCTCGGACGGAGGGGCGGCGGCCGGCGCGGCCGGGGCCTCGGGCGCTGCTGGCGCGGCGGGTGCCTCGGGTGCGGCCGGGATACCGACGCCGGGCATGTTGGCCAGGCGGCTGTTCGGGGCGATGGTCGGCGGCGCCGGCGGTGCCGTGGGCTCGGCCTGCGCGGCGCTATCGGCCGGCGGCTGCTGGCCGGTGAGCGGCGCCATCAGCTTCTGCGCTTCACGCTCCATCTGCAGGATGTGCTCGTTGTGCAGTTGCCGGCGGATCTCGTCGGCGCCCAGCTCGCGTTCCACTTCCTGCTTGATGGCGTTGAAGCTGCGTTTCAGCCGGCCGATCCACAGGCCCGCGGTGCGCGCGGCGCCGGGCAGGCGCTCGGGGCCGAGCACCAGCAGGGCGACCAGGCCCACCAGCAGCAGTTCGCTGAAGCTGATTCCGAACATGGCGTTCTTCCCATCAGTCCTTGCGCTGCGGCTCTTCGACCTTCTGCGCCTGGGCGTCGATGGTGTGCGGCTGGTTCAGCGGCGGGTTGGCCGGCGGCTGCTGCTGGGGCTTCTCCTCCTCTTCGGTGTTCATCGCCTTGCGGAAGCCCTTGACCGCCTCGCCGACGTCCGAGCCCAGGGTCTTCAGGCGCTTGGTGCCGAACACCAGCACCACCACGATCAGGATGACGACCCAGTGTTTCCAGTCAAAGATGCCCATCTTGTTCTCCTCGAAGTAATCGGGTTCAGGCCGACGGCTGGCGCGCAGCTTTCTCGTCGTGGCCGGAGAGGCCGAAACGGCGCTCCAGCTCGTCCAGCACCGCCTGGGGATGCTGGCCGAGGGCGGCGAGCATGACCAGGGAATGGAACCAGAGGTCGGCGGTTTCGTAGATCAGGTCCGTGCAGTCGCCGCTCTGCGCGGCGTCCTTGGCGGCGAGGATGGTTTCCACCGATTCCTCTCCGACCTTTTCCAGGATCTTGTTCAGTCCCTTGTGGTACAGGCTGGCCACGTAGGAGCTTTCGGGGGCGGCGTTCTTGCGCCCCTCCAGCACCTCGGCCAGGCGCGCGAGGGTGTTGTCACTCATGGCTGTGCCCCGGCTTGTCGTAGATGGCGTGCGGGTCCTTGAGCACCGCGTCGACGACCTTCCAGCCGCCGTCCTGGTAGACCCGGTAGAAGCAGCTTTCGCGGCCGGTGTGGCAGGCGATGCCGCCGACCTGCTCGACCATCAGGATGACGACGTCGGCGTCGCAGTCCAGGCGCAGTTCGTGCAGCTTCTGTACGTGGCCGGACTCCTCGCCCTTGCGCCAGAGCTTGCCGCGCGAGCGCGACCAGTAGATGGCGCGGCCCTCGGCGGCGGTCAGGGCCAGGGATTCGCGGTTCATCCAGGCCATCATCAGCACGCGGCCCGTCTTGTGGTCCTGGGCGATCGCCGGCACCAGGCCGTCGGCGTTCCAGTGAATTTCGTCCAGCCAGTCTTTCATCTTCGCTTCCGTACAGCGGGCGTTTTCGCGCCCCGCGGCAGTTTCATCAACGACCAAGTGTGCCAGCAGTGGCGACGACTGGCTATCGGCGCAGAATCAGATACAGACCGCCGGCCAGCATGGCCCAGGCCGGCCAGGCCTCGATACTGTGGGTGGCCAGGCCGATCTGGGTGGCGCCGGCCACCAGCACTGCGCCGATCAGTCGCGGCACCCAGGCGCCGGCCAGGGGCTGGGCGCCGGTCGCTTGCGGCTCCCGGGGCTGCGCCAGGCGCTCCAGGGTGTCGCGGGTCATCTGCGCCAGGTGCGGCAGCTGCTCGACGTGCTGCTGGGCGTTGCGCAGCAGCTGGGCGGGGCTCATGCGCTCGCGCATCCAGCGTTCCAGGTAGGGCTGGGCGGTGCTCCACAGGTCCAGCTCGGGGTAGAGCTGGCGGCCCAGGCCCTCGATGTTCAGCAGGGTCTTCTGCAGCAGCACCAGTTGCGGCTGCACTTCCATGTTGAAGCGCCGCGCGGTCTGGAACAGGCGCAGCAGCACCTGGCCGAAGGAGATGTCCTTGAGCGGCTTCTCGAAGATCGGCTCGCACACCGTGCGGATCGCCGCCTCGAAGTCGTTGACGCGGGTTTCCGCCGGCACCCAGCCGGAGTCGATGTGCAACTGGGCGACCTTGCGGTAGTCGCGCTTGAAGAAGGCGATCAGGTTGCGCGCCAGGTAGTCCTGGTCCTCGTCGGTGAGGCTGCCGACGATGCCGCAGTCCACCGCGATGTACTGCGGGCTCCAGGGCGTGCGGGTGCTGACGAAGATGTTGCCCGGGTGCATGTCGGCGTGGAAGAAGCTGTCGCGGAACACTTGGGTGAAGAAGATTTCCACGCCGCGCTCGGCCAGGGCCTTGAAGTCGGTGCGCTGGTCGCGCAGGGTGTCCAGGTCGGTGACCGGGATGCCGTAGATGCGCTCCATCACCAGCACCTTGGGCCGGCACCAGTCCCAGTACACCTGGGGCACGTAGAGCAGCGGCGAGCCGTCGAAGTTGCGCCGCAGCTGGCTGGAGTTGGCCGCCTCGCGCAGCAGGTCGAGTTCGTCGTAGATGGTCTTCTCGTAGTCGCTGACCACCTCCACCGGGTGCAGGCGGCGGGCGTCGGCGGAGACGCGCTCGGCCAGGCGGGCGAGGATGAACAGCCAGGACATGTCGGCGCGGATCACGGGCTTCAGGCCCGGGCGGATCACCTTGACCACCACTTCCTCGCCGCTTTTCAGCTGTGCGGCATGCACCTGGGCCACCGAGGCCGAGGCCAGCGGCTCGCGCTCGAAGCGGGCGAAGACCTGCTCGACCTTCGCCCCCAGCTGTTCCTCGATCAGCGCCACCGAGGCTTCCGGCGGGAACGGCGGGACCTTGTCCTGCAGGCGCGCCAGCTCATTGGCGATGTCGTCGGGCAAGAGGTCGCGGCGGGTGGAGAGGATCTGCCCGAACTTGATGAAGATCGGCCCCAGGCCTTCCAGGGCCAGGCGGATGCGCTCGCCGCGGCTCAGCTCCAGCTTGCGCCGCGGCAGCCAGCGCCAGGGCAGCAGGCCGCCGAGCAGGCGCAGATACCAGGGCAGCATCGGCAGTTCGAGGATGAGGTCGTCGAGGCGGTAGCGGATCACCACGCTCTGGATGCGCAGCAGGCGGCGGAAGGCGAGCAGCTTCATGCGTCGGGTTTCAGCTTCTTGGACAGGCGCGCCAGGCGCGCGTCGAGGCGGTCGAGGGCGACCTTCAACTGGTCGAGTTCGGCGAAGCGCGCTTCGGCTTCGTTGCGCCCGACCAGGGTGCGGCTTTCCTCGGCGAGGTAGTCGGCCAGGCTCAGGCGCAGGCTTTCCAGGCTGTCGCCGGCCCAGCGCGCGCCGCCGCGCAGGCGGCTGCCGAGCAGTTGCGCGGGCAGCGGGCCGAGCCAGCGCTGCACTTCGTATTCCCAGTCCAGCTCCAGGCTCTGGAGGATGTCGGCCAGCTCCAGGAGCAGGGCGCTATCGCCGCCCATCTCCACTTCCGGGCTGTGCAGCACGCTGGTCTTGTCGGCCGCCAGGGCCAGCTGCAGCAGGCGCCCGGCCGGGGCGCGCAAGGTGCAGTCGACCGCGGCCTCGTGGTGCGCGGCCAGGTGCAGGCCATCGGCGTCGGGGAGGATGAACAGGCGCAGCGGCGGCGCCTGGCAATCCACTTCCAGGACCCGCCCGGCGAGCCGGGCGAGGCGCTGCAGGGCCACGCCGTCCAGGCGCAGCACGCGGTTCACGCCGGCTTCGGCGCTGGCCAGCAGCGCCTGGGTCAGGAGCGCCATCTCAGGGCTTGATGCCGCGGTGCAGGGCGACCACGCCGCCGGTCATGTTGTGGTAGGTGACGCGGTCGAAACCGGCCTCGACCATCATCGACTTCAGGGTTTCCTGGTCCGGGTGCATGCGGATCGACTCGGCCAGGTAGCGGTAGCTGTCGGCGTCGTTGGTGACCAGCTTGCCCATCAGCGGCAGCAGGGTGAAGGAATAGGCGTCGTAGGCCTTGGACAGCAGGCTGCTGGTGGGCTTGGAGAATTCCAGCACCAGCAGGCGCCCGCCCGGCTTGAGCACCCGCAGCATGGAGCGGATGGCGGCGTCCTTGTGGGTGACGTTGCGCAGGCCGAAGGCGATGCTCACGCAGTCGAAGTGGTTGTCCGGGAAGGGCAGCTTCTCGGCGTCGGCCTGGACGAACTGGACGTTGCCGGCCACGCCGCTGTCCAGCAGCTTGTCGCGGCCGACCTTGAGCATGGAGGCGTTGATGTCCGCCAGCACCACCTCGCCGGTGGGGCCGACCAGGCGCGAGAACTGGCGGGTCAGGTCGCCCGTGCCGCCGGCGATGTCGAGCACGCGGTTGCCGGCGCGCACGCCGGACAGCTCGATGGTGAAGCGCTTCCACAGGCGGTGGATGCCACCGGACATCAGGTCGTTCATCAGGTCGTACTTGGCGGCGACCGAGTGGAACACCTCGGCGACCTTCTCGGCCTTCTCGCTCTCGCGCACGGTCTTGTAGCCGAAGTGCGTGGTGGGGTCGGCGGGGCCCTGGTCCCCGGCGGGTTTGCGCGGCTCGCTCATGGCGTTTCTACCCTGGAAGTCAGTGGCGGGCATTCTAACAGGATGTGGGAAAAACGCCGCCCCGTGGCGCGGGGTGCGGCGAAACGTCGTGCGGCGTATCATCCACCGGTCTGTCATTCCGGAGTCGCCCATGTCCCGCATCCACGTCGAACGTCCCCATTGCCTCGGCCGCGAAGCCGCCCGCGAGAAGGCCCAGAAGCTGGCCGAGAAGCTCGCCCGCGAGCACGGCGTGAGCTACGAGTGGCAGGGCGACGTGCTGACCTTCAAGCGCAGTGGCGTGGACGGGCGCATCGAGGTGGGCGAGGACCGCGTGGCGGTGGAGGTCAAGCTGGGCCTGCTGCTGTCGGCCATGGGCGGGATGCTCAAGGGCGAGATCGAGCGCGCGCTGGACAAGGCGCTGGCCTGAGGCCGAGCACCTTGTCCGGCGCTCCGCGCCGGCTGGTATGTGTTTTCTAATTTTCCCCGATACCTTGCACTCAAGCTCGCAACGCTGCGGGCCTCTACGGACCCCCGAGAACAGTGTGAGGAAACCATCATGGCCAAGGTCGCCAGCAAGAAGAAAGTCGAGAAAGCCGTCAGCGAATCGTCCCTGATCACCGACGTCAAGCACTACGCCCGCCAGATCTGGCTGGCCGGCCTGGGCGCCTATGCGCGTGTCGGCGCCGAAGGCACCGAGTACTTCAAGTCGCTGGTGAAGGAAGGCGAAGGCCTGGAAACCAAGGGCCGCCAGCTGGTGACCGAGCAGGTCGAATCGGCCAACGACAGCGTCAAGAGCAGCGTCTGGCTGGTGAAGGACAAGTTCGAGGTGCAGCTGGACAAGGTCGAGAAGGCTTTCGACAGCCGCGTGGCCTCCGCGCTGAACCGCATGGGCATTCCGTCGCGGCAGGATGTCGAGGCGCTCTCTGCTAAGCTTGACGAGCTGAGCGCGGTGCTCGAGCGTGTCGCGAAAACTCATTGAGGAGAGCGGGATGGCTGGCAAGAAAACTACCGATAAAAAAGAGTCCAGTTGGGTCGGCGAGATCGAGAAATACTCGCGGCAAATCTGGTTGGCTGGTCTGGGGGCCTACTCGAAGGTCAGCAAGGACGGCAGCAAGCTGTTCGAGACCCTGGTCAAGGATGGCGAGAAGGCCGAGAAGCAGGCCCGGACCGAAGTCGATAAATCCGTCGGCGCGGTGAAGTCCACCGCCCGTTCGGCGCGTTCCAAGGTCGACGAAGTGAAGGACCGCGCCCTGGGCAAGTGGGGTGAGCTGGAAGAGGCGTTCGACAAGCGCCTGAACAGCGCCATCTCGCGCCTGGGCGTGCCGAGCCGCAACGAGGTGAAGGACCTGCATGCGAAGGTCGAGACCCTGACCAGGCAGATCGAGAAACTCACCGGCGTCAGCGTCAAGTCGGTGGCCAAGCCCGCCGCCAAGGCCGCTGCGAAACCTGCGGCCAAGGCTGCAGCGAAGCCCGCCACCAAGCCGGCCGCCAAGACCGCGGCGGCCAAGCCCGCTGCCAAGGCTGCTGCGAAACCGGCTGCGGCCAAGGCCGCGGCGAAGCCTGCAGCCAAGCCGGCCGCCAAGCCTGCTGCTGCGAAGGCCGCGGCGAAACCGGCCGCCAAACCGGCTGCCGCCAAGCCTGCGGCGAAACCGGCTGCTGCTAAACCGGCAGCCAAGCCTGCCGCGGCGAAGAAGCCGGCGGTGAAGAAGCCTGCGGCGCCCAAGGCGGCCAAGCCTACTGCAGCGGCCACGCCGGCCGCGGCTCCGGCTCCGGCGGCCACCCCGGCGCCGGCTGCGGCAGCTCCGGTCGCTCCGGTAGCGGCTCCGGCCACGCCGCCGACCCAGGCCTGACGCGTTACCCGTGGTACCCGACGCCCGGCCTCGTGCCGGGCGTCTTCATTTCAGGCGTTCAGGTAGCGCTGCGCCAGGCGCTCGGCAGCCAGCCGCGAGTCGCCGCGCAGGTGCGGCGCCACCAGCATCATCACCTGGTAGACCACCAGGCGTATCTCGCCTTCGCGGCCGAGGATGCGCTGGTAGTCCAGGGAGAACAGCAGGGTCAGGGTGATCTGCTCCACCAGTTGGCCGAGGGCGTCGGTGTCGCTGGTCAGCTCGCCGTCGGCCTTGAGCCGGGCGAGCAGGGCGGCCAGGGTGCGCTTGAGCGCATTGAGCCAGCTGCGCATGCCGCGGGCCAGCTTGGGCAGGCGCCCGGCCAGGTTGGAGAGGTCCTGGAAGAGGAAGCGGTAGTGCGCCAGGCGCTCAACGATCAGGTGCAGGAACAGCCAGTAGTCCTCGGCGCCCAGGCGCGCGTCGGCGGGCGGGTCGAGCAGCGGCTGCAACTCCTCCTCGAAACGGGCGAACAGGGCCAGTACCAGCGGCTCCTTGCCGTGGAAGTGGTAGTACAGGTTGCCGGGGCTGATACCCAGCTCGGTGGCGATCTCCAGGGTGGAGACGTTGGGTTCGCCCTGCTCGTTGAACAACAGCAGGGCGCATTCGAGGATGCGGTCGCGGGTTTTCATCCGTGTGCTGGTTCCGGCTTCGGGAGGCTCGACGATAGCCGGGGCGGGGCGCGCCGGCCAGTCCCTCGAAAGCGTGAGGGGGTGGGTTTTCTGCGACCGTGCTGCCCTGAAGTCGTAGGGCGCATAACCGTTCGCGGTTATCCGCCGATGCGCCGGGGCCACAGCCAACGCCCAGGTCAACCCCGGAGCCGCCGGAAACCAAGGCCAAACGGCGGATAACGCCGTAGGCGTTATGCGCCCTACGTCAGACCTGTCCGGTACAGCTCCATCGAGACTCACCGCTCGTGCACGTAAGTCCCCGGCGCCGCTTCCATCGGCGGGTGCTCGGCGTTGCCCAGTTCGAAGCTCACCGGCCGGCGTTCGCCCGAGCGTTCCTGGATCCACGCCAGCCACACCGGCCACCAGCTGCCTTCCTGGCGCTGGGTGTCGTAGTACCAGGCGCGCGGGTCGGAGGCGAGCTTGCCGTTCTCGAAGTAGCAGGCCTTGGGGTTGCCCGGCGGGTTGAGGATGCTCTGGATGTGCCCGCTGTTGGACAGCACGAAGCGGCTGTCGCCGCCCAGCAGCAGGGCCGAGCGGTAGACCGCGTCCCAGGGGGTGATGTGGTCGGTGATGCCGGCGACGTGGAAGTTGTCCACCGCCACCTTCTTCAGGTCGATGGGCGTGCCGCAGATTTCCATGGCGCCGGGGCGGGCCAGCGGGTTGTGTTTGAAGAAGTCGAGGAAGTCGCCGTGCAGCGCCGCCGGCAGGCGGGTGTTGTCGTTGTTCCAGTAGAGGATGTCGAAGGCCGGCGGCAGCTTGCCCAGCAGGTAGTTGTTGACCCAGTAGTTCCACACCAGGTCGTTGGGGCGCATCCAGGCGAACACCTTGGCCATGTCCTTGCCCTCCAGCACGCCGTGCTGGTAGGAGCGGCGCTTGGTGCTTTCCAGCGTCTGCTCGTCGGCGAACAGCGCCGCCGGGGTTTCCACCTGGCTGTCCAGCAGGCTCACCAGGTAGGTGGCGCTGGCGATCTTGCGCAGTTGCCGGCGCGCCTGCAGGTGGCCCTGCAGCGCGGCGATGGTCAGGCCGCCGGAGCAGGCGCCCATCAGGTTGACGCTGCGGCTGCCGCTGATCGAGCGGACCACCTCGATGGCCTCGTCCAGGGCCTTCACGTAGGTCGACAGGCCCCACTCGCGGTGGCGCGCATCGGGGTTGCGCCAGCTGACCATGAACAGCTGCAGGTTGTTCTTCAGGGCGTACTGGACGAAGCTCTTTTCCGGGCTCAGGTCGAAGATGTAGTACTTGTTGATCTGCGGCGGGACGATCAGCAGCGGCTTGGCGTGCAGGTGCTCGCCCAGGGGCTTGTACTGGATGAGTTCGAGCATCTCGCTGCGGAACACCACGGCGCCCGGGGTGGTGGCCAGGTTGCGGCCGACCTCGAAGGCGTGCTTGTTGACCTGGCTGGGCATGCCGCCGTTGTGCAGCAGGTCGTCGAGCAGATGGCGGCCGCCCTTGAGCAGGCTCTGCCCGCCGGTGTTGAACAGCTCCTTCACCGCCAGCGGGTTGATCAGGCTGTTGGTCGGCGCCATGGCGTCGGCGAACAGCGACAGCAGGAAGCGCGCGCGGGCGCGGTCGTCGCCGTCCAGGTCGCTCTCGTCGATCCACGCCAGCAGTTGCTGCTGCCAGGCCAGGTAGGCCTGCAGGGTGCGCCGGTAGAAGGGGTTGAGGCGCCAGGACGGGTCCTGGAAGCGGCTGTCCTGGGGGTTGGGCTGCAACGGCGAGTCACCCAGCAGCACGTGGCCCATCTGCTTGCCGAAGGCCGCCAGGTGGCGGGCGCTGTGCAGCGGCCGGCGCACGCCCTGGACGGCGAGCTGGCGCAGGGTGGACAGCATGTCCTTGCCGCGCAGGCCGACCATGGCGCTCTGGGCGTTCATGAAGTCGGCGGGGGCCGGCAGCCTGCCGGTGCTGGAGTTCTCTCGCATGTGCAGCTCTCCCTGGGAAAAGAACCGTCGTCAGTCGGGCGCAGCAAGGCCCGTACCAGAATCGGCGCAGGTGCATTCCTGACGCACGCAGGGGCTGAAGCATAGGCACGAATCGGCGCGCCTGCCGGTCACCGACGATGAACGTGCACTGTTACGAGGCGATGATCGAGGCCGGGGGTCAGCCGGCCTTGGGGGCGAACGGGCGCGGGTGCATGACCGCGCGCTGCCGTTCCTCGGCGAGGAACTTCATGATGATCGGCGCCACCGTCTCGGCGCGGGTCACCAGGAACAGGTGGCCATCGTCGATCACGTGCAGCTCCGCGTTGGGGATGCGCCAGGCCAGCAGGCGCATGTTCACCAGCGGGATGATCGGGTCGTCGTCGCCGGCCAGCACCAGGGTCGGCTGCTGGATGCGGTGCAGCCAGTGGATGCTGGTCCAGCCCAGGCCGGCGAACAGCTGCCAGTAGTAGCCCAGCTTGCCCGAGGAGCGCACCTTGGCGGCGAAGGCCATGGCCAGCCGGGGATCGCGGCGGAAGGCCCCGCCGTAGATGTCCGGGGCGATGTGCGCGCCATAGGATGGCTGGATGTAGCGCCGCGGGCTGGCCATGCGCCAGAGCACCTTGGGCTTGCCCGGGACCATCACCGCCCCGGCGGCGGTGGCCGCCAGGATCAGCTTCTTGCAGCGCTCGGGGTAGTCGTGGGCGAACTGCTGGGCCAGGGCCCCGCCCCAGGACACGCCGATGGCGGTGACCTGCCCGTAGTCCAGGTAATCGAGCATGCGCGCGGCCAGCTTGGCCAGGCCGGGGAAGCGGTAGGGCGTGCTCGGCGTGGACGAGCCGCCGACGCCGGGCACGTCGAAGGCGATCACCTCCAGGTCCGGGTCCAGCGCGGCGACGAAGGGGAACACCAGCTCCAGGTTGGCGCCGATGCCGTTGAAGATCAGCAGCGGCGTCATGTGCCCCTTGCCCGGGCGCACGGCGGTGCGGATGGTCTGCCCGTCGAGGTCGATGGTGCGGAACACGAAGGGCTGCGGGGCGAGCACGCGCGCCCGCGTCTCGGCCGGCTGCTGCGGCTCGGCCGCCTTGGCGGCGGGGCGCGCCTTGCGCTGGCGCGTGGCCTGCGGCGCCGGCTCGGGCTGGGCCGGCGCCTCCTGCTGCGCGGTGGCGTCGGGGAGGTTTTCTGTCTTCATCGTTCGTGTACGTAGGTGCCGGGGGATGCTTCGCCAGCCGGGTGGGCCTTGTTGCCCAGGGCGGTCGGCGCCTTTTTCAGCTTGCCCGCGCGCTCGGCCAGCCACTGTTGCCAGTGCAGCCACCAGGAGTCGGCGTGCTTGCTCGAGTTTTCCTGCCAGGTCTTCGGATCGACGGACAGGTCCGGGCCGGTCATGAAGCGGGCCTTGGGGTTGCCCGGCGGGTTGAGGATGCTCTGGATGTGCCCGCTGTTGGAAAGGATGAACTCGCACTTGCCGCCGAGCAGGCGCGCCGAGCGGTAGCAGGCTTCCCAGGGGGTGATGTGGTCGCTGAGGCCGGCCACGCAGTAGAAGTCGCAGGTGACCTGCCTGAGGTCGATGGGCGTGCCGCCCACTTCCAGGGCGCCGGGGCGGGTCAGCGGGTTGCTCTTGAACATCTCCACCAGCTCGCCGTGCAGCGCGGCCGGCAGGCGCGTGGTGTCGTTGTTCCAGAACAGGATGTCGAAGGCCGGCGGCTCGTTGCCCAGCAGGTAGTTGTTGACCCAGTAGTTCCAGATCAGGTCGTTGGGGCGCATCCAGGCGAACACCTTGGCCATGTCCTTGCCCTCCAGCACGCCGGACTGGTAGGAACGGCGCTTGGCGGCTTCCAGGGTCTTCTCGTCGGCGAACAGGGCGACGGTGGTGTCCAGCTCGAAGTCCAGCACGCTGACCATCTGGGTGAAGGCGTGCACCTTCTCCTCGCCCAGGGCCGCGTAGTGGCCGAGCAGGGTGACGGTGGTGATGCCGCCGGAACAGGCGCCGAGCATGTTCAGGTCCTTGCTGCCGGTGATGGCCAGGACCACGTCGATGGCTTCCTTGAGCGCCTCGATGTAGGTGGTCAGGCCCCATTCGCGCTGGGCCTTGGTCGGGTTGCGCCAACTGACGATGAAGGTCTGCACCTGGTTGCGCAGGCAGAAGCGCGCCAGGCTCTTCTCCGGCGACAGGTCGAAGACGTAGAACTTGTTGATCTGCGGCGGCACCACCAGCAGCGGGCGCTCGTGCACGCTCTCGGTGATCGGCCGGTACTGGATCAGCTCCAGCACGTCGTTGCGGAACACCACCGCGCCCTCGGTCAGGGCCAGGTTCTTGCCGACCTCGAAGGCGTCCATGTTGACCTGGCTGGGCATGCCGCCGTTGTTCACCAGGTCCTTGGCCAGGTGGCTGAGGCCGTCGAGCAGGCTCTTGCCGCCGGTCTCGAAGAAGCGCTTGACCGCGGCCGGGTTGCTCAGGGTGTTGGTCGGCGCCATGGCTTCGGTCATGAGGTTGATGACGAACTGGCCGCGGTTGATGTCCTGGGGCGACAGGTCGCTGTTGCCGATCCACTGCTGCAGCTCCTTGCGCCAGGCCAGGTAGGTCTGCAGGTAGCGGCGGTACAGCGGGTTCTGGCTCCAGGCCGGGTCGTTGAAGCGGCGGTCGTCGTCGGCCGGGCGCAGCTGCGAGGTACCGAGCAGGACATTCTTCAGCTCCAGGCCGAAATGGCCGACGTGCTTGACGCTGTGGAAGGGCTGCCGGAGGGCCTGCAGCAGCACCATGCGGGCAGTGGACAACAAATCCTTGCCGCGAATGCCTATCACCGGGTTGAGGTTCAGGGTGTTTTCCGCGGCTTGCTGGGGCAGATCGTTGTTCTTCTTTTCGGTCATCGGCGACGCTCCATTGTCCTGAGACGAATACTGGCGGGGCTGCACCTAGGTGACGGGCCAAGTACTGCTCGGGTTAGCGGAACGTGGAGCAGGCTCCACGCAGGTCAACACTTGGCGGCATCGCTGGGGTCCTGGGCCCGCGTCTGCAACGGCGTTGCACTGACTTGGTTACCCGAGATTCCCCCGCCGCGCAAGCTGGTGCAGCGTGGTTCCCTGCGCCCGAGTATGTCGCGAAAGATTAGAAAACGCGCCCTAGAGCGCTCGCTCGTCCGCGGCTCGAACACGGGGAACACGCGGTTTCCAGTGTGCAGGGCGAATGTTGCAAATGACGTGCCCTGATCGGGGGCAGGAGGATGGCGAGGCGCCGGCGCCGGGTAAACCGGCGCAAAGGTGGGTTCAGAGCATCAGCCGGACCACCGACTCGTCGGGGTCGCGGGACTTGCCGGCGGCGGCCAGCTCGGCGAGGTATTCGGCCCACAGCTGGTCCTTGCGGGTGCACAGCTGGTAGAGGTAGTCCCAGCTGTACAGGCCGCTGTCGTGGCCGTCGTCGAAGGTCAGCTTGAGCGCATACTGCCCGGCCGGCTCCAGGCCGATGAGGGCGACGTTCAGCTTGCCGACCTGCAGCACCGGGTTGCCATGCCCCTGCACCTCGGCCGAGGGCGAGTGCACGCGCAGGAACTCGGCGGAGAGGTCGTAGGACTGCTCGCCGTACTTCAGCGTGAGGGTGCGCGAGGCCTTGTGCAGCTGGATGGCGGTGGGGATGTGCATGGGAAACTCCGACTAAAGGCTGCTCTTCGTAGGATGGGTTGAGCTTGCGAAACCCATGCGGTTGCGGTGATGGGTATCGCTGCGCTCAACACCATCCTACGACGGTGAGGGGCATCGGCTTTTCGCTCTTGCCTATAGCTTCCAGCCTATAGCCTCCAGCGGCTGTTAGAGAATATACCGCGACAGATCCTCGTCCTGCGCCAGCTCGCCCAGGTGGCCGTTGACGTAGGCGGCGTCGATCACGATCGGCTTGTCGCTGTGCTCGCTGGCCAGGTCCGCGGCGTCGAAGGAGACTTCCTCCAGCAGGCGTTCCAGCAGCGTGTGCAGGCGGCGGGCGCCGATGTTCTCGGTCTTCTCGTTGACCTGCCAGGCGATCTCCGCCAGGCGCTGGATGCCGTCGTCGGCGAAGGCGATGTCCAGGCCCTCGGTCTTGAGCAGCGCGGTGTACTGCTCGGTGAGCGAGGCGTGCGGCTCGCGCAGGATGCGCTTGAAGTCGTCCGGGCTCAGGGCCTTGAGCTCGACGCGGATCGGCAGGCGGCCCTGCAGCTCCGGCACCAGGTCGCTGGGCTTGGACAGGTGGAAGGCGCCCGAGGCGATGAACAGGATGTGGTCGGTCTTGACCATGCCCAGCTTGGTGTTGACGGTGCAGCCCTCGATCAGCGGCAGCAGGTCGCGCTGCACGCCCTCGCGGGAGACGTCGGCGCCGCCGACGTTACCGCGCTTGGCGATCTTGTCGATCTCGTCGATGAAGACGATGCCGTTCTGCTCCACGGCTTCCAGGGCGCGGGCCTTGAGGTCTTCCTCGTTGACCAGGCGCTGGGCCTCCTCGTCGCGGATCAGCTTCATGGCCTCGGCGACCTTCAGCTTGCGCGTCTTGCGCTTGCCCTTGCCCATGTTGGAGAACAGGTTCTGCAACTGGTTGGTCATCTCCTCCATGCCGGGCGGCGCCATGATTTCCACGCCGGCCGGGACGTCGGCCACTTCGATGTCGATTTCCTTGTCGTCCAGCTGGCCTTCGCGCAGGCGCTTGCGGAACAGCTGGCGGGTGTTGGAGTCCTCGCGCGCCGGCTCGTCGCCGAAGCCCGCGGTGCGCGCCGGCGGCAGCAGGGCGTCGAGGATGCGTTCCTCGGCGGCGTCCTCGGCGCGGTACTTGACCTTCTGCACTTCCTGCTCGCGGAGCATCTTGATGGCGGCGTCGGCCAGGTCGCGGATGATCGACTCGACGTCGCGGCCGACGTAGCCCACCTCGGTGAACTTTGTCGCTTCCACCTTGATGAACGGGGCGTTGGCCAGCTTGGCCAGGCGCCGGGCGATCTCGGTCTTGCCCACGCCGGTGGGGCCGATCATCAGGATGTTCTTCGGCGTCACCTCGGCGCGCAGCTCGGCCGGCAGCTGCATGCGCCGCCAGCGGTTGCGCAGGGCGATGGCCACGGCGCGCTTGGCGTCGTCCTGGCCGATGATGTGGCGGTTGAGTTCGTGGACGATCTCGCGGGGAGTCATGGACATTTGTTCGGCTACTCCGGAGCGACAGGGCCTCAGACGGCGCTGTCGAGCTCCTCGATGGTGAGGTTCTGGTTGGTGAACACGCAAATGGAGCCGGCGATGTTCAGCGCCGTTTCGGCGATCTCGCGGGCGGACATGGCGTCATCGGCCTTTTGCAGCAGGGCCATGGCCGCGGCCTGGGCGAAGCCGCCGCCGGAGCCCATGGCGATCAGGCCGTGCTCGGGTTCGACCACGTCGCCGTTGCCGGTGATGATCAGCGAGGCGTCCTTGTTGGCCACCGCCAGCATGGCTTCCAGGCGGCTCAGGGAGCGGTCGGTGCGCCAGTCCTTGGCCAGCTCGACGGCGGCGCGGACCAGGTGCCCCTGGTGCTTTTCAAGCTGCTGCTCGAAGCGTTCGAAGAGAGTGAAGGCGTCGGCGGTGGCGCCGGCGAAACCGGCCAGCACCTGGCCGTGGTAGAGGCGGCGGACCTTCTTCGCGTTGCCTTTCATGACGGTGTTGCCAAGGGAAACCTGGCCGTCGCCGCCCATGACGACTTTGCCGTTGCGGCGGACAGAAACGATAGTGGTCAAGGGGGAGTTCTCCACACAGCGGGGCATTGGTGCCCGAATGCGGAGTCATATGGGGATGAAGGACGCGGCCTTCAAGGCAGGGCGACGGACGTGCCTTGAAGGCGGTGTCCTGCGGGCGCCGCGCGAGCCCGCCCAAGGCGGGCCCGCGCGGGGCTTCAGCGGGTCTGGCGCTGCTGTAACAGCAGGTTGCTGAAGCCGTTGGCCGACAGTTGTTTCTGCGCCGCGGAAACCTGCGAGCGGTCGCTGAACGGGCCGACCATCACCCGGTACCAGGTCTCGTCGCGCACCGCGCCGGATTCCACCCGCGCGCTCTGGCCGAGGAGGATCACCTGGGCGCGCACGCGGTCGGCGTCGGCCTGCTTGCGGAACGAACCGGCCTGCAGGAAGAACTGGGTGGCGGCCACCGCCGGCGGGGCGATCGGCTTGCTCGCCGGGGCCGTGGCCGGCGGCGTGGCCTTGGCCTGGGCGGCCGGTTGCTGCGCCGTTGCCGGTTGCGGCGGCGTGGCCGGCTTGACCACCGCCGGCGGCGGCGGAACCTGGCCGTTGAGCGCGGCCTGGGCGCGGGCGGCGTCGATCTTTGCCGCTTCCTCCGGGGTGCTGACCACCGTCGGCGTCTGCGGTTTCTCCGGCACGGCTTCCGGCGGCACCACCACTTCCGAGCCCGGCAGCAGGGTGTAGAAGTCGTACTTGGGCTTCACCGCGATGGCCGCCGGCGGCTGCGCCGGCGTGGCCGGCTTGGCGCCCTGGGCGATGCCCGGCTTCTGCTGCTCGGGCTTCTCCCGGCGCACGTCGTTGCGGCCCGGTTCCAGCTTCGTCAGGAACATGATGAAGCCGCCGATGGCAAGGCCTGCGACCAGCCACACCCAGCCGGGGACCGAGGTCTTCTTGGCCGGGGCCTGGTAGCGGCTGGCGCCGCGCTTGGGAGCGGGTTTCTTCTTGGCCATGGAGGGTTACATGCGTTCCAGGGTTTCCAGGCCCAGCAGTTCCAGGCCCTGCTTGAGGGTGCGGCCCGTCAGTGCGGCCAGTTTCAGGCGGCTTTCCTGCTGCTCCGGGGTCTGCGCGGCGAGGATCGGGCAGTGCTCGTAGAAGCTGGAGAACAGCCCGGCCAGTTCGTACAGGTAGGCGCAGAGGATGTGCGGCACGCCCTTGAGCGCGACATTGTTGAGCAGGTCGCCGAACTGCGCCAGCTGGGCGGCCAGGGCCTGCTCCTGCGGGGCTTCCAGGACGATCTTGCCGCCGACCTCGTCATAGCCCTTGCCCAGCTTGCGGAAGATGCTGGCCACGCGGGTGTAGGCGTAGAGCAGGTAGGGCGCGGTGTTGCCCTCGAAGCTGAGCATCTGCTCGAAGTTGAAGCTGTAGTCGCTGGTGCGGTGCTTCGACAGGTCGGCGTACTTCACCGCGCCGATGCCCACGGCATGGGCGATGTGGCGCAGTTCGTCCTCGCCCAGCTCGGGGTTTTTGGCCTTGACCAGGGTGTAGGCGCGTTCCTCGGCTTCGTCGAGCAGGTCGATCAGCTTCACGGTGCCGCCGTCGCGGGTCTTGAACGGCTTGCCGTCGGCGCCGTTCATGGTGCCGAAGCCCATGTGCTCCAGGTCCATGCCGGCCGGGACGAAGCCGGCGCGGCGCGCCACCTCGAACACCTGCTGGAAGTGCAGGGCCTGGCGCTGGTCGACGAAGTACAGCACGCGGTCGCAGTGCAGCACCTTGTTGCGGTAGCGCATCGCCGCCAGGTCGGTGGTGGCGTACAGGTAGCCGCCGCCGGCCTTCTGCACGATCACCGGCAGCGGGTTGCCTTCGGCGTTCTTGAACTCGTCGAGGAACACGCACAGGGCGCCGTCGTCCTCGGTCAGCAGGCCCTTGGCCTTGAGTTCGTCGACCACGTTGGCGAGGTCGTCGTTGTAGGCGCTCTCGCCCTTGACGTCGGCCATGGTCAGCTTCACGCCCAGCTGGTCGTAGACCTTCTGGCAGTGCGACAGGGAGATTTCGTTGAAGCGCGTCCACAGGCGCAGGCACTCGGCGTCGCCGGCCTGCAGCTTGACCACCAGTTCGCGGGCGCGGTCGGCGAACTCGGCGGACTCGTCGAAACGCTTCTTGGCGGCGCGGTAGAAGACTTCCAGGTCGTGCAGCTCGGCCTGGGCGTCCACCGGCTGCTCTTCCAGGTAGGCCAGCAGCATGCCGAACTGGGTGCCCCAGTCGCCGACGTGGTTCTGGCGGATCACGGTGTCGCCGAGGAATTCCAGCACGCGGGCCACGGCATCGCCGATGATGGTCGAGCGCAGGTGGCCGACGTGCATCTCCTTGGCCAGGTTCGGCGAGGACATGTCGATGGCCACGCGCTGCGCCGGGCCGGCCTTGCGCACGCCCAGGTGGTCGTCGCCCAGGGCGGCGTCGAGGCTCGCGGCCAGCCAGGCCTGGTCCTGGAAGAAGTTGAGGAAGCCGGGGCCGGCGATCTCCACCTTGGCCACCTGCGGGTTGGCCGGCAGCGCGGCGACCAGCTTGGTGGCCAGGTCGCGCGGCTTCAGGCCGGCGGGCTTGGCCAGCATCATGGCGATGTTGCTGGCGTAGTCGCCGTGGCTGCGGTCCTTGGTGGTCTCGACCTGGATGTCCGGGCTCAGCCCGGCCGGCAGGGTGCCGTCCTCGACGAGGCTGGCGAGGGCGTGCTGGATCAGCTGGCGGATGGTGTCTTTCATGGCGTTTCTCCGTGCTCGCGCGCGACTCGGGGCGCTCGACCGCATATCTGGCTCAGAACCGCGCATTATCGGTGCCTGAAGGGCGCAGCAGCAAGCCGTAAGCTTAAAGCTACAAGCAAAAGCCCTTCCGTACCTTGATTTGCCCCAGTCAGATCGCCGCTTTTGCTTTTTTCAGCTTTCAGCTTTCAGCTTCCAACTGCTCTTTCTAGAACAAATCGATCGGATCGACGTCCAGCGACCAGCGCACCTGGCGCCCGCCGGGCATGCTTTCGAGGATCGGCAGCCAGCACGACAGCAGGCGGTGCAGCGGCACGCGGGCGCTGCTCATCAGCAGCAGCTGGGCGCGGAAGCGGCCGGCGCGGCGTTCCATGGGCGCCGGCACCGGGCCGAGCAGCTCGACGTCGCTGCCCAGCTGCGCCTGCAGGCGCTCGGCTTCGGCGCAGGCTTCTTCGAGGAAGCCTTCGGCCTGGCCCGGCTTGTGCGCCTCGGCGCGCAGCAGGGCCAGGTGGCAGAACGGCGGCAGGCCGGCGGCGCGGCGCTCGGCCAGGGCCTGGTCGGCGAAGGCGAAGTAGCCCTGCTCGGTGAGTTGCACCAGCAGCGGGTGGTCGGCCAGGTGCGTCTGGATCAGCACCCGGCCGGGCTCCTCGGCGCGGCCGGCGCGGCCGGCGACCTGGACGATCTGCTGGGCCATGCGCTCGCTGGCGCGGAAGTCGGCGGAGAACAGCCCGCCGTCGGCGTCGAGGATGGCCACCAGGGTGACGCGCGGGAAGTGGTGGCCCTTGGCGAGCATCTGGGTGCCGACCAGGATGCACGGCTCGCCCTTGTTGATGGTGGCGAACAGGTCGCGCATGGCGTGCTTGCGCGAGGTGCTGTCGCGGTCGATGCGCAGCACCGGGTAGTCGGGGAAGAGGATGCGCAGGCGCTCCTCGGCGCGCTCGGTGCCGGCGCCGACCGGGCGCAGGTCCAGTTGGCCGCACTTGGGGCATTGGCGCGGCGGGCGCTCGCGGTGGTCACAGTGGTGGCAGCGCAGCTCGCCGGAGCCCTGGTGCAGTGTCATGCGCGCGTCGCAGCGCGGGCACTGGCTGATCCAGCCGCAGTCGTGGCACAGCAGGGTCGGGGCGAAGCCGCGGCGGTTCAGGTACACCAGCACCTGCTGGCCGGCGCCGAGGGTTTCGCCGATGGCCCGTTGCAGCGGCATCGACAGGCCGGCGTCCAGCGGCAGGCTCTTCACGTCCAGGCGCTGGAACTTCGGCGCCTGGGCGCCGCCGGCGCGCTGCGTCAGGCGCAGCAGGCCGTAGCGGCCGCTGGCGGCGTTGTGCAGGCTTTCCAGCGAGGGTGTGGCCGAGCCGAGCAGGATCGGCACCTTCTCCAGGCGCGCGCGCACCAGGGCCAGGTCGCGGGCGTGGTAGCGCAGGCCTTCCTGCTGTTTATAGGAGGCGTCGTGCTCCTCGTCGATGATGATCAGCCCGGGGTTCTTCAGCGGGGTGAACAGCGCCGAGCGGGTGCCGATGACGATGTCCGCCTCGCCGTCGCGCGCCGCCAGCCAGGCGTCCAGGCGCTCGCGGTCGGTCAGCGCCGAGTGCAGCAGGGCGATGCGCGCGTTGAAGCGGCGCTCGAAGCGGCTCAGCGTCTGCGGGCCGAGGTTGATCTCCGGGATCAGCACCAGCGCCTGCTTGCCGGCCTCCAGCACCTGGTGGATCAGCTGCAGGTAGACCTCGGTCTTGCCGCTGCCGGTGACGCCGGCCAGCAGGTAGCTGTGGAAGGCGCCGAAGCCGGCGCGCACCGCTTCGCAGGCGGCGCGCTGCTCGGCGTTGAGCGGCAGCTCGGCCTGGGCCAGCCAGCCGCCGTGGTGTTCCGCCGGCACGTGGCGGCGGCTCTCCAGCGTGGCCAGGCCCTTTTCCACCAGCAGGTCGAGGCTGTCCTTGTTGATGCCCAACTGGCTCAGCAGTTCATGGAGCACGCCGTGGGGGTGCTGCTGCAGCGTCTGCAGGGCCTGGCGCTGGCGCGGCGCGCGGGCCAGGCGCGGATCGTCCAGGCGCGCGCCGGGGACGGCGAGCCAGAAGCGCTGCACCCGCGCCTCGGCCGGCTCGCCCTGGCGCAGCAGGTTGGGCAGCGCCCAGGACAGGGTGTCGCCGAGGCTGTGCTGGTAGTACTGCGCGGTCCAGCGGCACAGCTCCAGCAGGTGCGCCGGCAGCGGCGGCTCGCGGTCGAGCACGGCCAGCGCCGGGCGCAGCTTGTCCTCGGGCACTTGCGAGCTGTCCGCCAGCTCCACCAGCACGCCGACGATCTCGCGGCGGCCGAAGGGCACGCGCAGGCGCACGCCGGGCTGCAGGCGGCTGGGGTCGAGCCCGCGCGGCGGCAGGTAGTCGAACAGGCGGCGCAGCGGCGAGGGCAGGGCGAGGCGCAGGATGCTGGGTCGGGGCACGCTGTGGGCTTTCCGGGGCGTCGTGAGGCGGCGATCTTAGCACGGGCCGCGGCGACGGTCGGTCGGCGCCCCGACTTGCGCTGGACAAAGTCTCTGGTATGATCCACGCCCTTAATTTGCGTGCGGTGCCCGGTAAAAGATCCCGCCCGCGGTCCTCGAAGGCCGTGGCTCGGCTTCTGCCAGAGACTGGGTGGCGGCACACCAACCAGAGGAAGACATCATGAAACCGGAAATCCATCCCGCGTACGAAGAAATCGAAGCCACCTGCAGCTGCGGCAACGTGATCAAGACCCGTTCGACCCTGTGCAAAGGCATCCACCTGGACGTCTGCTCCGAATGCCACCCGTTCTACACCGGCAAGCAGAAAGTCGTGGACACCGGCGGCCGTATCGATCGCTTCAACCAGCGCTTCGCCATGTTCGGCGGCAAGAAGTAAGAGCGATTTCCGGAAAAGCCCCGATGGCCTTTCCCGATCTGCTGAAAAAGGCGCCCCTGCGGGGCGCCTTTTTTGTGCTCGCGATTTGCCTGGGCGCACCGGCCCTGGCGGCGTCCTGCCCGGCGCCCAGCGGCGCCGGCACGGTGCGCGTGGCGCGGGTGGTGGATGGCGACACCCTGAAGCTGGCCGATGGCCGCAACGTGCGCCTGATCGGCGTCAACGCCCCGGAACTGGCCCACGGCGGGCGCAGCACCGAGCCCTTCGCCGAGGCCGCGCGGCAACGCCTGCAGGCGCTGGTGGCGGCCAACGACGGCGAATTAGGGTTGCGGCTCGGACGCCAGGGCAAGGACCATTACGGTCGCACCCTGGCCCACCTGTACGACCGCCAGGGGCGCAACATCGAGGCGCAACTGCTGGCCGAGGGCCTGGGCTACCTGGTGGCGGTGGCGCCCAACACCGAGTTGACCGCCTGCCAGCAGGCCGCCGAGCGCGAGGCGCGCAAGGCCGGCCGCGGCCTGTGGAAACGCCCGCCGGTGCGGGACGCGCAAAGCCTGCGCCAGAGCGGCTTCGTCATCGTCCGCGGGCGCGTCGCCCAGGTGCAGCGCAACCGCGGTGGCCTGTGGCTGGAGATGGACGGTTCGCTGGTCCTGCGGATCGAGCCTAAGCTGTTGAAAGCGTTCGATAAGCGCACGTTGGCGGCGCTGCCCGGGCGCACCCTGGAAGCGCGCGGCTGGGTGATCGACCGCGCCGCGCGCGGCGCCGTGAAACCGGGGCAGGCACGCTGGATGCTGCCCATCACCGACCCGGCCATGCTGGAGCTGCTGCCATGACCAAGACAAGGATGCTGTTGCTCACCTGCCTGTTCACGCTGGGCGGCGTGCTGGGCGGCTGCGCGGTCAACCCCGCCACCGGCGAGACCGACTTCGTCACCATGAGCGAGCAGGACGAGCTGGCCCTCGGCCGCCAGGCCAGCCAGGAAGCGGCCAAGCAGTACCCGCGCTACGCCGACGAGAAGCTCCAGGCCTACGTCCAACAGGTGGGCGAACGCGTCGCCCGGGTCGGCGACCGGCCCACCCTGCAGTACCGCTTCACCGTGGTCGACAGCCCCGACATCAACGCCTTCGCCCTGCCCGGCGGCTACATCTATATTCACCGCGGGCTGATGGCCTACCTCAATTCCGAAGCCGAGCTGGCCGCGGTGCTGGGCCACGAGATCGGCCACGTCACCGCCCGCCACAGCGTGCGCCAGCAGAGCCAGGCCAGCGCCTGGAACGTGCTCGGCGCGGCCGTGGCCATCGGCACCGGGGTCAGCGCCGCCGGCGACCTCACCAACGTCCTCGGCACCGCCGTGGTGCGCGGCTACGGCCGCGACATGGAGCTGCAGGCCGACGGCCTGGGCGCCAAGTACCTGGCCCGCGCCGGCTATGACCCCAAGGCGATGATCCAGGTGGTGCGGGTGCTGAAGAACCAGGAGGACTACGCCCGCCAGGTCGCCCAGGCCAAGGGCGAGGCGGTGCAGCCGGTGGGCTACCACGGGCTGTTCGACACCCACCCGGACAACGACCGGCGCCTGCAGGAGGTGCTGGGCCCGGCCCAGGCCCTGGCCGGCGGCCAGCAGGAGGTCGGCCGCGACCGCTACCTGAAAGCCATCGACGGCATGCCCTTCGGTGATTCCGCCGAGTCCGGCATCCGTCGCGGGCAAAGCTTCTACCACGGCGAACTGGGCTTCACCCTCAGCTATCCCAGGGGCTGGGGCATGCTCAACCAGCCCACCGCGCTGATCGGCTACCCCGAGGACCAGCAGGCCTACATCGGCATGAAGCTGGTGCCACGCGACGGCCAACTGAGCCCGCTGGAATACCTGCGCAAGGGCGCCGGCGGCCGCCTGACCGACGAGCAGGAACTGAACCAGGCCGGCCTGAAGGGCGCCAGCGCGGTGATCCCCGGTTCGCCCGCGCGACGTGTGGCGGTGATCTACAAGGACCAGGGCGCCTACCTGTTCGTGGGTGTGGTCAAAGGCCGCGCCTCGCTGGAAAGCCGCGACGCCGAGTTCCTCTCGGTGATCCGCAGTTTCCGCCCGTTGCGCGCCGACGAACGGAAGCTGGCCGAGCCGCGGCGCCTGCAGCTGGTCCAGGCGAGGGCCGGGCAAAGCCTGGAACAGCTGGCAAAGGGCGGAAACGAGCCGGAATCTGACGCGATTTCTCGTATACGATTACTCAATGATTTGTATCCAACCGCTCAGCCAAAACCCGGGGAATGGTTGAAAATCGTGCGTTAGCAGCATTGACACCGGAGCCCTGAAGCTATCTTGGCAGGCGCTTTCTTCCCGCGTATGCTCGGTCGCCCGTCTGTCCAACAAGCAATAAAGCGGAAGTGCCAAAAATGTCTGATCTCAAGACCGCTGCCCTCGAATATCACGCGCAACCCCGCCCCGGGAAACTCAGCGTCGAGCTGACCAAGCCCACCGTCACCGCCCGCGACCTGTCGCTGGCCTACAGCCCGGGCGTGGCCGAGCCGGTCCGCGAGATCGCCCGTGACGCCGAACTGGCCTACAAGTACACCGGCAAGGGCAACCTGGTCGCGGTGATCTCCGACGGCACCGCCATCCTCGGCCTGGGCAACCTCGGCCCGCTGGCCTCCAAGCCGGTCATGGAAGGCAAGGGCGTGCTGTTCAAGCGTTTCGCCGGCATCGACGTGTTCGACATCGAGGTCGACGCCGAGAGCCCGCAGGCCTTCATCGACACCGTCAAGCGCATCTCCATCACCTTCGGCGGCATCAACCTGGAAGACATCAAGGCGCCGGAGTGCTTCGAGATCGAGCGCGCGCTGATCGAGCAGTGCGACATCCCGGTGTTCCACGATGACCAGCATGGCACCGCCATCGTCACCGCCGCCGGCATGCTCAACGCCCTGGAAATCGCGGGCAAGAACCTGGAAAGCGCGAAGATCGTCTGCCTGGGCGCCGGCGCCGCCGCCATCTCCTGCATGAAGCTGCTGGTGAGCATGGGCGCCAAGGTCGAGAACATCTACATGATCGACCGCCAGGGCGTGATCCACGCCGGCCGCACCGACCTGAACCAGTACAAGGCGGTGTTCGCCACCGAGACCGACAAGCGCACCCTGGCCGACGCCCTGGAAGGCGCGGACGTGTTCGTCGGCCTGTCCGGCGCCAACCTGCTCAGCGCCGAAGACCTCAAGCGCATGGCGCCGAACCCGATCGTCTTCGCCTGCTCCAACCCGGACCCGGAGATCAAGCCGGAACTGGCCCACGCCACCCGCAACGACGTGATCATGGCCACCGGCCGTTCGGACTACCCGAACCAGGTGAACAACGTGCTGGGCTTCCCCTTCATCTTCCGCGGTGCCCTGGACGTGCGCGCCACCCGCATCAACGAAGAGATGAAGATCGCCGCCGCCCTGGCCCTGCGCGACCTGGCCAAGGAGCCGGTGCCCAAGGACGTGTGCGAGGCCTACGGCGTATCGTCCCTGGAGTTCGGCCGCGAGTACATCATCCCGAAACCCATGGACAAGCGCCTGATCACCGTGGTCTCCGATGCCGTGGCCAAGGCCGCCATCGAGAGCGGCGTGGCTACCCTGCCGTATCCGAAGCACTATCCGCTGCAGTCGGTGGAAGACGTGTTCAAGGGCTGACCGGGCCGCTCTCTTCGGCTTGAGGCCGAAGGTGAAAGCGCCGTTTCTTCCGTGAGGGGGGAACGGCGTTTTCGTTTGTGCATCGGCGCGGGGCGGATGAATCGCGGGCGGCGTCCGCTCCTACCGTATGAGCGAGCATGGCTTTTCGTAGGATGGTGTTGAGCGAAGCGATACCCATCACCGCCACCGCATGGGTTTCGCAAGCTCAACCCATCCTACGAAGAGCGCCTCGGCGTGGCCCGCGAGACAGGTGCTCCTCCGCATCCCTCACCCCAGCCCTCTCCCAGGGGGAGAGGGGGCTAGTCCGTGCCGAGAGAAGGCTTGGTTTCAGCCGGTAGTCCCTGTGCTAGCCGGCTAACGCCGAAACATCAGCGCACTCCGAACGGTCCCCTCTCCCTTCAGGGCGGGGCGCGCAGCCGAGGGTTAGGGAGAGGGAGCGGAGCCAAGCCAGGGCAGCGGAATCGCCGGGGAGTTCCATTCGCGAGCAAGCTCGCTCCTACGAGAAGCCGGCTAGGAGTTCTCCCGCAAAACACCCTGCAACAGCCTGTCACG
Source organism: Pseudomonas sp. PI1 (assembly GCF_000812405.1). Lineage (NCBI taxonomy): Bacteria > Pseudomonadati > Pseudomonadota > Gammaproteobacteria > Pseudomonadales > Pseudomonadaceae > Pseudomonas > Pseudomonas sp. PI1. The sequence goes on from NZ_JWMC01000102.1 coordinate 30,656, forward strand.
GGCATCCCGGGGCAGGGGACTATGCTGTAGGAAGGCGCCGCCCCTTCATTCGCCCGCGGCGCCGCTTCGGTCCTGGCCGGGGAGGCGTGCCATGTCCACGCTGTTTCGCCGCTGCGCTTTGCTCCTGCTGCTGTTCGCGGCCGGGGCGCTGGCGGCCCCTCCGGCGGTGGTGCTGACGGTGGACGGGGCCATCGGCCCGGCGACTTCCGACTACGTAGTGCGCGGCCTGCAACGCGCCGTGGACGAGGGCGCGCCTCTGGTGGTGCTGCGCATGGACACCCCCGGCGGGCTGGACAGCGCCATGCGCGACATCGTCAAGGCGATCCTCACCAGCCCCATCCCCGTGGTCGGCTACGTCGCCCCCAGCGGCGCGCGGGCGGCCAGCGCCGGCACCTACATCCTCTACGCCTGCCACCTCGCCGCCATGGCCCCGGGCACCAACCTGGGCGCCGCCACCCCGGTGCAGATCGGCGCGCCCGGCGCCCCGGAAAAGCCCCAGGGCAAGGACGGCAAGCCAGCCGTCAGCGAGGAAGACACCCTCAAGCGCAAGCAGGTCAACGACGCGGCGGCCTACATCCGCGGCCTGGCGCAGCTGCGCGGGCGCAATGCCGAATGGGCCGAGCGCGCGGTGCGCGAGGCGGTCAGCCTGTCCGCCGAAGAAGCCATGAAGCAGAAGGTCGTCGACCTGCAGGCCGGCGACCTCGACCAGTTGCTGCGCGCCATCGACGGGCGCAAGGTGCAGGTGGCTGGGCAGGCGCTGAGCATCCACAGCGCCGGTCTCGCCTGGGTCGAGCACCAGCCCGACTGGCGCACCCGCCTGCTGGCGGTGATCACCGACCCCAGCGTAGCGCTGCTGTTGCTGATGATCGGCGTGTACGGACTGATCTTCGAATTTGCCAACCCCGGCCTGGCGCTGCCCGGCGTACTCGGCGGCATCTGCCTGCTGCTCGGGCTCTACGCCATGCAACTGCTGCCGGTGAACTACGCGGGGGTGGCGCTGATCGTCCTCGGCCTGGCCTTCATGGCCGCCGAGGCCTTCGTGCCCAGCTACGGCAGCCTGGGCATCGGCGGCATCGCCGCCTTCGTGATCGGCGGGCTGATCCTGCTGGACACCGACGCGCCGGGCTTCGGCATTCCCCTGGGGCTGATCGTCGGCGTGGCCACGGTCAGCGCGCTGTTCATCGCCGGGGTGCTGGGCGTGGCCATGAAGAGCCGGCAGCGCCAGGTGGTCAGCGGCGCGGCCGGCCTGGTGGGCAGCCTGGCGACCGTGGACGCGGTGGCCGACGGGGATGCCCACGCCGGCTGGGTACAACTGCAGGGCGAACAGTGGCAGGTCCGCTGCGCCCGGACCCTGCGCGCCGGCCAGCGGGTCAAGGTGCTGGCGCGCGACGGCCTGCGCCTGGAGGTGGCGGCCGACGACGAATCGGGAGGTGACTGATGGGTATTCCCTTCGGACTGCTGGTGGCGCTGGTCCTGCTGCTGATGCTGGTGGCCAGCGCCCTGCGCATCCTGCGCGAATACGAACGCGGGGTGGTGTTCCAGCTCGGCCGTTTCTGGAAGGTCAAGGGCCCGGGGTTGGTGCTGGTGATCCCGGTGGTGCAGCAGATGGTCCGCGTCGACCTGCGCACCGTGGTGCTCGACGTGCCGCCGCAGGACGTGATCTCCCGCGACAATGTCTCGGTGAAGGTCAACGCGGTGGTGTACTTCCGCGTGCTCGATCCGCAGAAGGCCATCATCCAGGTGGAGAACTTCCTCGCCGCCACCAGCCAGCTGGCCCAGACCACGCTGCGCGCGGTGCTCGGCAAGCACGAGCTGGACGAGATGCTGGCCGAGCGCGAGCGCCTGAACCTGGACATCCAGAAGGTGCTGGACGCGCAGACCGACGCCTGGGGCATCAAGGTGGCCAACGTCGAGATCAAGCACGTCGACCTCAACGAGTCCATGGTCCGCGCCATCGCCCGCCAGGCCGAGGCCGAGCGCGAGCGGCGGGCCAAGGTGATCCATGCCGAGGGCGAGCTACAGGCCTCGGAGAAGCTGATGCAGGCCGCGCAGATGCTCTCCCGCGAGCCCGGCGCCATGCAGCTGCGCTACATGCAGACGCTGGGCAGCATCGCCGGCGACAAGAACTCCACCATCGTCTTCCCCATGCCCATCGACCTGCTCAAGGGGCTGCTCGAAACAAATGGACAGACTAAGAAGTGACTGACGGCAGGTCGGATGGGACTGAGGCGTCTACCCTGTAGGTTTTCTGAAAATTCCTTACCGTCCCCTAGCGGACGGACTACGGGGGAAACCATGAGCTACCGCAACCTGGCGGCCCTGACCCTAGTGTCATCCGCCCTTTTCGCCGGCTGCGCCGGCTCCCCGCAGATGAGCTGGTCGCGCGTCGGCGACTCCGCCCAGCGCGCCGTCCTCGACCCCGGCACCTGGGCGCCGGTGGCCGGCGCCGCGGTGATCGCCGCCGGCAACTGGGACCACAAGTGGCAGAAGTCCGCGGCCAACCACGAGTGGCTGTTCGGCGGCGACGCCAACTCCGCCGCCGACCACATGCTCAACGCCAGCACCGCGCTGAGCGTGGTCACCGGCCTGGTGGCCGCGCCCAGGGGCAGCGAGGGCGAGGAGAAGTGGGCCTGGCGCGGGCGCAACCTGGCGCTGCTGGCCACCGACCGCTACGCGGTGACCGGCCTGGTGGAGGAGTGGAAGGAGGTGTCCGGGCGCGACCGCCCCGACGGCATTCCCGACGACTCCTTCCCTTCCAAGCACACGGCCGTGACCGCCGTGCACAACAGTTTCACCCGGCGCAACCTGGACTACATCGACATGGACCCGACCCTGCGCTTCACCGCCAAGGCCGGGCTCTACACGGTGGACGGGCTGACCGCGCTGGCGCGGGTGGAAGGCTCCAAGCACTACCCAACCGATACTTTGGTGGGCATGGCGGTGGGTAATCTCGCCGCCAACTTCACCTACAATCTGTTCCTTGAGGGATCGCCAGACAGCGCCTATTCCTTCGGCGTTCTGCCCGAAGCCGGTGGGGGAATGAGCCTGCGCGCGGCGATGCTTTTCTGAGTCCGCCCGCTTGCCGGTAGCGGGGCGCGGGCCTCGAGCAAGGAGAGCCATGCTGCTGCGTGCCCTGCTGATCGCCCTGGCCTTGCCGTTCTGCGCCCAGGCCGAAGAGCCGCTGAACCTGGTCGCCGACCGCTGGCCGCCCTATGCCGACGCGCAGATGCCCGGCCGCGGCCTGGCGGTGCATTTCGTCAGCACCGCGCTGACCCGCGCCGGCTACGCCATCCACTACGCCGAGGTGCCCTGGCCGCGGGCCCTGCACGGGGTGCGCAACGGCGAGTACGACGTGCTGGTGGATTCTTGGTACAGCGCCGAGCGCGAGACCTTCGGGCAGTATTCCGAGCCCTACCTGGTGAACCGCCTGCGCTTCCTCAAGCGCAAGGGCTCGCCCATCGTCTTCGAGCGCCTGGCCGACCTCTACCCGTTCCGCATCGCCGTGGTCCGCGGCTACAGCTACACCCCCGAGTTCAATGAGGACCGCCGGCTGCACAAGGTGCCGGTGCTGTCCTTCCCCAACGCCGCGATGATGGTGGTCGCCGGCCGCGTCGAGCTGACTCTGGAGGACGAGTGGACCGCCCGCTACATCCTCGAACACGACCTGAAGGATGAGCGCCACAAGCTGGAGTTCCTGCCTCAGCCGCTGTCGGAGAACCCGCTGTACATCCTGGTCAGCCGCGCCAACCCGCGCCACGCGCAGATAATCGAAGACTTCAACCGCGAACTGCGGCTGATGCGCGAGGACGGCAGCTACGACGCCTTCATGGACCTGCGCGGGCCCTGAGCCGGGCTCAGGCGGCGGCTTCCTGCTCGGCGCCGATCTCCTTCTTCAGCAGGTGCGCGGCCAGGCTGCGCAGCGGCGCCAGCTCGCGGCAGATCAGCGCCAGCTGCGTCTGCACCAGGCGCTGCGGGTCTTCCAGTTCCTCCGGCACCTGTTCCAGGCGCTTGGCCAGGTCTTCCTCGGTATCGCTGTGGATGGCCACCGGCTTGCGCTGGGCGAGGCTGGCGGCGATGTCGTCGAGGCTGGCGGTGAGCTGCTCGGCGGCTTCGCCGATCAGCGCGTTGGCCGGCGACTCCGGCAGGCGGTCGCGGTGCGCGCCCAGGGCCGAGAGGTAGCTGAGCAGGGTGTGCGAGAGCACCAGGAAGCGGAAGCCCAGCTCGGCGTCCTTGCGGAAGTGGCCGGGCTCCAGAAGCATGTTCGACAGCGTGGTGGAGAGCGTCGCGTCGGCGTTGTGGGCGTTGCGCCGGGCGGTGCGGTAGATGAGGTCGTCGCGCTTGCCGCTGGCGTACTGCTGCATGATCTCGCGCAGGTAGCGGGCGTTGCAGGCCAGGGTGCCGCCGACCAGGCTGTGCAGGCGCCGGCCCTGCCAGTCGGGGAGGATGAGGAACACCGCCAGGCCGGCGATGAAGGCGCCCAGCAGGGTGTCGAACAGGCGCGGCAGGATCAGCCCGTAGCCGTTGCCCACCTGGTTGAAGCACAGCAGCACCAGCAGGGTGATGGCCGCGGTGGCCAGGGTGTAGCGGGTGCTGCGGGTGGCGAAGAAGGCCACCCCGGCGACCACCGCCAGCAGCGACTGCACCAGCGGGTTGGGGAACAGGTCGATCAGCGCCCAGCCGGCCACCAGGCCGACCAGGGTGCCGAGGATGCGCTGCACCAGGCGGATGCGCGTGGCGCCGTAGTTGGGCTGGCAGACGAACACCGTGGTCAGCAGGATCCAGTAGCCCTGGGTCGGGTGGATCAGGTGCAGCACGCCGTAGCCGGCGGTCAGCGTCAGGCCCAGGCGCAGGGCGTGGCGGAACAGCAGCGAGGTGGGCGTGAGCTGCTGGCGGATGCGTTCGAAGGCGTCACGCAGCGAGCGTGGCGAGCGGTCCAGCAGGGCGCTGTCCTGTTCCTCGGCGAGGGCGTCGGGGTTGCTCGCGCCGCTGAGCTTCTGGTCGAGGGTGGCGAGGTTGCCGGCCAGGGCGCCGAGGGAGCGCAGCAGCGAGCGCCAGGCCGGGTTGCCCTGCTGGCGCAGGTATTCCAGCGAGGCCTGCAGGTCGGCCAGGGCCTGCTCGCTGTCGTTGTAGTCGAAGCGCTGGCGCAGGCGGATGGCCCGCGACAGCGCCTGGCAGGCCTTGCCCTGCTGGTTGAGCAGGCGCTGGCAGCGGAACAGCACGTCGCTGTGGAAGAAGGCCTCGGCCAGGCGGTTGTAGGGGTAGTGCGAGGAGCTGGCGCGCTCGTGGACGTCCTGGGCGATGAAGTACAGCTTCAGGTAGCGGCTCAGCTTGGGCCCCGGGCGGCCATGGCTGAGGCGGCTGAGGATGGTTTCCTTGGCCTGGTTGAGCGTCACCACCAGCCTGCCGTTCTGCCGCGCCAGGGCCAGGCGCCGGTCCTCGACGTTGAGCTGGCGCAGCGGTTCGAACAGCGTCGATTTGATCTTCAGGTACTCGCCCAGCTCGAAGTAGGCGCGGGCCAGCACCTGCTGCACCGGCTGGTTGGCGAAGAGCGCGTTCCACAGCACCGAGAGCGCGCCGTACCAGGCCGCGCCGGCCACCAGCAGCAGCGGCTCCTGCCACAGGTCGCCGGGGGCGCCGCCGCGCTGGTCGACGCCGATCATGGTGTAGATGGACAGGATCAGCGTGGCCGAGGCGATGGCCGCATAGCGCTCGCCCAGCGCGCCCAGCAGCGTCATGCCGAACGCCGACAGGGCCAGGCCGGCGACGAACAGCCAGGGGTAGGGGAACAGCAGCTCCACCGCCAGCGCGGCGATGAGGAAGCACACCAGGGTCACCAGCAACGCCTTCAGGCGGCCCAGCCAGTGGTCGTCGGTCTCGGCCAGGGCGCTGGCGATGATGCCCAGGAACAGCGGGATCACCAGCTCGGTGCGGCCCAGCAGCAGGCAGGCGGCCATGGCCCCGGCCAGGGCGATGAACACCCGCAGGCTGTAGGCGAACTTGTCCAGCGCCCACAGGCGCCGCAGGGTCTCGAACAAGGGGGAGGAAAGCATGCGCGTCGGGGACTTCCGAGGTGTCTCTGCGCTGAGACTAGCGGATCGCCTGGCGCGCGGCTATTGGTTGCGGGGGATGCTTTTCGTGGGAGCGAGCTTGCTTGCGAAAGGTGCTTGCCCTGAAGAGCGCCCTCTCCCTAACCCTCGGCTGCGCGCCCCGCCCTGAAGGGAGAGGGGACCGTTCGGAGTGGATGAGTATCCCGCAGTCAGCCGGCAGCTCCGTCGGTTTTCGGCTGAAACCATTCCTCCTCTCGGCACGGACAAGCCCCCTCTCCCTTCAGGGAGAGGGCTGGGGAGAGGGGACGGCGGTGACCTCATGCACCGTTATGACCAGGAAACTCCGTTCGCGAGCAAGCTCGCTCCTACGAAGAGCCCCGCGCGTCAGAGGATGCGCACCTTGAACGAACGCCCCTTGATCCTGCCTTCCTGCAGGCGCTTGAGCGCCGCCTTGGCCTGGTCGCGCTGCACCGCCACGTAGGCCTGGAAGTCGAAGATGGCGATCTTGCCCACCGCGCTGCCGGGCAGGCCGGCGTCGCCGGTGAGGGCGCCGAGGATGTCGCCGGGGCGCAGCTTGTCCTTGCGCCCGCCGGCGATGTTCAGGGTGGTCATCGGCGGCAGCAGCGGCGCCGGGTTGGCGCGCAGGAAGTCGATGCGCTCCCAGTTCAGCGGCTTGCCCTGCAGGTCCTCGATGGCCTGGGCGCGGGAGGCTTCGGCCGGGGCCACCAGGGACAGCGCCAGGCCCTTCTCGCCGGCGCGGCCGCTGCGGCCGATGCGGTGCACGTGGACCTGGGCGTCGCGGCTCAGCTCGACGTTGATCACCGCCTCCAGGCCCTCGATGTCCAGGCCGCGGGCGGCCACGTCGGTGGCCACCAGCACGCTGCAGCTGCGGTTGGCGAACATCGCCAGCACCTGGTCGCGCTCGCGCTGCTCCAGGTCGCCGTGCAGGGCCAGGGCGGAAATCTTCTGCGCGTCCAGCGCCTGGGCCAGCTCCACGCACTGCTGGCGGGTGTGGCAGAAGGCTACGGCGGACTGCGGGCGGAAGTGCTGCAGCAGGCGCACCACCGCATCCATGCGCTGGCGCGGCTCGATTTCGTAGAAGTGCTGTTCGATCTGGCTGTCGTCGTGCAGCGCCTCCACTTCCACACGCTCGGGCTGGCGCAGGAACTTCGCCGCCAGTTGCTCGATGCCGGCCGGGTAGGTGGCCGAGAACAGCAGGCTCTGCCGGCGCGCCGGGAGCTGGCCGATGATGTCGGCGATGCTGTCGTAGAAGCCCATGTCGAGCATGCGGTCGGCCTCGTCCAGCACCAGGGTGTTCAGCCCGTCGAGCACCAGGGAGCCGCGGCGCAGGTGCTCCTGCACCCGCCCCGGGGTGCCGACCACCACGTGGGCGCCGTGCTCCAGCGAGCCGATCTGCGGGCCGAAGGGCACGCCGCCGCAGAGGGTCAGCACCTTGATGTTGTCGGCGGCGCGGGCCAGGCGGCGGATCTCCTTGGCCACCTGGTCGGCCAGCTCGCGGGTCGGACACAGCACCAGCGCCTGGCAGCCGAAGTAGCGCGGGTTCAGCGGGCTGAGCAGGCCGATGCCGAAGGCCGCGGTCTTGCCGCTGCCGGTCTTGGCCTGGGCGATCAGGTCGCGGCCCTTGAGGATGACCGGCAGGCTGGCGGCCTGGATCGGCGTCATCTCTTTGTAACCGAGGGCTTCGAGGTTGGCGAGCAGGTCGGCGGAGAGGGGCAGGCTGGAGAAGGCGGTGGAGGTCACGAAGAAAAAACCCGACAGGCGTGTGGGCGCGCAGTGTAGCAGGAGGGGCGCCGCAGGGCCCTGGAGAAACGGGTAAAACCCGCGAATCCACTGGCGTTGGTCAACACCCGTCCGAAACGGACGGACGGTCGTATAGTGTATGTTTATACAGATTCGCTTTCCGCAGGTTTTTGTCGTAGAGTGCCTCCACTGTGTTTGCATGGGTCGCCGTCGATCGTGACCTGATGCGGTCGGTTATTCCACCCCGTCCTGCTCGACTCCTTGTAACTCCTTGCAACTCAGTTCCTGCCACTCTTTTGTGGCTATTTCTACATCTACGTTCCAAGGAGAACACCATGTCGAATCGTCAGAACGGCACCGTCAAATGGTTCAACGAGACCAAAGGCTACGGCTTCATCACCCCTGAGAGCGGCCCGGACGTCTTCGTTCACTTCCGCGCCATCGAAGGCCACGGCTTCAAGACCCTGGCCGAAGGCCAGAAGGTCAGCTTCGAAGTCGTGCAAGGCCAGAAAGGCATGCAAGCCGAGCGCGTTCAGGTAATCAACTAAGATTCCCTGGCGTCGCCGAAAACCCCGGATGGAAACATCCGGGGTTTTTTGTTGCCTGATTGGCGTAGGCCATCTGTACTGCCATTGCCCCCGACTCCGGAGCCCGATCCATGAAACCGCGCCTCGCCGGCCTGTTGCTGGCCTTCATCTGCCCCACGCTGTTCGCCGCGCAGCCGGCCACCTGGGGTTGGGTCGAGCAGGCCAGGCTGATGCCGGAGAACGCCCTGCTCAAGGTGCGCCTGGACACCGGCCTGCAGACCTCGGTGATGGACGCGCGCAACCTGGTGAAGATCCGCAAGAACGAGCAGCGCTGGGTGCAGTACGACATCCTGGTCAAGGACGCGGCGACCGGCCAGGTGCAGCGCCTGCCCTTCGAGCGGCCCGTCGAGCGCACCCTCAAGGTTCGCGGCGCCAACGGCATCGAGCATCGCCCGGTGGTGAGCATGGACCTGTGCCTGGGCGACAAGGTCTACCGCGAGCAGTTCGCCCTGGCCGACCGCGAGGGCAGCGACTACCCGGTGCTGCTGGGCCGCCGCAGCCTGGAGCACCTGGGCGCCGTGGACGTGTCGAAGACGCTGACCACTCCGCCCACCTGCAAGCCCTGATTCAGTGCCCGTCGTCGGGCTCCAGGCGCCGTGGCGCCTGGGCCGAGCGGCCGTCGTCGCGGGCCAGCTGGAAGAAGATCGCCGCCGCCGCCATCGACATCAGCCCGACGCTCAGGTAGGTGGCGTGGAAGGCGCCGAGCACGTCGCCGGCGTTGATCTCGACATCGCTCTTGAAGCCGCCCAGCAGCGCCGCCGCGCAGGCCACGCCGAGGCCGATGGACAGCTGCATCACCACCGACAGCAGGCTGTTGCCGGCGCTGGCGTTGTCGTCGCGCAGGTCGATCAGCGTCAGGGTATTCATCGCCGTGAACTGCAGCGAGTTGACCCCGCCCAGCAGGCCCAGGTGGATCAGCAGCCAGAGGTAGGGCGTGTCCTGGTCGATCAGCCCCAGGCCGGCGATCAGCGAGCCCAGCAGCAGGGTGTTGCCCACCAGCAGGCGGCGGTAGCCGAACAGGTCGAGGATGCCCTTGGCCAGCGGCTTGACCACCATGGCCATGGCCGCCAGCGGGATCATGGTCATGCCCGCCTTGGCCGGCGCGAAGCCCAGGCCCACCTGCAACAGCAGCGGCGTGAGGAAGGGCAGGGCGCCGCTGCCCTGGCGGGCGAACAGGTTGCCCAGCACGCCGACGGCGAAGGTGCGCGTCTTGAACAGGCTGGGCGGGAACAGCGGCGCCTCGACGTTGAGCGCGCGCAGCCAGTAGGCGGCCAGCAGCACCAGGCCGCCGATCAGCAGCATCACCACCCGCACGTGGGGCATGTGCAGCTCGCCCAGGCCTTCCAGGGCGATGGTGATCAGCACCATGGCGCCGCCGAAGAGCAGGAAGCCGGGGCTGTCGAAGCGGCTGCGCGCGGCGCCGCGCAGGTCGGGCATGAGACGGATGGCGAAGACGATGCCGAGCAGGCCCACCGGGATGTTGATGAGGAAGATCCAGTGCCAGCTGGCGTACTCCACCAGCCAGCCGCCGAGGGTCGGGCCGGTCAGCGGGCCGAGCAGGCCGGGGATGGTGACGAAGCTGAGCACCCGCACCAGGTCGCTGCGCGGGTATACGCGCAGGATCACCAGGCGCCCCACCGGCATCATCAGCGCGCCGCCCAGGCCCTGCACCACGCGGGCGACGACCAGCACCCCGAGGCTCGGCGAGAGCGCGCAGAACAGCGAGCCGAGGCTGAACAGGAAGATCGCGAAGATGAATACCCGGCGCGTGCCGAAGCGGTCGGCGATCCAGCCGGAGGCGGGGATCAGCAGCGCCACCGTGAGCAGGTACGAGATGACCACCGCCTGCATGCGCAGCGGGTCTTCGTTCAGCGAACGGGCCATGCTCGGCAGCGCGGTGTTGAGGATGGTGCCGTCCAGCGCCTGCATGAAGAAGGCGACGGCCACCAGCCAGGGAAGGATGCGGGCGATGCGCGGGGTGAGGATGAAGGGCTCGCTCATGATGGGTCCTTGTTCGGCTCCCGCAAGCATAGGCGGGGAGGGCGGTGCTGCGCGAGGGGCGCGCCAGAGCCGTTGCGCTGGCGCGGCGGTGCGCCTGTGCTGGACCTGAAGGGGCTTTCGAGGGGATCGACAGGCATTCGCCGCGACCCGGGCGCAGGCGCCGCAAGTTCGCGCCGAGGTGGCGGAACAATGGCACCCGCCGCCAGTCCAATCTGCGTCCCGCGCACCTTCGGCGCCGGACGCCACTGCATCAGGAGATGTCGATGACCGTCAGATTCCGTGTCACCTGCGCCGCCGCGGCGCTGCTCGCCGCCAGTTCCGCCTTCGCCTTCAACCTGGGGGACGCCGCCAAGGCGGTGTCCGGCGTGGCCGAGGGCGGCAACCCGGGCCAGGTGGCTTCCACCCCGCAGACCAGCGGCCTGCTCGGCGCCCTCACCGGGCAGCTGGGCGTCAGCGACGAGCAAGCCATCGGCGGCACCGGCGCGCTGCTCGGCCTGGCCAAGAACAAACTCAGCGGCACCGACTACACCCAGCTGGTGAAGGCCGTGCCGGGCCTGGACAAGCTCAGCGGCGCCAACGCCCTGGGCGGCCTCGGCGGCAGCCTGGGCAACCTCGGCGGCACCGGCGCCAAGGGCCTGCTGGGCAACGTCGACAGCATGGGCGACGTGAACAGCGCCTTCAGCACCCTGGGCATGGACCAGGGCATGACCGGCAAGTTCGCCGGCGTGCTGCTGGACTACTTCGGCAAGCAGGGCGTGAGCAGCAACCTGCTGGGCAGCCTGGGTAGCCTGTGGGGCGTGGGCGGCTGACGCTGGGTATATCCCTGTAGGAGCGCGCCCTGCGCGCGAATCGCGGGCAGGGCCCGCTCCTACAGTCCACCGAGAGGCATGGCGTTCCATTGTAGGAGCGGACCTTGTCCGCGATTCCGACGGCGAGGCCGGCGCCTGCTGGGTATCGCTTCGCTCAACGCCATCCTACGGTTAAACCTGACGGAGCGTTCGGAACGAAGGGCATGGCCATCAGTCGAAGCCAGTGACCGCCCATGCCGAGGCGGGACCTGCCTGCCGCGGAGCCTCCGATGATCGCCCGAGCCCTTCCCATCCTCGCCGCCTGCGCCTGGCTGGCGGCCTTCCCGGCCGCCGCCGAGACCTTCGAGGAAATCCCCAGCGCCGAGTCCGGTGCCGCAGCCACGGCCGCCAACGGCCTGGTGGAGACCCTCGGCCAGCGCCTGAACATCAGCGACGAACAGGCCATCGGTGGCGCCGGCGCCTTGATCGGCCTGGCCATGAACCGCCTCGACGACAGCCAGGGCACGCAGTTGCAGAAGCCTACCGGGGCTGGACCAGCTGTCCTCGGGCAACCTCGGCGGCGGCATCGGCGCCCTGCTGGGCGGCGCCGGGCAGTTGCTCGGCGGCATCCAGAACCTGCAGGACGTCGACCAGGTGTTCAACGTGCTGGGCATGAGCGAAGGCATGGTCGACCGGTTCGCCAGCGTGATGCTCGACTACCTGGTCAAGCAGGGCCTGAACAGCCAGTTGCTGGGCACCCTAGGCAAGCTCTGGGAAAGCGCCCCGCTGCCTTCCACCCCGGCCACCACGGTGGCCGGCAAGGCGATCTAGCTCAGAACTCGGCGCGCAGCGCGTCGATGCGCGCGTCCTTCTCTTCCCACAGGCGCGACACCCAGGCCTGCACGTACTGGCGGAATTCCGCGTCGTTCTCGTAGTCGCCCTGCCACAGCGCGGGGTCGATGCCGTGGGTGCGGATGTCGACGATCACCCGCGGCACCCTGCCGCTGAGCAGGTCCCAGAAGCCCGGCTTGGGGCCCTTGGGGTAGACCACGGTGACGTCGAGCATGGCGTCCAGCTGCTCGCCCAGGGCGGCCAGCACGAAGGCCACGCCGCCGGCCTTGGGCTTGAGCAGGTTCTGGTAGGGCGACTGCTGCTGGGCCTGCTTGGCCGGGGTGAAGCGGGTGCCTTCCAGGTAGTTCACCACCGTCACCGGCATGCCCTTGAACTTCTCGCAGGCGGCCCGGGTTATCTCCAGGTCCTTGCCCTTGAGCTGCGGGTTCTTCTCCAGGAAGGCCTTGGAGTAGCGCTTCATGAAGGGGTAGTCCAGGGCCCAGAAGGCCAGGCCGAGGAAGGGCACCCAGATCAGCTCCTTCTTCAGGAAGAACTTGAAGTAGGGCGTCTTGCGGTTGAAGGCCTGGACCAGGGCCGGGATGTCGACCCAGGACTGGTGGTTGCTCACCACCAGGTAGGAAGTGTCGCGGCGCAGCTGGTCGCCGCCGCGGATGTCCCAGACGGTGGGCGTCATCAGGGCGAAGATGGCCTTGTCGATCTCCGCCCAGGTCTCGGCGATCCACATCACCCCGTTGGAGCAGGCGTCCTTCAGCGCCTTGCCCGGCAGCACCAGCTTGAGCAGGGCGATCAGCAGCATCGGGCCGATCAGGATCAGGGTGTTGAGCAGCAACAGGAGGCTGGTGACGATTCCGGTCAGCGTGGCCCACATGGCGGTGCGATTCCTTGTTCCGGTTGGCGCGGCCATGATACGCAGGCGGCGCGGCCAGCCCAAGCCACCCCCTCCCGCGACGTGCGCCGGCGCACTATGCTCTGGGAACCTGTTCCGATGATTGCCTGCCATGCCTGACTCCTTCTATGTGCGCCTGCCGGTCAAGGACGTGACCCTCGGTATGTACGTCCACGAGCTGTGCGGCTCCTGGATGGAGCACCCGTTCTGGCGCCGGCGCTTTTTGCTGGAAGACCCCGAGGACCTCAAGCGCCTGCGCGAAAGCGGCGTGCACGAAGTGCTGATCGACCCGGCCAAGGGCCTCGCGCCCCGCCCAGCGCTGGCCCCCGGCGAGCCCGCCGCACCGCCGCCGGCCTCGCCCGAGGAGGCGCCGGAGAAGCCCTGGCGCGCCATGGAAGACGAACTGCGCGCGGCGCACTGGCTGTGCGTGCAGTCCAAGCGCGCGGTCATGGCGATGTTCCAGGACGCGCGCATGGGCAAGGCGGTGAACGGCGAGCACGCCCAGGAACTGGTGGAGGAGATCGCCGCCTCGGTGCAGCGCCATCCCAATGCGCTGATCAGCCTGGTGCGGCTGAAGAACGCCGACGAATACACCTACCTGCACTCGGTGGCGGTGTGCGCGCTGATGATCGCCCTGGCGCGCCAGCTCGGCCTGGACGAGGCGCTGGTGCGCGAGGCGGGCGCGGCCGGGCTGCTGCACGACATCGGCAAGATGCACGTGCCCATGGAGCTGCTGAACAAGCCGGGGCGCCTGGACGAACAGGAGTTCGCCCGGGTCCGCGAGCACCCGCAGCGCGGCCTGGACATCCTCCTCCAGGGCCGCCAGGTCGGCGCCCTGGTGCTGGATGTGTGCCTGCACCACCACGAGAAGCTCGACGGCAGCGGCTACCCGCACCGCCTGGCCGGCGAGCAGATCAGTCTGTTCGCGCGCATGGGCGCGGTCTGCGACATCTACGACGCCATCACCTCCGACCGCCCCTACAAGGCCGGCTGGGACCCCGCCGAGTCGATCCGGCGCATGGGCCAGTGGTGCGGCACGCACCTGGACGAGCAGGTGTTCCGCGCCTTCGTCAAATGCCTGGGCATCTACCCGGTGGGCTCGCTGGTGCGCCTGGAGAGCGAGCGCCTGGCGGTGGTGCTGGAACAGCATCCCGAGGCGCTGCTCACCCCGGTGCTCAAGGTGTTCTATTCGATCCGCACGCGCGCGGCGATTCCCCAGCAGGTGCTCGACCTGGCCAGGCTCAAGGGCCGCGAGCGCATCGTCGGCCGCGAGTCGCCGGCGCAGTGGGGCTTCCGCAACCTGGAGACGCTGTGGAGCGGCCTGGACCGCCGCCGCGGCTCGCTGTTCGACGCCTGACAGCGGCCGCTGGCGAACCCCGGGCCGGCATGGTAGTCCTATGCGCCAAGCATCCCGAACTGCCCTGGAGATTCCCGTGAAACCCGTTCTCGCCCTGCTTTCGCTGCTCGTCCTGCCCGGCCTGGCACTCGCCGCCGAGCCCAAGCTTTACGGGCGCTACGAATGGGTCGGCCTGCCCGAGCTGGATCAGACGCTGCAGGCCAAGATGGACACCGGCGCCTACACCTCGTCGCTGTCGGCCAAGGACATCCAGCTGTTCCAGCGCGACGGCGACCAGTGGGTGCGCTTCCGCCTGGCCACCAAGGACGGCGGCGACTCGCAGTACGAGCACAAGCTGGCGCGCATCTCCAAGATCAAGAACCGCGCCGACGGCCGCGAGGAAGACGACGAGGAGGAGAACCCGGTGGCCCTCAGCGAGCGCCCGGTGATCCTGCTGCCGGTGTGCCTGGGCGGCGACCAGCAGGTGATCGAGGTCAACCTGGTCGACCGCAGCCACTTCAACTACCCCTTCCTGATGGGCGCCAAGGGCCTGCGCAAGTTCCACGTGGCAATTGACGCCAGCGAGCGCTTCGCCGCCGGCAAGCCCAACTGCTCGGGCAGCCGCGAAGCCGATTGACGGGGCGCGGCCCTTGCGGCTTGATGGAAGGCCCGCCACACCGCGCACGGAAGCCATGCCGCACATCCTCATCGTCGAAGACGAAGCCGCCATCGCCGACACCCTGCTCTATGCCCTGCAGGCCGAAGGCTTCGCCACCACCTGGCTGAGCCTGGCCGGCGAGGCCCTGCAGCGCCTGCGCGAGGAGGCCTTCGACCTGGTCGTCCTCGACGTCGGCCTGCCCGACATCAGCGGCTTCGAGGCCTGCCGCCAGCTGCGCCGCTTCTCCGAGGTGCCGGTGATCTTCCTCACCGCCCGCGATGCCGAGATCGACCGCGTGGTGGGCCTGGAGATCGGCGCCGACGACTACGTGGTCAAGCCCTTCAGCCCGCGCGAGCTGGCTGCGCGGGTCAAGGCCATCCTGCGTCGCGGCCCGCCCCGGGCCAGCACCGAGGCCGTCCCGGCGGGGCCCTTCCGGGTGGACGAGGAGCGCTGCCTGATCCACTACCGCGGCCAGGCGCTGAACCTCACCCTCCACGAATTCCGCCTGCTCCAGGCGCTGCTGGCGCGCCCGGGCCGGGTGTTCAGCCGCGAGCTGCTGCTGCAGGCCCTGGGCGTGGCGGCCCAGGCCGGCTACGAGCGCAACATCGACAGCCACATCAAGAGCCTGCGCGCCAAGCTGCGCCAGGTGGCCGCGGACGCCGAGCCGATCCAGACGCACCGCGGCCTGGGCTACAGCTACGCGGCGGAGAAGGCCTGATGCCGCTGGGCGTGCGGATCTTCCTGGCGTACTTCCTGTTCGTCGGGCTGACCGGCTACTTCGTGCTGAGCACGGTGATGGACGAAATCCGCCCCGGGGTGCGCCAGTCCACCGAGGAAACCCTGGTGGACACCGCGAACCTGCTGGCCGAGATCCTGCGCGAGGACCTGAAGAACGGCACCCTGGTCCACAGCCAGTTGCCCGAGCTGCTCAAGGCCTACGGCGCGCGCAGCCCCCAGGCGGACATCTGGGGCGTGCGCAAGAACGCGGTGAACCACCGCATCTACGTCACCGACGCCCGCGGCATCGTCCTGCTGGACTCGGCGGGCGAGGCGGTGGGCCAGGACTACTCGCGCTGGAACGACGTCTACCTGACTTTGCAGGGCAAGTACGGCGCGCGCTCCAGCCGCGAATCGGCGGACGACCCGGACTCCTCGGTGATGTATGTGGCGGCGCCGATCAAGGATGGCGAGAAGATCATCGGCGTGGTCTCCGTCTCCAAGCCCAACCGTACCCTGCAGCCCTACATCGAGCGTTCGCAACGGCGCCTGGCCTGGCTCGGCGGCGGCCTGATCGTGCTCGGCCTGCTGGTTGGCGGGCTGCTCTCCTGGTGGCTGAGCGGCGCCTTGCGCAAGCTTACCCGCTACGCCCAGGCGGTCAGCGAGGGCCGCCGCGCCGAACTGCCGCGTTACCGCGGCGGCGAGATGGCGCAACTGGCCGAGGCGGTGGAGCGCATGCGCGTACAACTGGAGGGCAAGGCCTACGTCGAGCGCTACGTGCACACCCTGACCCACGAGCTGAAGAGCCCGCTGGCGGCCATCCGCGGCGCCGCCGAACTGTTGGAAGGCGAGATGCCGGCGGAGCAGCGCAGGCGCTTCGTCGACAACATTGCCGGCGAGAGCCAGCGTTTGCAGCAACTGGTGGAGCGCCTGCTGAACCTGGCCCAGGTGGAGCAGCGGCAGGGGCTGGAGGACAGCGAACCGGTGTCGCTGCGTGAGCTGGTGGCGGAGCTGTTGCAGGCCAACCTGGCGCGGCTGGAGGGCTTGCGGGTGGAGAATGCTGTGCCGGCGGAGGCGGTGGTGACGGGGGAGCGTTTCCTGTTGCGCCAGGCGCTGGGCAACCTGTTGGACAATGCGCTGGATTTCACGCCGGTTGGTGGGGTGATTCGCTTCGGTGCGCTGCGCGAGGATGGGCGCTGGCGACTGGGGGTGTTCAACGAGGGACCGGTGATTCCGGGCTATGCGCTGGAGCGGCTGACGGAGCGGTTCTACTCCTTGCCGCGGCCGGGGACGGGGCGCAAGAGCACGGGGTTGGGGTTGAACTTCGTTGCCGAGGTGGCGGGGTTGCATGGTGGAAGGTTGGGCGTGGGGAATGTCGAGGGTGGGGTGGAGGCTTGGTTGGAGTTGCCGGGGGGCTGACAAGGGAAGAGCCTGAGAGCCCCTCTCCCCAGCCCTCTCCCTGAAGGGAGAGGGGGCTTGTCCGTGCCGGCTGAAAGCAAGACTTCAGCCGGGCGTCACAGCATCCGGCGAACTCCAGAGCATCCAAGCACTCCGAACGGTCCCCTCTCCCTTCAGGGAGAGGGTTAGGGAGAGGGAAAGGCGCCCACCGACCACACCAAAGCAAGCCCCCACACAATCCCCACAAATTCCCCATCCCCCCACCACGAAGCCCCCACAGTACCGACCCAGACTCTCCACCACCCCAATCCCCCCGGAGAGTCCCCATGAACCGACCCCTGCTCTTCAAGCTCGGCGCCATCGCCGTGCTCATGCTCCTGCTACTGGTCCCCCTGCTGATGATCGACGGCCTGGTCGGCGAGCGGCAGGCCTACCGCGACGGCGTGCTGCAGGACATCGCCCGCAGCTCCGCCTACGCCCAGCGCCTGCGCGGGCCGCTGCTGGTGGTGCCCTACGTGCGTCAGGTGCTGGAGTGGGAGCGCGACGAACGCAGCGGCACCCGCGTGCAGGTGCAGCGGGAGAAGCGCGGGCGCCTGTACTTCCTGCCGGAGACCTTCCTGGTCGATGGCCAGATGACCACCGAGCTGCGCCACCGCGGCATCTACGAGGCGCGCCTGTTCCACCTGGAAAGCCGCGTCAGCGGCAGCTTCGTGGTGCCGGCGCACTACGGCGTGGGCGACGACCTGGCCAGCTATCGCTTCGAGCAGCCGTTCCTGGCGGTGGGCATCAGCGACGTGCGCGGCATCCAGAACGCCCTCAAGCTGAACCTTGATGGCCGCACCCTGGACTTCGCCCCGGGCAGCCGCTCGCAGCGCCTGGGCGAGGGCGTGCATGCGGCGCTGCCGCTGGAGGCCAGCGCCGCCGAGCAGCGCTTCGACTACGCCTTCGAACTGGCCTTGCTGGGCAGCTCGCGGCTGGACATCACCCCGGTGGGCCGCGACAGCCAGGTCAGCCTCAAGGCCGACTGGCCGCACCCCAGCTTCGGCGGCGAGTTCCTGCCGGTGGAGCGCAGCATCGGCGCCGACGGCTTCAGCGCGCGCTGGCGCACCAGCTTCTTCGCCAGCAGCATGGAAGAGGCGCTGCAGAACTGCTTCGCCGGCAAGGGCTGCGACACCTTCGACTCGCGCGGTTTCGGCGTCAGCCTGGTGGACCCGGTGGACCAGTACCTCAAGGCCGACCGCGCGCTGAAGTACGCGCTGCTGTTCATCGGCCTGACCTTCGCCGGCTTCTTCCTCTTCGAGGTGCTCAAGGGCCTGGCCCTGCACCCGGTGCAGTACGCGCTGGTCGGCCTGGCCCTGGCACTGTTCTACCTGCTGTTGCTGTCGCTGGCCGAGCACATCGGCTTCGAGCGCGCCTACCTGGCCTCCGCCGGCGCCTGCGTGGCGTTGATCGGCTTCTACCTGTGCACGGTGCTGCGCAGCGTGGTGCGCGGCTGTGCCTTCGGCGCCGGCCTGGCACTGCTCTACGCCATGCTCTACGGCCTGTTGCGGGCCGAGGACTATGCGCTGCTGATGGGCTCGCTGCTGCTGTTCGCGCTGCTCGCCGGGGTGATGGCGCTGACCCGCCGGCTGGACTGGTACGGCGTCGGCCGGCGCGCGGACGAGCCGAGCTTCTCCCTGGACGAAGTGAGCCACGAAGGCTGAAGGAGGCCGCTATGCACCTGCTGACGCGTTTCACCCTGTGCCTGGCCGGCGGTCTGCTGCTGAGCGTGATGGCCCTGCCGCTGCTGATGTTCGTCGGCCACTTCGAGCTGATCGCCTGGCTCGCCGCCAGCGGCAAGCCGCTGGCCTGGTTGGCGCTGCACCTGCCGCCGGCGGATTTCTGGGACGGCCTCACCGGCGCCCGGGACGCGGCGAACAATCCCCACGTGCGCTCCTTCCTGGAACTGTGCGCGGGCTTCGCCCAGCTCGGCCTGCTGCTGGCGCTGCCGCTGTACTACTGGGGCGCACGGCGATGAGCGCCTGGCGCGGGTTGCGCGAGGAGCGCCGGGCCGGCCGGCGCTTGGCGCGGCAGATCGCGGTGCTGGTGCTGCGGGCGCGCGAGGAAGGGTTCGCGAGCAAGGCTGGACCCGCTCTTCGTAGGATGGGTTGAGCTTGCGAAACCCATGCGGTCTGGTGATGGGTATCGCTTCGCTCAACGCCATCCTACGAGGGGCTGCCGTAGGCTTTTCGTAGGGCGAATAACGCGCCAGCGTTATCCGCCGTCGACGCCGCGCCGCTCCGTCAGACCGGCTGCGTGGCCTGCAGCGATGGGCGCTGGGCGGCCTCGGCGTACCAGGCCGCGAGCTTCGGGTACTGCTCGCGCCAGGCCCAGTCGGGGCGGCGGAAGTCGAGGTAGCCCAGGGCGCAGGCCAGGCCGATGGCGGCGATGTCGAAGCGCTCGTTCAGCGCCGCGAAGGCCTCGCCCTCGAAGTGCGCCAGGGCGCGTTCGATCTTCTGCTGCTGGCCTTGCAGCCAGCCATCCCAGCGCTTCTCCTCGGGGCGCACGAAGGTTTCGTAGCGGCTGATCACGGCGGCGTCCATGATGGCGTCGGCCAGCGCGGCGAGGGTCAGGCGCTGCCAGCGCTGCGGGCCTTCGCGGGGGATCAGCGGTGCGCCGGCGTGCTGCTGGTCGAGGTATTCGACTATCACCCGGCTGTCGTACAGGGCCTGGCCGTCGGCCAGGCGCAGGCAGGGGATCTTGCCCGCCGGGTTGCAGGCGTTGACGCCGCTGTCCGGGCTCACCGGGCTGAGGTTGGCGGCCTGCAGGCGCACTTTGTCGAGCTGGCCGGTCTCGTGCAGCAGCACCATGACCTTGCGCACGAAGGGCGAGGCGGGGGCGTGGAACAGGGTGAGGGTGGGGCTCATGGAATCTCCTGGTTACTCGCGGATGACCAGCAGGCGGTCGCTGCCGGCGTCGGCGCCCCAGACCTCGCCGGGGCGGCCGCTGAGCTGGCTGACTCGGGCCTCGGCCTGGTCGCTGGGGTAGGCGGTGAATTTCTCGCTCTGCGGGTCGAAGCGCAGCACGGCGTCGCCGCCCAGGTCGCTGAGCCACACGCGGTCCATGGCATCGACGTAGAGCGCGCCGGGCTGCGGATGGTCGCCCGGCAGGCGCCAGCTCTTCCACTTGCCGTCGCTGGGGTCGAAGCGCCCGAGCCGTCCGCTGCCGGCCTCGCTCACCCACAGCCGGCCGATGGAGTCGGCGCCCAGTTGCTGCGGCCGGCCGCCCTGTTCGGGCAGCGGGAAGCGGGTGACGGCCTGGCCGAGAGGGTCGATGCGGTTGATGCTGTCGTCGTCGGCGGAGGCGTACCAGACCTGGCCGTCGGGCGTCACCGCCAGGCCCTGGGCGCCCTTGCCGCCGGGTGTGGCCCAGACGTCGAGCTTGCGCGTGGCGGGGTCGATGCGGCCGTAGAAGCCCTTCGCGCCGGTGAACCAGATGTCGTGGTCGTCATCGAACACCAGGCTGTCCAGGCCCGCGTCGGCGGCCTCCTTGGGCAGCGGCACGACTTCGCTGCCGAGGCGGTCCGGGTCGACGCGGACCAGGGCGTTGAGGCCGCTGTCGGCGATCCAGGCCTCGCCATCCGGGCCGGCCAGCACGGCGCGCGGCACCGAGCCCTTGCCCAGGCTGACCTGCTCGTCCTGCCCGCTTTGCGGGTCGAAGCGGCCCAGCGAGCCGTTGCCCTCGGCGACGTACCACAGCCGGCCATCGTCGAGCATGGCCACGGCCTGGGGCGCGGCGCCCTTGGTCAGGGGGTAGTACTGCGGGTCGGCGGCGTGGGCGGCGCAGCTCAGCAGAAGGCCGAGCAGGGCGGGCAGGAATCGCGGGCTTTGCGGCATTGGGGAGGCTCCCGGGCGTGGCCGTTGGAAGGCGCACTGTAGCGCGCCACGCGCCGGGAGGCGAACGGCGCGCGGGGAACGCGCCAGGGGAGGGACTTCAGCTGGCCGTCACCACTTGTAGGTCAGGCTAGCCACCACCTTGCGCTGGTCGCCGTAGTAGCAGTAGTAGCCATCGCAGGTGGAGATGTAGTCCTTGTTGAACAGGTTGCTGGCGTTGACCGCGACCGAGGCACCCTTGAGCGAGTTGTCCAGCTTGCCCAGGTCGTAGTGCACGGCGGCGTCGGACAGTGTGTAGGAGCCTGCGTAGCCGTCGAAGGTGTTGGCCTGGTCGCCGTAGGTGTCGCCCACGTAGCGGATGCCGTAGCCGACGCCGAAGCCATCCAGCGCGCCGGCGTGCCAGGTGTAGTCGGCCCACAGCGAGGCCTGGTTGCGCGGGATCAGTTGCAGGCGGTTGCCATCGTACTGGCCCTTGCGCACCTCGGTGTCGGTGTAGCTGTAGCTGCCGATCAGCTTGAGGTTCTCGGTGAGGTTGGAGTTGGCTTCCAGTTCCAGGCCGGTGACCTTGACCTCGCCGGTCTGGCTGGTCACCGAGACGCCGCCGACGTTGTCGGAGACGCTCACGTTCTTCTGCCGCAGGTCGTACACGGCGGCGGTCAGCAGGGTGTCGCTGCCGGGGGGCTGGTACTTAACGCCCAGCTCCCACTGCTTGCCCTCGGTGGGCTTGAAGGAGGAGGTGCTGGTGACGTCGGCGCCGCTGGAGGGCTGGAACGACTCCGCATACGACAGGTAGGGCGCCACGCCCGAGTCGAACACGTAGCTGATGGCGGCGTTGCCGCTGAACTTCTGGTCCGACTCGGAGTTGGTGGCGTTGCCGGCGTTGTGGAACTTGGTGCCGGTGTGTACCCAGTCCTGGCGGCCGCCGAGGGTCAGGCGCCAATGGTCGAGGGCGATCTGGTCCTGGATGTAGGCGCCGGTCTGGAAGGTCTTCTGGTCATAGTCGTAGAAGGCCGAGGAGCGCGGCGGGCGGACGATCGGCTGGCCGTAGACCGGGTTGATCACGTTGCTCGGCGGCACGCCGAAACCGAAGATCGACAGGTAGTTGGTGTTGCTGCGGTTGTGGTCCAGGCCCAGCAGCAGAGTGTGCTTGAGATCGCCGGTGGCGAAGTCGGCCTGGAAGTTGTTGTCCACCACGAACTGGGTGACGTCCTCTTCGGTCGAGGTGCTCATGCGGCTGATGGTGCCATCGTCGGTCACTACCGGCGGGCTGCCGGCATAGAGGGTGGTCGGGGTGATGGCGTCGAACGACAGGTCGTTCTTCATGTAGCGCAGGTTCTGGCGGAACTGCCAGACGTCGTTCAGGCGGTGCTCGAAGCTGTAGCCCAGCCAGTAGGTGGTGCGGTCGTAGTGTTCCCAGTCCGGATCGCCCAGGTTCTTGTGATGGGAGATGTCGCCGAAGGGGGCGTCGTACTTGGTGCCCTTGAGCGGCAGGAACTGGGTGGTGATGCCGGTATCGTCTCGGGTGAACTGGCTGAGGAAGGTCAGCTTGGTGTCGTCGTCGATGTTCCAGGTAAGGCTGGGGGCGATGTTGTAGCGCTTGTCCGGGATGTGGTCGACCTGGGTGTTGCTGTCGCGCACCACGCCGCTGACGCGGTACAGCAGCTTGCCCTGGTCATCCAGCGGGCCGGTGCTGTCGAAGTTGATCTGCTTGTGGTTGTAGTTGCCCACCTGCAGCTGCACGGCATTGGCCTGCTCGGCCTGCGGGCGCAGGCTGACCATGTCCAGCAGACCGCCGGGCGGCGTCTGGCCGTACACGGAAGAGGCCGGGCCACGCAGCACGGCGACGCGCTCCAGGTCCCAGGTATCGAGCTTCGGGTTGGCGTAGACGCCGGTGGCCATGGGCAGGCCGTCGAGGAACTGGGTGGGCTTGAAGCCGCGCACGCGCAGCCAGTCGGAACGGGTGTCGCTGCCATAGCTGCCGGCCACCGTGCCAGGCATGTAGCGCACGGCATCGTCGAGGTTCAGCGCTGCGCGGTCCTGCATCTGCTCGCGGGTGGCCACGGAAATCGACTTGGGCGTTTCGAGGATCGAGCTATCGGTCTTGGTGCCGGTCATGGTGCGAGTGGCGACGTAGCCGACGGTCGGCCCTTCGGGGTCTTCCTGGGAAGCGCTCACGGTGGTGGCGCCCATGGCCAGGGTGTCCTTGGGCAGCGGGCGCACGCTGTAGCTGCCGGATGCGTTCTCCACCAGCTCCAGGCCGGTGCCTTCCAGCGCCTGGCGCAGCGCGCCGAGGCCGTCGAAGCGGCCCTGCACGGCATGGGCGCTGCGGCCGTTGGCCAGGGCCGGGTCGATGCTCAGGCTGATGCCGGCTTGCGCGGCGATGCGGTTGAGGGTGCTGGCCAGCGGGGCGGCGGGCAACTGGTAGTCGCGCATGGCATCGGCTGCGACGCAAGCCAGCGGGCTGGCGAGAAGGATGGCGGCGGCCAGCAGGTGCGGGCGGAAGGCCATGGTGGGGGACGGCATCGGGGATTCACTCCTGGGTGTGAATATGTCTCGTTCGCCTGATTGCCGGTCGAGAATCGAAAAGTGATAGGGCTGTGCGGAAAAAAATTTCGCGGGGCCTGTTTCCGGACCGCCCGGCCGCGCGTAGGGGCGGATTCCATCCGCGATCCGGCTACCAGGCCGGCACCATGCCTTGTAGCGGCATGGCAGGAGAAACACGAACGTAGGATGGGTGGAGCGAAGCGATACCCATCGCCATGGCCGCATGGGTTTCGCCAAGGCTCAACCCATCCTACGAAGAGCGTTTCGCGCGGCCGGCAAGGGGCTCAGCCCCGCGGCACCACTTTCGTCCACCAACCGCCGTGCCGCTCGATGCGCACCGGCAGGCTCGGCGGCAGCGAATCCAGGGCCAGGTCGGTGTCGCGCAGGGAGAAGCTGCCGCTGATGCGCAGGTCGGCCAGCGCCGGGTCCAGGCCCAGGTAGCCGCTGCGGTACTGGCCGAGTTTCTCCAGCAGGTCGGCCAGCCGCATGTTGTCGGCCACCAGCATGCCGTGGGTCCAGGCGTCGGCGGTGGCGCTGTTGGCCTCCAGCGGGCCCAGGCCGTCGGCGCGCAGCAGCACGTGGCGGCCCTGGGGCACGACGGTTTCGTCGCGGCCCCGCTCGGGCCTGGCCGCCACCGCCGACTGCAGCACGCTGAGCAGGGTGCCGTCGGCCTGGCGTTCCACCAGGAAGCGGGTGCCCAGGGCGCGCAGGCGGCCGTCGCGGGTTTCGACGATGAATGGGCGGCTGTCGCCGTGGGCGGTCTGCACCATGATTTCGCCGCTGAGCAGGACGATGCGCCGCTCGCTGGCGTCGAAACGGATGTCCAGGGCGGTGCGGCTGTCCAGTTGCACCAGGGTGTCGTCGGGCAGGCGCAGTTCGCGCAGCTCACAGGTGCCGGTGACCACGTCGGCCAGGGCGTAGCGCAGCGGCAGGTAGCGGTTGCCCACGCCCAGCGCCAGCACCCCGGCCAGCAGCAGCGACAGGCCGGTGCCGGCCAGCCGGCGCAGCTTGCGCCGCGATTCGCCCGGCGCGCGCAGCAAGGCGCTGCGCGCCGCGGGGCCGGCGGCCGCGCTCAGGTTGCGGTCGAGCATGCCCAGCTGGCGCCAGGCGCGGGCGTGTTCGCTGTGGGCGGCGTGCCAGTGGGCGAAGGCGGCTTCGTCCTCGGCATGGGCCTCGCCCGAACCCAGGCGCAACTGCCAGGCGATGGCCTCGTCGAGAATGCGGACCGAGACCGGGCCCTTCATGTCGGCTCGCCGTACAGGGCGATGTAGCACTGGCGCAGGCCCTGGGCGATGTACTGGCGCACCCGCGGCACCGACACGCCCAGGCGCTCGGCGATCTCGGCGTGGCCCAGGCCGTCCAGGCGGTTGAGCAGGAAGGCGCTGCGCGCGCGGCTGGACAGCTTGCCCAGCAGGCGGTCGATCTCGCGCAGGTCGGCGAGGATGAGGAACTGGGTTTCCACCGAGGGCTGTTCGGCCTCGGGCAGTTGCAGCAGCTCGTCGAGGTAGGCCTGCTCCAGCGCCTGGCGGCGCCAATGGTCGACCAGCAGGCCCTTGGCCACGGTCACCAGGAAGGCCCGCGGCTCGCGCAGGCTGGGCAGCTCGCGGCGGCCGAGGATGCGCACGAAGGTGTCCTGGCCGAGGTCCTCGGCGCGCTGCGGGCAGCCGACGCTGCGATTGAGCCAGGCGAGCAGCCAGTCGCGGTGGTCGCGGTAGAGCGCGCCTACGAATTCGCCATTGCCAGTCTGGACTGCCGACACCTTTGCTCCCCCACCCCGATTCGGAATGAACGACAAAACGATAACTATTCGCAAATGATCGCAAAGTGCAACCAGCCAGCGCAATCGGCGCCTGTCGGTTTTCGGGAAAAAGGCGGGCCGGAAATGAAAAAACCGCCCCGAAGGGCGGTTTTTCAGCTTACGCAGGCGCGAATCAGAGGCCGTTTTTCGCCTTGAATTCGCGACGACGGCGGTGCAGCACCGGCTCGGTGTAGCCGTTGGGCTGCCTGGTGCCTTCGACCACCAGTTCCAGCGCAGCCTGGAAGGCCACGTTGTCGTCGAAGTTCGGCGCCATCGGGCGGTACAGCGGGTCGTTGGCGTTTTGCCGGTCGACCACCGCGGCCATGCGCTTGAGGCTCTCGACCACCTGCTCCTCGGTGATCACGCCGTGGCGCAGCCAGTTGGCCAGCAGCTGGCTGGAGATGCGCAGGGTGGCGCGGTCTTCCATCAGGCCGACGTCGTTGATGTCCGGCACCTTGGAGCAGCCGACGCCCTGGTCGATCCAGCGCACCACGTAGCCGAGGATGCCCTGGGCGTTGTTGTCGATCTCGTTCTTGATCTCTTCCGCGCTCCAGTTGGTGTTGGGCGCCAGCGGAATGCTCAGGATGTCGTCGACCGAGGCCGGCGCGCGCTTGGCCAGTTCGGCCTGGCGGGCGAACACGTCGACCTTGTGGTAGTGCAGGGCGTGCAGGGTGGCCGCGGTGGGCGAGGGCACCCAGGCGGTGTTGGCGCCGGCCAGCGGGTGGGCGATCTTCTGCTCGAGCATGGCGGCCATCAGGTCAGGCATGGCCCACATGCCCTTGCCGATCTGCGCCTTGCCCTGCAGGCCGGTGGCCAGGCCGACGTCGACGTTGTTGTTCTCGTAGGCGCCGATCCACTTCTCGGTCTTCATGGCGCCCTTGCGCACCACGGCGCCGGCTTCCATGGAGGTGTGGATTTCGTCGCCGGTGCGGTCGAGGAAGCCGGTGTTGATGAACACCACGCGCTCGCGGGCTTCCTTGATGCAGGCCTTGAGGTTGATGGTGGTGCGGCGTTCCTCGTCCATGATGCCGACCTTCAGGGTGTTGCGCGGCAGGCCCAGCACGTCTTCGACGCGGCCGAACAGCTCGTTGGTGAAGGCGACTTCTTCCGGACCGTGCATCTTCGGCTTGACGATGTACACGCTGCCGGTGCGGGTGTTCTTGCGGGTGGTGTTGCCGTTGAGGTTGTGCACCGCGATCAGGCTGGTGAACAGGCCGTCCTGGATGCCCTCGGGCACCTCGTTGCCGTTCTTGTCGAGAATGGCGTCGTTGGTCATCAGGTGGCCGACGTTGCGCACGAACAGCAGGGAGCGGCCGTGCAGGGTCAGCTCGGAGCCGTCGGCCTTGGTGTAGACGCGGTCCGGGTTCATGGTGCGGGTGAAGGTGGTGCCGCCCTTGCTGACTTCTTCGGCGAGGTCGCCCTTCATCAGGCCCAGCCAGTTGCGGTAGATGACCACCTTGTCGTCGGCGTCGACCGCGGCGACCGAGTCCTCGCAGTCCATGATGGTGGTCAGCGCGGCCTCCATCAGCACGTCCTTCACGCCGGCGGCGTCGGTCTGGCCGATGGGGCTGGCGGGGTCGATCTGGATCTCGAAGTGCAGGCCGTTGTGCTTGAGCAGCACGGCTTGCGGCTTGGCCGCCTCGCCCTGGAAGGCGATGAACTGGGCGGCGTTCTTCAGGCCGCTCCGGCTGCCGTTCTTCAGGGCGACGACCAGCGCGCCGTTGTTCACGCTATAGGCGGTGGCGTCGACGTGGCTGCCGGATTCCAGCGGCGCGGCTTCGTCGAGGAAGGCGCGGGCGAAGGCGATGACCTTGTCGCCGCGGACCTTGTTGTAGCCCTTGCCCTTCTCGGCGCCGTTCTCTTCGCTGATGGCGTCGGTGCCGTACAGCGCGTCGTACAGCGAGCCCCAGCGGGCGTTGGAGGCGTTCAGGGCGAAGCGCGCGTTCATCACCGGCACCACCAGCTGCGGGCCGGCCATGTGGGCGATTTCTTCGTCGACGTTCTGGGTGCTGGCCTGGAAGTCTTCGGCTTCGGGCAGCAGGTAGCCGATCTCCTGCAGGAAGGCCTTGTAGGCCGCGGCGTCATGGGCCTGGCCGGCGCGGGCCTGGTGCCAGCCATCGATCTTGGCCTGCAGCTCGTCGCGCTTGGCGAGCAGGGCCTTGTTCTTCGGGGCCAGGTCGTTGACCACGGCCTCCACGCCTGCCCAGAACTTGCCGGCGTCTATGCCGGTACCGGGGATGGCTTCGTCGTTGACGAAGTCGAACAGGACTTTGGCGACCTGCAGGCCACCGACTTGAACGCGTTCAGTCATTGCTTGCCTCACTCTGCTCAGGACCAGCTCGGAACCCAGGCAAGACGCCTTGTAGTCCGAGCCGCGGAATACTACATGATGCCGTGGGAAAAATCAGTGGGCTTGCGTCGCGGTTAGACCAAAGAACGCATCTCAGTCACGTAGCAGCAATAATGTTCGCAAAAAAATGGTGGATTGTTCCAGATAAATCTGAAAACAGTACACGATTTATTCGGCGAGGAACCTGCGACGCCCCGTCGCAGCTGGCTCCGCGCCGCGGCCTATACTCAGGCTTCACCCTCGGAGGATCACCATGCCCATCGCCCGCGCCACCCTTGCCGACCTCGACGACCTGGTACCGCTGTTCGCCGGCTACCTGGACTTCTACGAAGTGCCGGCGCCCCCGGCGGACATCCGCGACTTCCTCGGCCAGCGCCTGGAGCGCCACGAGTCGGTGGTCTACCTGGCGCGCAGCATCGACGGCGTGGGCCTGGGCTTCGTCCAGTTGTACCCCTTCTTCGCCTCCCTGGCACTACGCCCGGCATGGCTGCTCAGCGACCTCTACGTGATCCCCGCGGCGCGCCGCGACGGCTATGGCGAGGCGCTGATGAACGCCGCCCGCGCCCACGCCGAGGCCAGCGGCGCCTGCGGCCTGCAGCTGGAAACGGCGAAGGACAACCGCAACGCCCAGGGCCTGTACGAGCGCCTGGGCTACCAGCGTGACGAACGTTTCTACACCTACTGGCTGGACCTGGGCCAGGCCCGGGGCTGACGCATCGACGCAGGAGGCTGCCATGAATCATCTCGTGCTCACCATCATCGCCCAGGATCAGCCGGGGCTGGTGGAACGCATCGCCCAATGCATCGCCGGCCACGGCGGCAACTGGCTGGAGAGCCGCATGTCGCGCATGGCCGGGCAGTTCGCCGGGATCCTGCGGGTGGCGGTGCCGGCCGAAGGCTACGACGAACTGGTAGAAGGCCTGCAGGAGCTGGGCGACCACGGCATCCGCGTGCTGCTGGCCGACAGCGGCATCGAGCCCTCCTGCAACTGGAAGCCGATCCACCTCGACCTGGTGGGCAACGACCGCCCGGGCATCGTCCGCGACATCACCCGCCTGCTGGCCGAGCACGGCGTCAACCTGGAGCGGCTGACCACCGAGGTGCTGCCGGCGCCCATGAGCGGCGAACCGCTGTTCCACGCCGACGCGGTGCTGGCGGTGCCGCTGACGTTGCCGCTGGAGCAGTTGCAGCAACACCTGGAGGACCTGGCCGACGACCTCATGGTGGACCTGAATTTCCACAAGGAGGACTGACGCACAGGTGAAAGGCCTCCGTCCTGTGCATAAGTCTGTTGAGGAAATGTGTGTCAAGCGCTGAATGCCCCGCAGAGTGGGGCTCCAAGCGCAGCCGATCGTTGTGAACAGAACGCCAGGGGTTGCCCACAATCGCCGTGGGTTGTCCTGTTGGTTGGCTGTGGATGGATGGCTACACATCAGGCCAAACGTGGCCTGTGGCGGATCGCTCAGAAAATGATCCGTGCCCGGGGCACTCGCTGGCGGGGGCGGCTTATCCACGTCTTTGCACAGAAACCGTGGGTCGCGCTGTGGGCAACTGTTGTATGCCTGGCTACAGGCCGCGTGGAATCCGGGCTTGGAGGAAGTGATCAAAAATGCGCCAGGGCCGTCGAAGCCCTGCACAGAAACCCGGGAAAGCCCTGTGGAAAACCCCTGGGTAGATCGCCAGGGGCCTTTATCGACGAGCCTTGCGGGAATTTGTACTAGTTCTGAACAGCCATTCTCGCCGCCGTCAGGGTGTTCCGATTGTGTGGCGGCGCTATGGGGTTATCCCCGGCAGCGCTGGATGAAGCTGTGGAAAAGTTCCGGATGCCTTGCTGCAGGCCCCGCCAGGCGGGGCCTGCAGCTTGTCGCTCAGGAAATGATCAGGCGCGCCGCAGGCGGTACCAGATGTCCACGCTGTACACCACCAGCGCCAGCCAGATGCAGCCGAAGGCCACCAGGCGGGTGGAGTCCAGGTGCTCGCCGAACAGCAGGACGGCCTGCAGCAGCACCAGGGTCGGCGCGATGTATTGCAGGAAGCCGAGGGTCGCGTAGGGCAGGTGGCGGGCGGCGGCGTTGAAGCACACCAGCGGCACCAGGGTGATGGGGCCGGCGGCGGCCAGCCAGAGCGCCTGCGGGGTGGTCCAGAAGGCCAGGTGGGCGCTGGGGCCGTCGGCGAACAGCAGCAGCCAGCCCAGGGCCAGCGGCAGCAGCATCCAGGTTTCCACCACCAGGCCGGGCAGGGCGTCCACCGGCGCCTGCTTGCGGATCAGCCCGTAGAAGCCGAAGGTCAGCGCCAGCACCAGCGACACCCAGGGCAGGCTGCCCAGCTGCCAGACCTGCTGGGCCACGCCCAGCGCCGCCAGGCCCACGGCCACCCATTGCAGCGGGCGCAGGCGCTCGCGCAGCACCGCCAGGCCGAGCAGCACGTTGATCAGCGGGTTGATGTAGTAGCCCAGGCTGGCTTCGAGCATGTGCCCGTTGTTCACCGCCCAGACGTAGACCAGCCAGTTGCTGGCGATCAGCACCCCGCTGGCGCCGAGCACGGCCAGGCGCCGCGGGTTGTCCAGCAGCTCGCGCCACCAGCCGGGGTGCTTCCACACCAGCAGCAGGGCGGCGCCGAACAGCGCCGACCAGATGGCCCGGTGGGTGATGATTTCCAGGGCGGGAATGCTTTCCAGCAGTTTGAAGTAGACCGGGAAGAGTCCCCAGATGACATAGGCGGTCAGGCCCAGGGCATAGCCCCGGCGGGGATTGGCGGTGGCCATCGGACGTCCTTGCGGCAGAAGAAAAGAGTGGCCGCGCCATTCTAGGGGGCGCGGCCGATGTTGTCTGTGCGTTCAGTTTCTGCCGGGCGTAACGGCGGACGTTACGCCGCGGCCAAACCGCGGGAACCTAGAAAACAACGTAAGCGGGCCCTGCCCGCGATTTCGCGCGCAGGGCGCGCTCCTACAGGGGAATGGCATCGGCGCTCGGGCTTTCCCCTCACCCCAGCCCTCTCCCGGAGGGAGAGGGAGCCAGTCCGTGCCGGGAGGAGGCCTGGTTTCAGCCGGCGATCCCTGTGCCAGCCGGCTAACGCCGAAATACCCGTGTACTCCGAACGATCCCCTCTCCCGGAGGGAGAGGGAGCCAGTCCGTGCCGGGAGGAGGCCTGGTTTCAGCCGGCGATCCCTGTGCCAGCCGGCTGACGCCGAAACACCCATGTACTCCGAACGGTCCCTCTCCCGGAGGGAGAGGGAGCCAGTCCGTGCCGGGAGGAGGCCTGGTTTCAGCCGGCGATCCCTGTGCCAGCCGGCTAACGCCGAAACACCATGTACTCCGAACGGTCCCCTCTCCCGGAGGGAGAGGGAGCCAGTCCGTGCCGATAGGGGGCCTGGTTTCAGCCGGCGATCCCTGTGCCAGCCGGCTGACGCCGAAACACCCGTGTACTCCGAACGGTCCCCTCTCCCAGAGGGAGAGGGAGCCAGTCCGTGCCGGGAGGAGGCCTGGTTTCAGCCGGCGATCCCTGTGCTAGCCGGCTAACGCCGAAATACCCATGTATTCCGAACGGTCCCCTCTCCCTCCGGGAGAGGGTTAGGGTGAGGGGGCCGCAGGCCTGCTCGCTCGATTCCGTGCCCCTATGCGCTCCGTGAGGCACGGCGTTTCCCCCGCACAAACAGGCCCGTGAATCGCGCGCAGGGCGCGCGATGGGATGGCTCAGAACAACCGCAGCGGCTCCTCGTCCAGCGCCGCCAGCTGCTCGCGCAGCACCAGCACCTGCTCGCCCCAGTAGCGCTCGCTGCCGAACCAGGGGAAGCTCGGCGGGAACGCCGGGTCGTCCCAGCGCCGCGCCAGCCAGGCGCTGTAGTGCATCAGGCGCAGGGCGCGCAGGCCCTCGATCAGCGGCAGTTCGCGCGGGTCGAAGTCGTGGAACTCCTGGTAGCCGTCGATAAGCTCGGAGAGCTGCAGCAGGCGCTCCTGGCGCTCGCCGGCCAGCATCATCCACAGGTCCTGCACCGCCGGGCCCATGCGGCAGTCGTCGAGGTCGACCATGTGGTAGACCTCGTCGCGGCACAGCAGGTTGCCCGGGTGCAGGTCGCCGTGCAGGCGGATGGAGGTGTAGCGGTTGTCGGCGAACAGGGCGTCCAGGCGCTTGAGCAGGTCGCGGGCCACCGATTCGTACGCCGGCAGCAGGCTCTTGGGCACGAAGTTGCCTTCCAGCAGGGTGGCCAGGGACTCATGGCCGAAGTTATCCACAGTCAGCTGCTCGCGGTGCTGGAAGGGGCGGACGGCGCCCACCGCGTGCAGGCGGCCGAGCAGCTGGCCGAGGCGGTACAACTGATCCAGGTTGCCCGGTTCCGGCGCGCGGCCGCCGCGGCGGGGGAACAGGGCGAAGCGGAAGCCGGCGAACTCGAACAGGCTTTCGCCGTCGCGCACCAGCGGCGCCACCACCGGCACCTCGCATTCGGCCAGCTCGGCGGAGAAGGCATGTTCCTCGCGGATGGCCGCGTCGCTCCAGCGTCCGGGGCGGTAGAACTTGGCCACCAGCGGCTCGCTGTCCTCGATGCCCACCTGGTAGACGCGGTTCTCGTAGCTGTTGAGCGCCAGCACCCGGGCGTCGCTGAGGTAGCCCAGGCTTTCCACCGCGTCGAGGACCAGGTCGGGCGTAAGGGCGGAGAAGGGATGGGACATGGCTGCGATCCAGGGCAGTGAACAGGCCCCTAGTCTACGCACACCGCCACGGGATTGCTGGCCCCTGCGCCATTACGCCTGGGGAGGCTCTTCGTAGGATGGGTTGAGCGAAGCGAAACCCATGCGGTCATGGCGATGGGTATCGCTTCGCTCAACGCCATCCTACGTTGGGGTTCTCCTGCGGGGCCGGCGTTAGTTGCCGCAGACGCTGAACTGGAAGCCGGCCTTTGCCAACGCCTCGGGATGTGCCTTCAGGTAGCTGAAGAAACGCTCCGCCAGCTCGCGTCGCGGGCCTTCCACCAGCACTTGGTAGTACTGCGGTTGCGGGGCGCAGGCGTAGGGCAGCGGCGCTTCGCCGCGGCCCCGGGTGTGCAGCGCCTGCACGCTGTGGGCGCCGTCGTCGGCGAAGAACAGGTCGAAGGCCATGCCCTGGCCGATGTCGCGGGCCAGCTCGGCGCTGTCGCCCTCGATCAGCAGGACCTTGTTGCCGGTCTGCAACTGGTACTGGTCGGCCAGCGCCTCCAGGGCCGCCATCGGCTGGTGACCGCTGGCCACGCGCAGCACGTCGGGGGTGGCCTGGCCGAGCGACGGCAGCAGGGCGCTGCATGTCAGCAGCAGGGGGATCAGGAAGCGGCGCATGGGCGGGGGCTCCGGCAGTGGGATGGCCTATTGGAACCCCAGGGCCGGCGCCGGCCCTTGACTCAAGGCAGGCTTCGCTCAGACCGGCGTGCCGAGGATCACCTGGGCCGGGGAGAATTGCGTGCGCACCCGGCTGCCGGCGGCCAGGCGCAGGATGTCGATGCGTTCCTGGTCCACCAGGGCGCAGAGCATCTGCCCGCCGGGCAACTGGATGCGCACTTCGCTGGGGCCGTCGCCGGCCTCGCGGATGTCCTCGACCCGTCCTTCCAGGGCGTTGAGCCCGGCCGGGCATTCGATCTGCGGCAGGTCGACGTAGAGCCAGCCGGCCTTCATCAGCGCGATCACCGGCAGGCCCTCGCGCAGCTCCAGCTTCTCGGTGCTTTCGCGGGTGATACGCGCGTGGATGCGCGCGCCGCCGGGCAGGTCGACGCCGATCAGGTCGTTCAGGCCCGCCGGCTCGATGCTGCAGACGCGCCCGTGCAATTGGTTGCGCGCGCTGGTGCGCAGCATCAGGCGGCCGATCAGCTCCAGGTCCTCGCCGTCTTCCTCGATGCTTTCGAGCATGCGCTCGCGCAGTTCCTCCAGGCGCTGGTACAGCGCCAGCAGGCGTTCGCCGGCCGGCGTCAGGCGCGCGCCGCCGCCGCCCTTGCCGCCGACGCTGCGTTCCACCAGCGGGCGCTCGGCCAGGTTGTTCAGCTCGTCCACCGCATCCCAGGCGGTCTTGTAGCTCATGCCGGCGGCCTTGGCGGCCTGGGTGATGGAGCCCAGCGCGGCGATCTGCGCGAGCAGGGCGATGCGTTGCGGGCGGCGGGTGACGTGCTGGGTGAGAAGGCTGAGGCTGGTCATCGTTTTCGTTGTTGTGTTCGCGATAGGGCGAGGCTGGTAGCTGCGCCGGCAAAAGGCAAGTGGAATCCGTCGGCTGCCGGTGCCGGGGTCAGCCCGGCTTCGGCGTGCGGGCCAGGCAATAGACGTCCACCCGCGCGGCGCCGGCACGCCGCAGCAGCTGCGCCAGGGCCGCGGCGGTGGCGCCAGTGGTCAGTACGTCGTCCACCAGCGCCAGATGCAGGCCGCGCAGGGCCGCGCCGTCGTCCAGGGCGAAGGCCTGGCGCAGGTTGCGCTTTCGCTCGGCCTTGTCCAGGCCCTGTTGCGCCGGGGTGTCGCGCACCCGGCGCAGCGGCTGGCGCCAGGGCAGGCCGAGGTCCGCGGCCAGGCGCCGGGCCAGCAGCTCGGCCTGGTTGAAGCCGCGCTGACGCTGCCGGCGCGGGGCCAGGGGCACCGGCAGGAGCAGGTCGGGCACCGGCAACCCCTCGGCGAAGGCGTGGCGCAGGTGGCGCCCCAGCAACTGGCCGAGCAGCCGGCCCAGGGGCCGGTCGGCCTGGTGCTTGAAGCGGGTGATGGCGCCGTCCAGCGGGAAGGCGTAGCGCCAGGGCGCCAGCACCTGCTCGAAGGGCGGCGGCCGGCGCAGGCATTCGCCGCAGGTCAGGCCGTGTTCCGGCAGCGGCAGGGCGCAGGTGTTGCAGTGGCTGCCCAACCAGGGCAGGTCGGCGTCGCAACCGGCGCACAACGCCAGGCCGGTGTCGGCCGGGCCGCCGCAGAACAGGCAGTCCGGCCGCAGAACGAAAAGCTCGCGCAGGCGGGCGAAGGTGAGCAGGGTGGCGTCCTCCGGGTGAGGCCCCGGCGGACGCTCAGTGGATCAGCCAGCTCATCACGATCAGGCCGAGCACGGTGAGCAGGGTGCCGCCGAAGAAGGAGCGCCGGACGAAGGCGCGGATGCCACTGTAGAGCAGCAACAGGCCGAGGAAGAGTAGGACGAAGCTGAAGATCGACACGTCCATTCCGATGGCCCGGGCCAGGCCGTGGAGGAACTGGTCCATGGCCGCCCAGATGGCGCCCAGCAGGCCGGAAAGGAGGTCGACGACGAAGCGGATCGCCTTGCCGAGGGTCTGGCCGAGCCAGTCGAAAGTGCCTTCTGTTTCCATGAGCTCGCGGGATTCCTTCGAGTGCCTGTGCTGTTGGAGTGGCGTTCTGCCCCCAGGTTCACGGCGCATGAATGATTGTTCAAATAATAGTCACTTGTCGACTTGTGACTTCAACTTGGTTGACAGCGACCAAGGCTTACATATCATGCCTCCAAAGCCTGAACCGTCGCGCCCTGCCGTGGCGGCCGAGAACAACGAGGCGTCAGCCCGCGTCCGAAGGAATTCCCCATGAGTGCAACCGCCTCCATCGCCACCCGCCACGACTGGACCCTCGCCGAAGTGACGGCGCTCTTCGAGCAGCCCTTCAACGACCTCCTGTTCCAGGCGCAGACGGTGCACCGCGCGCACTTCGACCCGAACCGCGTGCAGGTCTCGACCCTGCTGTCGATCAAGACCGGCGCCTGCCCGGAAGACTGCAAGTACTGCCCGCAGTCCGGCCACTACAACACCGGCCTGGACAAGCAGAAGCTGATGGAAGTGCAGAAGGTGCTGGAAGCGGCCGCCGAGGCCAAGGCCATCGGCTCCACCCGCTTCTGCATGGGCGCCGCCTGGAAGCACCCCTCGGCCAAGGACATGCCCTACGTGCTGGAAATGGTGAAGGGCGTGAAGAAGCTCGGCCTGGAAACCTGCATGACCCTCGGCAAGCTGACCCAGGAGCAGACCCAGGCCCTGGCCGAGGCCGGGCTGGACTACTACAACCACAACCTCGACACCTCGCCGGAGTTCTACGGCAACATCATCACCACCCGCACCTACGGCGAGCGCCTGCAGACCCTGGCCTACGTGCGCGAGGCGGGGATGAAGATCTGCTCCGGCGGCATCCTCGGCATGGGCGAGTCGGTGGCCGACCGCGCCGGCCTGCTGATCCAGCTGGCCAACCTGCCGGAACACCCGGAGTCGGTGCCGATCAACATGCTGGTCAAGGTCAAGGGCACCCCGCTGGCCGAGGAGAAGGACGTCGATCCCTTCGACTTCATCCGCACCCTGGCCGTGGCCCGGATCATGATGCCGAAGTCCCACGTGCGCCTGTCCGCCGGCCGCGAGCAGATGAACGAGCAGATGCAGGCCCTGGCCTTCATGGCCGGCGCCAACTCGATCTTCTACGGCGAGAAGCTGCTGACCACCCGCAACCCGCAGGCCGACAAGGACATGCAACTGTTCGCCCGCCTGGGCATCAAGCCCGAGGAGCGCGAGGAGCACGCCGACGAGGTGCACCAGGCCGCCATCGAGCAGGCCCTGGTCGAGCAGCGCGATTCGCAGTTGTTCTATTCGGCCGTCTGACGACGGCAAGCTGGAAGCTTGAAGCCGGAAGCTTGAAGTAGCCGGTCCGGGCTTCTAGCTTTCAGCTTCTCGCTTCGAGCTTCCTGCCATGTCCTTCGATCTCTCCCCCCGCCTCGCCCAGCGCCAGGCGGACGATCTCTACCGCCAGCGGCCGTTGCTGGAGTCGCCGCAGGGCCCGCTGGTGCGGGTGGACGGCCGGCCGATGCTGGCCTTCTGTTCCAATGACTACCTGGGCCTGGCCAACCATCCCGAGGTGATAGCCGCCTTGCGTACCGGCGCCGAGCGCTGGGGCGTGGGCGGTGGCGCCTCGCACCTGGTCAACGGCCATTGCGGGCCGCACCACGAGCTGGAGCTGGCGCTGGCCGAATTCACCGGGCGGCCGCGCGCGCTGCTGTTCTCCACCGGCTACATGGCCAACCTGGGCGCGGTGACCGCGCTGCTGGGCAAGGGCGACACCGTGCTGGAAGACCGCCTCAACCATGCCTCGCTGCTGGACGCCGGGCTGCTCAGCGGCGCGCGCTTCTCGCGCTACCTGCACAATGACGCGGCCAGCCTGGCGCAGCGCCTGGGCAAGGCCGAGGGCAACACCCTGGTGGTCACCGACGGCGTGTTCAGCATGGACGGCGACCTCGCCGAGCTGCCTGCGCTGTGCGCCGAGGCCAAGCGCCACGGCGCCTGGGTGATGGTCGACGACGCCCACGGCTTCGGTCCGCTGGGCGCCAACGGCGGCGGCATCGTTGAGCACTTCGGCCTGGGCCTGGACGACGTGCCGGTGCTGGTCGGCACCCTGGGCAAGGCCTTCGGCACCGCCGGCGCCTTCGTCGCCGGCAGCGAGGAACTGGTGGAGACGCTGATCCAGTTCGCCCGCCCGTACATCTACACCACCAGCCAGCCGCCGGCGCTGGCCTGCGCCACGCTGAAGAGCCTGGAACTGCTGCGCGCCGAGAGCTGGCGCCGCGAGCACCTGGGCAGGCTGATCGCGCGCTTCCGCCGTGGCGCCGAGGCCATCGGCCTGACGCTGATGGACAGCTTCACGCCGATCCAGCCGATCCTCATCGGCGGCAGCCGCCAGGCCATGGCGCTGTCGGCCGCGCTGCGCGACCACGGCATCCTGGTCGGCGCCATCCGCCCGCCCACCGTGCCGGCCGGCAGCGCGCGGCTGCGCGTGACCTTCAGCGCCAGCCACAGCGAGGAGCAGGTCGACCGCCTGCTCGAAGCCCTGGAACAGAGCTGGCGCCAGGTCTCCACCAGCCTGCTGGCGGAACTCGATGCCGAGGAGGGCGAGGATGCGTGACCAACTGATACTGCTGCCCGGCTGGGGCCTGGGCAGCGCGCCCCTGGAGCCGCTGCGCGACGCGCTGCTGGAGCAGGCGCCGCACCTGCACGTGCACATCGAGCCGCTGCCGCGGGAGGCCGACCCGGCGCTATGGCTGGACGAACTGGACGACGAGCTGCCCGAAGGCAGCTGGCTGGCCGGCTGGTCCCTGGGCGGCATGCTCGCCGCCGAGCTGGCCGCGCGCCGCGGCGAGGCCTGCCGCGGGCTGATCACCCTGGCCGCCAACGCCAGCTTCCGCCAGCTCGACGACTGGCCGCAGGCCATGCCCAACAGCGTCTTCGAGGACTTCTTCGAAGCCTTCCTGCTGGAGCCGGAGCTGACGCGCAAGCGCTTCACCCTGCTGGTCAGCCAGGGCGCCCGCGACGCCCGCACCCTGGCGCGGCAGCTGCAAGTGGCGCTGCCGGCGCTGGAAGCCGGGGCGCTGAGCGCCGGCCTGCAACTGCTGGGGCGCCTGGACACCCGCGCGGCGCTGGAGCGCTACGACGGCCCGCAGCTGCACCTGTTCGCCGGCAACGACGCGCTGGTGCCGGCCGGCGCCGCCGATGCGCTGCTGGGCTGGTTGCCGGACGTGGAGGTGAACACCATCGCCGGCGCCAGCCACGGCCTGCCGCTGGAGCGCCCGGACGAGGTGGCCGCGGCCATCCTGGCTTTCATCCACGAGGGCGACGATGTCTGATCCCCTGGGCGGCGCGCTGCCGGACAAGCGCCAGGTCGCCGCTTCCTTCTCCCGTGCGGCCGCCACCTACGATGCGGTGGCCGAACTGCAGCGCGGCGTCGGCGACAGCCTGCTGGCGCGCCTGCCGGTCGACCTGGCGGTGCGTCGCTGGCTCGACCTGGGTTGCGGCACCGGCCACTTCAGCCGTGCCTTGGCCCGGCGCTTTGCCGAAGCTGAAGGCCTGGCGGTGGACATCGCCGAAGGCATGCTGCGCCACGCCCGCGAGCACGGTGGCGCGCAGCACTTCATCGGCGGCGACGCCGAGCGCCTGCCGCTGCGCGGCGAATGCTGCGACCTGCTGTTCTCCAGCCTGGCCATCCAGTGGTGCGCCGACCTGCCGGCGGTGCTCGGCGAAGCGCGCCGGGTGCTGCGCGAGGGCGGCGTGTTCGCCTTCAGCAGCCTGTGCATCGGCACCCTCGGCGAGCTGCGCGCCAGCTGGCAGGCGGTGGACGGCTTCGTCCACGTCAACCGCTTCCGCGCCTTCGCCGACTACCAGGCGCAATGCGCGGCCAGCGGGCTGGAAGTGCTGCAGCTGTCCACCGAAGACCGCGTGCTGCACTTCCCCGACCTGCGCAGCCTGACCCACGAACTCAAGGCCCTGGGCGCCCACAACCTCAACCCCGGCCGCCCCGGCGGGCTCACCGGGCGGGCGAGGGTGCGGGCGCTGATCGAGGCCTACGAACGCTTCCGCCAGCCCGAGGGGCTGCCGGCGACCTATAGGGTGGTCCACGCCATCCTGCGCAAACCCATCTCTTCGTAGGAGGGGACTCCGGCAAACACGACGCCCGTAGGATGGGTTGAGCGAAGCGATACCCATCACCGCCACCGCATGGGTTTCGCAAGCTCAACCCATCCTACGAAAGCCCCTCGGCGCAGCCGGCACCTACACGTATAGCCCTTGAGGAACCCCATGCCACACGCGTTTTTCATCACCGGCACCGACACCGAAATCGGCAAGACCACCATCGCCGCCGGCCTGCTGCACGCCGCGCGCATGGCCGGTATGTCCACCGCCGCCGCCAAGCCGGTGGCCTCCGGCTGTGAGCGCCGTCCCGAGGGCCTGCGCAACGGCGACGCCCTGGCCCTGCTGGGCGAGTGCAGCCTGCCGCTGGCCTACGAGGAGGTGAACCCCTTCGCCTTCGAGCCGGCCATCGCCCCGCACCTGGCGGCCCGCGAGGTTGGCGTGGCGCTGAACGTCGACACCCTGGCCGGGCCGGTGCGCCACGTGCTGGCGCGCGGCGCCGACTTCACCCTGGTGGAAGGCGCCGGCGGCTGGCGCGTGCCCCTGGCCGGCGAAGAGAGCCTGTCGGACCTGGCCATCCGCCTCGACCTGCCGGTGATCCTGGTGGTGGGCGTGCGCCTGGGCTGCATCAACCACGCGGTGCTCAGCGCCGAGGCCATCCTGCGCGACGGCCTGCCGCTGGCCGGCTGGGTGGCGAACATCGTCGACCCCAGGACCTCGCGCCTGGAAGAGAACCTGGCGACCCTCGCCGAACGCCTGCCGGCGCCCTGCATCGGCCGCGTGCCTCACCTGGCCGCGCCGACGCCCATGGCAGTGGCCGCGCACCTGGACCTGGGCATTCTTGATCTTCCGGACTGATGGCCTTTGAATATCATCGGCGATCCTGCTTGAATAGGCGGCAGGTTCCTCCGAGGAAGATCGACCATGGAAATCTCCGGTAACGCATTCAGTACCGGTCTGCAGGGGCTGCAGCGCGGCCTGCAGCAGGTCGACCGTGCCGCCGCGCAGGTGGCCGCGCAGCCCGTGGCCAAGGACGACATCGCCCGGCCCGTGGTGGACATGGAAATGAGCAAGTACGCCGCCCTGGCGTCCAGCCGCGTCCTGCAGACCGCCGACGAAACCCTCGGGACGCTGATCGACATCAGCGTCTGACGCTTTTCCTCCCTTCAGAATTTCCTCTCAGCAGCTTCGGATAGTCGTCTGTCGACGGCCTGCGGCTGGGCTTTACTTATCCCTATCGATACCTGCGAATGCAGCGCTCTGGCCCGTGCCCTTGCGCGTGACCGGGCGGTCGGTTTGCGCGCTTGACAAGGGTAGGGCGTAAACGTATGTTTCAAACGCCTGTTTGAGAGTCGAGGCGCGCGGCGCATCGGCTGGGCGGCCGGGAACGCTCCCGTACAGCGACCGCAAGCACCGGTCGCCCATTAACCAGAACCCTTCGTAGAGGTTTACCGCTATGCCTGATTACAAGGCCCCCTTGCGTGATATCCGTTTCGTTCGCGACGAGCTGCTGGGCTACGAAGCGCACTACCAGAACCTGCCGGGCGCCCAGGACGCCACGCC
This sequence comes from Pseudomonas sp. PI1, assembly GCF_000812405.1. Classification (NCBI taxonomy): domain Bacteria; kingdom Pseudomonadati; phylum Pseudomonadota; class Gammaproteobacteria; order Pseudomonadales; family Pseudomonadaceae; genus Pseudomonas; species Pseudomonas sp. PI1. The sequence continues at coordinate 71,173 of NZ_JWMC01000102.1, forward strand.
GGACATGGTCAATGCCATCCTCGAAGAGGGTGCCAAGTTCTGCGAACAGGTGATCGCCCCGCTGAACCGCGTCGGCGACCAGGAAGGCTGCACCTGGAGCCCCGAGGGCGTGAAGACCCCCAGCGGCTTCAAAGAGGCCTACCAGCAATTCGTCGAAGGCGGCTGGCCGAGCCTGGCCCATGACGTCGAGCACGGCGGCCAGGGCCTGCCGGAATCCCTGGGCATGGCCATCAGCGAAATGATCGGCCAGGCCAACTGGTCCTGGGGCATGTACCCGGGCCTGTCCCACGGCGCCATGAACACCCTGCACGCCCACGGCACCCCGGAGCAGCAGGCCACCTACCTGACCAAGCTGGTGTCCGGCGAGTGGACCGGCACCATGTGCCTGACCGAGCCGCACTGCGGCACCGACCTGGGCATGCTGCGCACCAAGGCCGAGCCCCAGGCCGACGGCACCTACAAGGTCACCGGCACCAAGATCTTCATCTCCGCCGGCGAACACGACATGGCCGACAACATCGTCCACATCGTGCTGGCCCGCCTGCCCGACGCCCCGCAGGGCACCAAGGGCATCTCGCTGTTCATCGTGCCGAAGTTCCTGCCCAACGCAGAAGGCGGCGTAGGCGAGCGCAACGCCGTTTCCTGCGGCTCCATCGAGCACAAGATGGGCATCCACGGCAACGCCACCTGCGTGATGAACTTCGACGCCGCCACCGGCTTCCTGATCGGCCCGCCGAACAAGGGCCTGAACTGCATGTTCACCTTCATGAACACCGCTCGCCTGGGCACCGCGCTGCAAGGCCTGGCCCACGCCGAGATCGGTTTCCAGGGTGGCATCGCCTACGCTCGCGAGCGTCTGCAGATGCGTTCGCTGACCGGCCCGAAAGCCCCGGAAAAGGCCGCCGACCCGATCATCGTGCACCCGGACGTGCGCCGCATGCTGCTGACCGCCAAGGCGTTCGCCGAAGGCAACCGCGCCATGCTGTACTTCGCCGCCAAGCAGGTCGACATCGTCCAGCGCAGCCAGGACGAAGAGCAGAAGAAAGCCGCTGACGCGATGCTGGCCTTCCTCACCCCGATCGCCAAGGCGTTCATGACCGAAGTCGGCTTCGAAGCGGCCAACCACGGCGTGCAGATCTACGGCGGCCACGGCTTCATCGCCGAGCACGGCATGGAGCAGAACGTCCGCGACAGCCGCATCTCCATGCTGTACGAAGGCACCACCGGCGTTCAGGCGCTGGACCTGCTGGGCCGCAAGGTGCTGATGACCCAGGGCGAGGCGCTCAAGGGCTTCACCAAGATCGTGCACAAGTTCTGCCAGGCCAACGAAGGCAACGAAGCCGTCAAGGAATTCGTCGCCCCGCTGGCCGCGCTGAACAAGGAGTGGGGCGAGCTGACCATGAAGGTCGGCATGGCCGCCATGAAGGACCGCGAGGAAGTCGGCGCTGCGTCGGTGGACTACCTGATGTTCTCCGGCTACGCCTGCCTGGCCTACTTCTGGGCCGACATGGCGCGCCTGGCTGCCGAGAAACTGGCGGCCGGCACCAGCGAGGAGGGCTTCTACAAGGCCAAGCTGCAGACTGCGCGCTTCTACTTCCAGCGCATCCTGCCGCGTACCCGCGCCCACGTCGCCGCCATGCTGTCCGGCGCCGGCAACCTGATGGACATGGCCGAGGAAGATTTCTCCCTCGGTTACTGATCCTGCCGCTGCCGTCAGCCCGCTGCATGGCGGGTTGCTCAGAAAGCACCCTGCGAGCCCAGTGCTCGCAGGGTGTTTTCGTTTCCACGCCTGCACTTCTTGGCGCACGGCTTGATCGCTATACCAATATGGGTATAGATTCGTTCGGCCATTCACAAGGAAGCCGAGCCATCAGTGAAGTCGTTGATCTGGATGGGCAGCAGCAAGAGGGATCTTCTGGATATGCCTGACGATGTCCAGGATGTGTTCGGCTTTGCCCTGCACCAGGCGCAGGAAGGTGGCAAGCATCCCCAGGCCAAGCCGATGAAAGGCTTCTCGGGTGCCGGCGTGCTGGGGGTTGTCGAAGACCATGATGGCGACACCTATAGAGCGGTCTATACAGTGAAATTTGCAAGGGCGGTCTATGCTCTGCACTGCTTCCAGAAGAAATCGACCAAGGGCATAGAGACTCCGCAGCACGACCTGGAGCTGATCAGGAAAAGGCTGAAGGATGCGCAAGCCCATGCGAAGAGCGTAGAGAATGATTGAGTTCGAAGAAGGCAGCGGCAACGTCTATGCCGACCTCGGCAGGGCCGATGCAGGCGAGATGCAGGTCAAGGCCAGGCTGGCATCCAAGATCGGCAGCATCATCAAGGCCCGCCACTTGACCCAGACCCAGGCGGCGGAAATCCTCGGGCTCCCTCAACCCAAGGTTTCCGACATGTTGCGTGGGAAATTCAGAGGCATCAGCGAGGCCAAGATGATCGACTGCCTGGCCCGGCTCGGACGTGACGTGCAGATCGTGGTCAAGGCCGCACCCCGTTCACGCCGTGAGGGCCGGGTGGAAGTAGTCTTTGCCTGATCGAGCCCGCCCTCCGGCGGGCTTTTTCGTGTGTGGCCGCAGTGTCGGCCAGGCGCCGGTTATGGCCGCGCATTCATCGCGCGCAGAGTGATTGCCGGGGCTTTCCGGCGCACAGTAGGTTCGGGGTTGATCCGCGCCGTTTTGGCGCCGAACCGACTGGAGAACCGCCATGCCCGAGTACAAGGCACCCCTGCGCGACATGCGCTTCCTGATCGACGAAGTCTTCGATTTCGCCGGCCGCTACCAGGCCCTGGGGGCGACCGATGCCAGCCCGGACATGGTTTCCGCCATCCTCGAGGAGGGCGCCAAGTTCTGCGAGCAGGTGCTGGCCCCGCTGAACCGCTCCGGCGACGAGGAAGGCTGCCACTTCGACAACGGCGTGGTGACCACGCCCAAGGGCTTCAAGGAGGCCTTCGCGCAGTACGTCGAGGGCGGCTGGAACGGTGTGTCCTCCGACCCGGCCTACGGCGGCCAGGGCCTGCCGCATTCCCTCGGCCTGCTGGTCAGCGAGATGATCGGCGCGGCCAACTGCTCCTGGGCCATGTACCCCGGCCTGACCAAGGGCGCCATGGCCGCCATCCACGCCCACGGCAGCGCCGAGCAGAAGCAGGCCTACCTGCCGCGCATGACCGCCGGCACCTGGACCGGCACCATGTGCCTGACCGAACCGCACTGCGGCACCGACCTGGGCATCATCAAGACCCGCGCCGTGCCCAACGCCGACGGCAGCTACGCCATCAGCGGCACCAAGATCTTCATCTCCGCCGGCGAGCACGACCTGAGCGAGAACATCATCCACCTGGTGCTGGCCAAGCTGCCCGACGCGCCGGCCGGCACCAAGGGCATCTCGCTGTTCATCGTGCCCAAGTTCCTGCTCGACGCCAGCGGCGAGGCCGGGGCGCGCAACGCCGTGGCCTGCGGCTCCATCGAGCACAAGATGGGCATCAAGGCCTCGGCCACCTGCGTGATGAACTTCGACGGCGCCACCGGCTACCTGATCGGCGAGGCCAACAAGGGCCTGGCCTGCATGTTCACCATGATGAACCACGCGCGCCTGGGCACCGGCATGCAGGGCCTGTGCCTCGGCGAAGTGAGCTACCAGGGCGCCGTGAAGTACGCCCAGGAACGCCTGCAGATGCGCGCCCTGACCGGGCCCAAGGCGCCGGACAAGCCGGCCGACCCGATCATCGTCCACCCCGACGTGCGGCGCATGTTGCTGACCATGAAGGCCTTCAACGAGGGCAACCGTGCCCTGGCCTACTTCACCGCGCAGTTGCTGGACATCGAGCACCTGTCCGACAACGCTGAGGAACGCGAGCAGGCGGCCAACCTGCTGGCCTTCGTCACCCCGATCTGCAAGGCCTTCATGACCGACACCGGGCTGGAGGTGACCAACCACGGCATGCAGGTGTTCGGCGGCCACGGCTTCATCCGCGAGTGGGGCATGGAGCAGTTGGTGCGCGACTGCCGCATCGCCCCGATCTACGAAGGCACCAACGGCATCCAGGCCCTGGACCTGCTGGGCCGCAAGGTGCTGGGCAGCCAGGGCAAGCTGCTGCTGGGCTTCACCAAGCTGGTCCACCAGCTGTGCCAGGCCAACGCCGAGCACCCGCAGCTCAAGGCCCAGGTGGCGCAGCTGGCGGCGCTGAACAAGCAGTGGGGCGAGTTGACCCAGAAGGTCGGCATGGCGGCCATGAAGAACCCCGACGAAGTGGGCGCGGCGGCGGTGGACTACCTGATGTTCTCCGGCTACGTCACCCTCGGCTACTTCTGGCTGCGCATGGCCCTGGTGGCCCGGCAGAAACTGGAGGAGGGCGCCGCCGAGGCGGACTTCTACCAGGCCAAGCTGGCCACCGCGGACTTCTACTTCGCCCGCCTGCTGCCGCGCGCCGCGGCGCACCTGGCGGCGGTGGAAGCCGGCGGCGAGACGTTGATGCGCCTGTCCGCCGAGCAGTTCGCGCTCTGATCGCGCTGCCAGCGGCCCCGGTTGCCCCAGGGCGGCCGGGGCCGCTGGCTGTCCGGTGGATAAATATTGTGACCAATAATTAATTATTCGGTCACAACATGACGCTATGTCTCTGAAGTGTTTGCGGAGTAAGCTCCGCCGGCGTACCCTTGCGTACCTTCTATCCTGAATACCGCTGGCTGCTTGTTCAGCCGTTGTTTCGCTCGAGGATTCCCAACATGGCTGACTACAAAGCACCCCTGCGCGACATGCAATTCGTCCTCAACGAAGTCTTTGAGGTCAGTAAGCTCTGGGCCGAACTGCCCGGCCTGGCCGAGATCGTCGACGTCGATACCGCCGGCGCCATTCTCGAGGAAGCCGGCAAGGTCACCGCGGGCGTGATCGCCCCGCTCAACCGCAGCGGCGACGAGGAAGGCTGCAGCTGGAGCGCCGAGGGCGTGAAGACCCCGGCCGGCTTCCCCGAGGCCTACCGCACCTACGCCGAAGGCGGCTGGGTGGGCGTGGGCGGCTCGCCGGAGTTCGGCGGCATGGGCATGCCCAAGGTGATAGGCGCGCAGGTCGAGGAAATGGTCAACTCGGCCAACCTGTCCTTCGGCCTGTACCCGATGCTTACCGCCGGCGCCTGCCTGTCGCTGCTCAACCACGCCAGCGAAGAGCTCAAGGCCAAGTACCTGCCGAACATGTACGCCGGTACCTGGGCCGGTTCCATGTGCCTGACCGAGCCCCACGCCGGCACCGACCTGGGCATCATCCGCACCAAGGCCGAGCCCCAGGCCGACGGCAGCTACAAGGTCAGCGGCACCAAGATCTTCATCACCGGCGGCGAGCACGACCTGACCGAGAACATCGTCCACCTGGTGCTGGCCAAGCTGCCCGACGCGCCGGCCGGCTCCAAGGGCATCTCGCTGTTCCTGGTGCCCAAGGTGCTGGTCAACGAGGACGGCTCCCTGGGCGAGCGCAACGCCGTGTCCTGCGGCTCCATCGAGCACAAGATGGGCATCAAGGCCTCGGCCACCTGCGTGATGAACTTCGACGGCGCCACCGGCTGGATCGTCGACGCGCCGAACAAGGGCCTGGCGGCCATGTTCACCATGATGAACTACGAGCGCCTGGGCGTCGGCATCCAGGGCCTGGCCACCGGCGAGCGTTCCTACCAGAGCGCCGTGGAATATGCCCGCGAGCGCATCCAGAGCCGCGCGCCCACCGGCCCGGTGGCCAAGGACAAGGCCGCCGACCCGATCATCGTGCACCCCGACGTGCGCCGCATGTTGCTGACCATGAAAGCGCTGAACGAGGGCGGCCGCGCCTTCTCCAGCTACGTCGCCATGCAGCTGGACACCGCCAAGTACAGCGAAGACACCGCCGTGCGCCAGCGCGCCGAGAGCCTGGTGGCGCTGCTGACCCCGGTGGCCAAGGCCTTCCTCACCGACATGGGCCTGGAAACCACCGTGCACGGCCAGCAGATCTTCGGCGGCCACGGCTTCATCCGCGAGTGGGGCCAGGAGCAACTGGTGCGCGACTGCCGCATCACCCAGATCTACGAAGGCACCAACGGCATCCAGGCGCTGGACCTGGTGGGCCGCAAGATCGTCGGCAGCGGTGGCGCCTTCGCCAAGCTGTTCAGCGACGAAATCCGCGCCTTCACCGCCTCGGCCGGCGCCGAGCTGGCCGAGTTCACCGGCCCGCTGAACGCCGCCGTGCAGAACCTGGAAGAACTGACCGCCTGGCTGCTGGACCGCGCCAAGGCCAACCCCAACGAGATCGGCGCGGCTTCGGTCGAATACCTGCACGTGTTCGGCTACACCGCCTACGCCTACATGTGGGCGCTGATGGCCCGCGCGGCGCTGGGCAAGGAAGGCCAGGACGACTTCTACGCCAGCAAGCTGGGCACTGCGCGCTTCTACTTCGCCCGCCTGCTGCCGCGCATCCACTCCCTGACCGCCTCGGTGAAAGCCGGCAGCGAGTCGCTGTACCTGCTCGACGCTGCGCAGTTCTGATCGGCGCAACCTGACAAGGCCCCGCTTCGGCGGGGCCTTGTCGTTTCAGGGGTGCAACGGTTTTGTAAGCCTAGGCTTACACGTCGTGGTGTCATTTGGCGTCTATCAGCTCGTCGGCGCGAGGGGTAACCTTCTCCTCAGTCAGGACATTGCGCAGGAAGCGCCAACGACAAAACGGAAAGAAAGGGATTCCACCACGGACGGTGGCCAGCACGGACGTCAGGATATCGGTCTGCAAAACCCCGCTCGCAAGGCGGGGTTTTCTTTTGCCTGCGATTTTTCCTGCCCGGCCAACTGTAGCGGGCCTTGCCCGCGATTCGCGCGCAGGGCGCGCTCCTACAGGGGGACGGTGCGGGTGGGGCGGCGTAGCGGATCTCATCCGCGATCCGCGCCGGGACGCCCGGCTATCGCGGACAAGGTCCGCTCCTACGGGGGAGGAATACCGTGCCTCCCGGCAACCTGTAGGAGCGGGCCCTGCCCGCGATTCGCGCGCAGGGCGCGCTCCTACAAGGGGAATGGCGCGGATGAGATCCTACGCCCTCCGGCAAACACAACGACCCGTAGGATGGTGTTGAGCGAAGCGATACCCATCGCCACGACCGCATGGGTTTCGCCAAGGCTCAACCCATCCTACGAAGAGCACTCTGGCGCGGCCTGCAAGACCGGTGCGCCTACGAAAAGCTCTGCACCACGCCTTCCAGCAGCGAGCGCAGCAACTCAACGGTGCTGTGCTGGCGCTGCGCATCGCGGTACACCAGCCCCACGCTCAGCGGAATGCGCGGCTCGCTCAACGGTTTCCACAGCAGGTCGCGGTTGCTGTGCAGTTGCCGCGCGCGGCCCGGCAGCACCGTGGCGAAGCGGCTGTGGGGCAGGCTGTCGAGGATGCCGCTCATGTGGTTCAGCTCGGCCTGCACCCGCGGCCGGCGGCCGATGGCGGCCAGTTGTTCCTGCCAGATCTGCCGGGCGCGGAATTCCTCGCCGAGCAGCAGCATCGGCAGCTCCGCGGCCTGGGCCAGGGACACCTTCTTGAACTCGCGCAGCGGGTGGTCGGCGGGGATCACCAGTTGCAGCTCGTCCGGGTACAGCTCCACACCGTGCAGCGCCGGCTGGCGCGGCGGCAGGAAGCCGATGCCGATGTCCAACTGCCCGGCCAGCAGCCGGCGTTCGATCTCCACCCCGGACAGCTCGTAGATGCGCACCTGCAAATGCGGCTGCGCGGCGTGCAGGCGCTCCACCAGATAGGGCACCAGGCTGGCGTTGACCGTCTGCAGCACGCCGATGGCCAGGCTGCGCGCGGCCTGGCCGCGGAAGCCGCGCAGGGCCTCGTGGGCGCGCTCCAGGCCTTCGAGCAGGGGCACGGCATGGTTGTACAGCGTGTGTGCCGCCACTGTCGGCACCAGGCGCTTGCCGACGCGCTGGAACAGGGCCACGTCCAGGCTCCGCTCCAGTTGGCGGATCTGCTGCGACAGCGCCGGCTGCGACAGGGCCAGGCGCTCGGCGGCACGGCCGACGTGGCCTTCCTCGTAGAGCGCGACGAAATAGCGGAGCTGGCGGAAATCCATAAGCTTGGCTTATCAACGAAACTGGAAAATCGAAATGGATAGGAGGCTATCCGAGGCTCTAGTCTAGTGCCTGTCCGCTGCTGCAGACGGGTAGACAAAGGTGGAAGGCATCGTCATCCAGGGTGTTTTCATAGGCAAAGTCGAAGAGTGCTGGGGCGGTCTGGTCAGCGCCATCGACAAGCTGGAAAGCCGCGAAGAAGTCTGGCTGGGCAGCGAAGGCCTGCCCGGCGACGAACAGGCCGACCTGCGCCACCACGGCGGCCTCGACCGCGCGCTGCACCACTACCCGGCCGAGCACTACCGCCACTGGCGCAAGCAGCACCCGCAACAGCGCTGGCAGCAACCGGCCTTCGGCGAGAACCTCTCGACCTTCGGCGTCAGCGAGGCGGATGTGTGCATCGGCGACCTGTTCCGCTGGGGCGATGCGCTGATCGAGGTCAGCCAGCCGCGTTCGCCGTGCTACCGCCTGGGGCGCCGCTGGAACCTTCCGGAACTGCCGCTGGAGTTGCAGCAGCAGGGCCGCTGCGGCTGGTTCTACCGGGTGCGCCGCGCCGGCATGGTCAGCGCCGCCGCGCCGCTGGAGCTGGTGCAGCGGCACTACCCGCAGCTGAGCGTCGCCAGCCTGCTGCGCTGGTATTTCGGCGAACCGCTGGAGCGTTGCGGCTTGCGCCAGATGATGGCGTGCGACGCGCTCTCGCTGCGCTGGCGCAAGACCGCCGCGCAACGCCTGGCCAGTGGCGTGGTGGAAGACTGGACGGCCCGCCTGCAGGGCCCTGAATGCCTGGGCAGCGGCCCCGCCTGACGCGGCGGCTGCCCACAACCTGCCTCGCGCCCGCCCCCGGACGTCGTTTTGGTCCATCGGGGCGGCTTTTATTCCCGGCCGGGGCGTTCTGCCCCGGGACCGGCGGCGGCCTGCCGGCCGCATCGCGGATGAATCCGTTCCTACGCTGCACCAGCCATGGCGTAGCCCATGTAGGAGCGCGCCCTGCGCGCGAATCGCGGGCAGGGCCCGCTTACACCCTCAGGCGAACACACACCGTAGGATGGGTTGAGCGTAGCGATACCCATCGCCAATGACCGCATGGGTTTCGCAGGCTCAACCCATCCTACGAGGGAAAGGCAGGGCTTCAGAGTTCGATCTCGCCCCCCGCCAGCGCGCACAGCTCGGTGAAGTCGACGATCTCCGTCTCCCTCCCGTTGACCCGCAGCAGGCCGTTCTTCTGCAGGCGGGTGAAGCTGCGCGACACGGTCTCCACCGCCAGCCCCAGGTAGTCGCCGATCTCGTGGCGCGACATGCTCAGGCGGAAGCGCAGGGCGGAAAAGCCGCGCTCGCGGAAGTGCGCGGAAATGTTCAGCAGGAAGGCGGCGATCCGCGAATCGGCGTTGAGCCGCGAGAGCAGCAGCTTCATCTGCTGGTCCTCGCGGATCTTGCGGCTCATCATCAGCAGCAGCTGGTGCGACAGCCCGGGAATCTGCTGCGACAGCAGCTCCAGTTGGTCGAAGGGAATCTCGCTGCACAGGGTGCTTTCCAGGGCGATGGCCGACACCGGGTAGCGGCCCTCGTCCATGCCGGAGAAGCCGAAGATCTCGTTGGCGTAATAGAAGCCGGTGATCTTCTCCAGGCCCTGCTCGTTGGTGGTCACCGTCTTCAGCGAGCCGGACCGCACCAGGTAGACGTTGTGGAAGGCGTCGCCCTGGCGGAACAGGTGGTCGCCCTTGTGCAGCAGGTGACCGGGCTTGATGAGGGCTTCCAGCTCCTGGAGCTTGTCGTCGCTGAGGGTGGGCGGTGCCAGTCGGCAATTCTTGCAATAAGGCTGCGGCTTCAGCATCCGATTCATCCGGTTATCCCCTGTACGCCCGACCGAACCGCGTCCGGCGGCCTTTTTATCTCCTAAGAACATAGCAATAGATGGGCGTCTGTCATCCCGCGCGCACGGTCAGGCTTCCCCTTGGCTGGGCTGCCGCGGGTCGCTGTGGATTTGTGCCGGGCTGGCTTCATGAAATTAGGTGTGTTAGTTTTCATGAAAAACAAGCATGACAATTTCACGAGGTCGCCATGTTCCTGCAATCCAGCCAGCCCGTCGGCACTTACTACGCCGCCGCCAACCCGGAGTTGCTGCAGCCCCGCGCGCAGCTGACGGATGCGCTGGAGGTCGAGGTGCTGGTGATCGGCGCCGGCTTCAGCGGCCTGCACACCGCGCTGCAACTGGCCGAAGGCGGCCGCCAGGTCTGCGTCATCGAGGCCAGCCGCATCGCCTGGGCGGCCTCCGGGCGCAACGGCGGCCAGGCGCTGCCGGGCTGGTCCAGCGACCTCGGGCCGATCGAGGCCGACCTCGGCCATGAAGGCGCCCTGCGCCTGTGGCAAGGCATGCTCTGGGCCGCGCGGGAAATGCGTGACCTGCCGCAGCGCCACGGCTTCGACTGCGACTACCGCGTCGGCCACCTGTGGACCGCCGTGCTGCCGCGCCGCGTCGGCATGCTCGAAGAGTGGCAGGGCGAGGCTGCGCGCCGCTGGGGCTACGAAGGCCTGCAGATGGTTTCCCGCGCCGAGCTGCCGCAGTGGATCGCCAGCGAACGCTACCTGGCCGGCCTGTACGACCCGAATTCCGCGCACCTCAACCCGCTGAAACTGGCCTACGGCCTCGCCGGCGCGCTGGAGAAGGCCGGCGGGCGCACCTTCGAGCAGACCCGCGCGCTGCGCTACAGCGAGCAGGGCAACGGCTATCTCGTCGAGACCGAGCACGGCAGCATCCGCTGCGCCGCCCTGGTGCTGGCCTGCAACGCCTACATCGACGGCCTGGACAAGGAAGTCTCCGCACGCATCCTGCCGGTGGGCACCTACCAGGTCGCCACCGCGCCGCTGGGCGCGGAGCTTGCGCACTCGCTGCTGCCGAAGAACTGCTGCGTCACCGACAACCAGTTCGTCCTCGACTACTTCCGCCTCACCCCCGACCACCGCCTGCTGTTCGGCGGCGGCTGCACCTACCTGGGCGGAATGCCCTCGGACATCCGCGCCGCCACCCGGCCCTACGTCGAGCGGGTGTTCCCGCAACTGCGCGGGGTGGAGCTGGAATACGCCTGGGGCGGGCACATCGACTGCAGCATGCGGCGCACCCCGGACGTCGGCCGCCGCGGCGACCTCTACTGGCTGCAGGGCTATTCCGGGCATGGCGTGCTGCCCAGCCTGGCCGCTGCCCACGCCGTCAGCCAGGCGATGCTGGGGCGCAGCGAGGAGCTCGACCTGTACCAGCGCCTGAGCAATCCCGGCTTCCCCGGCGGCCAGCGCTTCGCCGCGCCACTGGAAGCCGTCGGCAAAGCCTGGTATCGCTTGCGGGACTTCTTCTGATCCGAGCCGGAAAGCGCCTATGCAAGAACACCAGAACGAACACCTCGCGACCCTCATCCGCGACCTGCGCAAGCACAAGAACCTGACCCTCGGTGCCCTGGCCGAGCGCATCGGCCGCTCGGTGGGCTTCCTCTCCCAGGTCGAACGCGGCCTGTCGCGCCCCACCGTGGCCGACCTGACGGCCATCAGCGAAGCCCTCGGCGTGCCGACCACCTACTTCTACGCCGAGGGGCCGGCGCGCGAGCTGGCCTGGGTGACGCGCCCGGCCGACCGCCGCACGCTGTACTACGCCGGCGGCATCACCGACATCCTCGCCTCGCCGAACATGTCCGGCGGCTTCTCGATGCTCGACAGCATCCTCGCCCCCGGCGCCACCAGCGGCGAGGACCACCTCAACGACAGCTCCGAACAGGGCGGCTTCGTGCTGGAGGGCGAACTGACCCTCTGGTACCAGGACGAGACCGTCACCCTTTACCCCAACGACAGCTTCCAGCTGCCGCCGCACGCGAAATTCCGCTACGGCAACCTGACAGACAAACCAACGAGGGTGCTCTGGATCTTCACCTGAAGGCATCCGGCCGCGCCCGACACAGGCACCAAGAAGATGAACCGCCAAACCTTCCCCGACCTGCTCAGCGAAGTACGCGCCTTCCGCGCCCAGAACCCGGACGTGCGCTACGTCGACCTGATCTGCCTGGACATCCCCGGGCACTTCTACGGCAAGCGCTACCCGGTGGACATGCTGGAGAAAGTCGCCGCCGGCTCGCCCCTGAAACTGCCGCAGAACTGCGTGCTGCTGGGCGTGCAGGGCGGCCTGCACCCGATCGGCGACTACTGCTTCAACGACGGCGACCCGGACGCGCCGCGCCGGCTGATCCCCGGCACGCTCAAGCCGGTGCGCTGGGAGAGCCAGCCACTGGGGCAGATGATCATCAGCTCCGACGGCACCGAGGCGCCCATCGAGTTCGAACCGCGGGAAGTGCTGGCGCGTGTGCTCAAGCGCCTGGAAGGCAAGGGCATCCGCCCGGTGGTGGCCTTCGAGCTGGAGTTCTACCTGTTCGACAGGAAACTCAAGGACGGCCTGCCGCAGTACCCGCGCGACCCGCTGTGCGACGACGAGGACGACCAGCCGAACATGCACATCGAGCGCCTGTCGCGCTTCTCCGACGTGCTGCATGAAATCGTCGAAGCCTCGCGCGAGCAGGGCGTGGACGCCAACGTGATCACCGCCGAGATCGGCCCGGGCCAGTTCGAGATCAACTTCGCCCACTGCGAGGACGGCCTGCACGCCGCCGACCAGGCCGCGCTGTTCACCCGCGCCACCCGTGGCGTGGCGCTCAAGCACGGGCACCGCGCCAGCTTCATGAGCAAGCCCTACCTGCATGCGCCGGGCAGCGGCATGCACGTCCACGTCAGCCTGTACGACCGCGACGGCCGCAACCTGCTCGACGGCGAGGGCCAGCGCCCGCTGCGCCACGCCGTGGCCGGCTGCCTGGAGCTGCTGCCGCACTGCATGCCGATCTTCGCCGCCAACCACAACGCCTACCGCCGCTACGGCTCGCGGGTGAACGCGGCGAGCAAGGCCAGCTGGGGCTTCGAAGACCGCGACGCCTGCATCCGCATCCCCGAGTCCGACGGCAGGAACCTGCGCATCGAGCACCGCCTGGCCGGCGCCGACGCCAACCCGTATCTGGTCCTGGCGGCCATCCTCACCGGCATGGAATACGGTCTGGAAGCGGGCAAGGAACCCATCGCCCCGCTGAACGAGGACCGCGACAGCGGCATCGACTTCCCCCGCGACATGCTCGGCGCGGTGGCGGCCATGGAGAACCATCCGATAGTGAAGGAAGGGCTCGGCAGCGAGTTCGTCTTCGTCTACTGCGAGAACAAGCGCCACGACCATCTGGAATTCATGGACGAGGTCAGTGCGCGGGAATACCGCTGGTTCCTGTAGGAACCGGCCCATGGTCGGCTGCGCGTCGGCATAACTGCGTTGGAAACAGGCGAGAGCTTGCTCATTTACCGCGCGTAAACTCCGCGCTCTCGCCTGTCTCCGCCTTGTTCTGCTCTAGCTCGCCGGCCCTGGGCCGGTTCCGGTATTCAAGGAAGCGGCGGGGAGGGTAGCCCCGCCGCGGCGTCCGCCGTTTGGGTGGACGCAAGGCATGGAATGCCTGGAGGGAAAGCCGCGCTGCCGGGCGGGTAGCCCCCTCGACGAGGGCGGTAGCGCGGTTCGCGCCGCAAGGGCGCGGGTGTCGCTGGCGGCGGCCGGGTAGGGCCGCCGCCGTCGCATCAGCCGATGGTCATCAGGCTGGCGTTGCCGCCGGCGGCCGCAGTGTTCACGCTCAGGGCGTGCTCCACCAGCAGGCGTTCCAGCGGTACGTCGGTTTCACCCTTGCCCAGGCCGTGCACGCCAACGATGGCGCCCTTGCGCTTGGCAGCCTGTTCGCACACCTCGCGCAACTGGTCGGAATCGCCGTGGTGCAGGATGGCGTCGAAGGCGGCTTCGGCGGCGGTCCAGTCGTTGACCAGCTCGATACGCTTCTGCACTTCCTTCGGCAGGCTGTCGCGCAGCTCGCGCTGGCTAGCCGGCCATACCGCCAGGCTGCCCACCGCCAGGCTGGCGGCCAGTTGCACCAGCAGGTCGGCGCGCTCCTCGGCGAGGTTCAGCACACGCTCGCGCGGCAGCAGGGTGTAGGTGTTGCGCTCGCCGGTCGGGCCGGTCAGCACGTGGCAGGCATAGCTCTGCGCCAGGCTGGCGAACTCGTCCGCCACCTTCGCCAGTTCCGGCTCCTGCTTGGCCGCCCAGTCGCGCAGGGTTTGCAGGGCCTTCTCCCGCTCGGCCGGGCGCGGCAGGGCCTGCACGTTATCGCCGGCCAACTGCTTGGCCACCGCATCGCGCGGGCGGGTCGACAGCAGGCGGAACAGGTACAGCGGGCCGCCGGCCTTCGGGCCGGTGCCGGACAGGCCTTCACCGCCGAAGGGCTGCACGCCGACCACGGCGCCGACGATGTTGCGGTTCACGTACAGGTTGCCGACGTGGGCGTTGCCCACCACCTGGCTGATGGTCTCGTCGATGCGGGTGTGCACGCCGAGGGTCAGGCCGTAGCCGGAGGCGTTGATCTGCGCCAGCAGCTGGTCCAGGTCGGAGCGCTCGTAGCGCACCAGGTGCAGCACCGGGCCGAAGATTTCGCGCTTGAGCTCGTCGAAGCTGTCCAGCTCGATCAGCGTCGGCACCACGAAGGTGCCGCGCTTGAGCGCGTCGCCATTCACCCGCGCGGCCTGGAAGACCTTGCGGCCCTTGTCGCGCATGGCCTGGATGTGGCGGTCGATGTTGCCCTTGGCCTCGGCGTCGATCACCGGGCCGATGTCCACGTTCAGGTGCTCCGGCGAGCCGAGGGTGTATTCGGCCATGGCGCCCTTGAGCATCTGCACCACGCGGTCGGCCACGTCGGCCTGCACGCACAGTACGCGCAGGGCCGAGCAGCGCTGGCCGGCGCTGTCGAAGGCGGAGTTGATCACGTCCACCACCACCTGCTCGGCCAGCGCCGAGGAGTCGACGATCATCGCGTTCATCCCGCCGGTCTCGGCGATCAGCGGAATGGCGCGGCCCTGGGCGTCCAGGCGGCCGGCGATGTTGCGCTGGAGGATGCCGGCGACTTCGGTGGAGCCGGTGAACATCACGCCGCGCACGCGCTCGTCGCCGACCAGGCGGGCGCCAACGGTTTCGCCGCGGCCCGGCAGCAGCTGCAGCACGCCGGCCGGCACGCCGGCTTCGAGCAGGATGCGCACGGCCTGGGCGGCGATCAGCGGGGTCTGCTCGGCCGGCTTGGCCAGCACGGTGTTGCCGGCGGCCAGGGCGGCGGCCACCTGGCCGCTGAAGATCGCCAGCGGGAAGTTCCACGGGCTGATGCACACCACCGGGCCCAGCGGGCGGTGGCTGTCGTTGGAGAAGGTACGGGCCTGGGCCGCGTAGTAGCGCAGGAAGTCCACCGCCTCGCGCACCTCGGCGATGGCGTTGGCGAAGGTCTTGCCGGATTCGCGCACCAGCAGGCCCATCAGCTGCTGCATCTCGCCTTCCATCTGGTCGGCGGCGCGCTCCAGCACGGCGGCGCGCTCTTCCGGCAGGGTGGACTGCCAGATCGGCCCGCTGGCCTGGGCGCTGAGCAGGGCGTTGTTGACGTCCGCCTCGCTGGCCTCGTGTACCTGGCCGACGATGTCGCGGTGGTCGGCCGGGTTCTTCACCGGCTCGGCCGCGGCGGGCGCCGGGGCTTCGCCGCCGAGCACCGGCTGGGCGACGTAGGCCTGGTTGGTGCTGGTCAGCAGCGCCGAGGAGAGCGAGCCCAGGCGGTGTTCGTTGGCCAGGTCCAGGCCGGCGGAGTTGGCCCGGCCTTCGCCGTAGAGGTCACGCGGCAGCGGGATGCGCGGGTGTGGCAGGCCGAGGGTGCCTTCCTGGGCGGCCATCTGCTCGACCTGCTGCACCGGGTCGGTCACCAGGTCCTGCAGGGAGATGCTGTGGTCGGCGATGCGGTTGACGAAGCTGGTGTTGGCGCCGTTTTCCAGCAGGCGGCGCACCAGGTAGGCCAGCAGCGTCTCGTGGCTGCCCACCGGGGCGTAGATGCGGCACGGGCGGTTGAACTTGCCGTCGGCGACCTTGCCCACCACCTGCTCGTACAGCGGCTCGCCCATGCCGTGCAGGCACTGGAACTCGTACTGGCCGGGGTAGTAGTTCTGCCCGGCGATCTGGTAGATGGCCGACAGCGAATGGGCGTTGTGGGTGGCGAACTGCGGGTAGATGGCCTCCGGCACCGCCAGCAGCTTGCGCGCGCAGGCGATGTAGGAAACGTCAGTGTAGGGCTTGCGGGTGTAGACCGGGTAGCCCTCCAGGCCGTTGACCTGGGCCAGCTTGATCTCGCTGTCCCAGTAGGCGCCCTTCACCAGGCGGATCATCAGGCGGTGGCGGCTGCGCTTGGCCAGGTCGATCACATAGTCGATCACGTAAGGGCAGCGCTTCTGGTAGGCCTGGATGACGAAGCCGATGCCGTTCCAGCCGCTCAGCGACGGCTCGAAGCACAGGCGTTCCAGCAGGTCGAGGGAGATTTCCAGGCGGTCGGCTTCCTCGGCGTCGATGTTGATGCCGATGTCGTACTGCTTGGCCA
This sequence comes from Pseudomonas sp. PI1, assembly GCF_000812405.1. Lineage (NCBI taxonomy): Bacteria > Pseudomonadati > Pseudomonadota > Gammaproteobacteria > Pseudomonadales > Pseudomonadaceae > Pseudomonas > Pseudomonas sp. PI1. The sequence goes on from NZ_JWMC01000102.1 coordinate 87,740, forward strand.
TCTGCGTCAGGCCCAGCAGGGTCGGGTACAGCTCGTCCATCACCCGGTCGTACTGCGCGCGGCTGTAGCGCGGGTGCAGCGCCGAGAGCTTGATGGAGATGCCCGGGCCTTCGTAGATGCCGCGGCCGTGGGAGGCCTTGCCGATGGCGTGGATGGCCTGCTCGTAGGAGGCCAGGTAGCGCTTGGCGTCCTCGTCGGTCAGTGCGGCCTCGCCGAGCATGTCGTAGGAATAGCGGAAGCCGCGGCTTTCCATGTTCGCGGCGTTGGCCAGGGCCTCGCCGATGGTCTCGCCGGTGACGAACTGCTCGCCCATCAGGCGCATGGCCATGTCCACGCCCTTGCGGATCAGCGGCTCGCCGCTCTTGCCGATGATGCGGTTGAGCGAGGAGGTCATGCCCGCCTCGGTGTGGGTGGACACCAGCTTGCCGGTGATCAGCAGGCCCCAGGAGGCGGCGTTGACGAACATCGACGGGCTCTGGCCCAGGTGCTGGCTCCAGTTGCCGTTGCTGATCTTGTCGCGGATCAGCGCGTCACGGGTGGCCTTGTCCGGAATGCGCAGCAGCGCCTCGGCCAGGCACATCAGCGCCACGCCCTCCTGGGACGACAGCGAGAACTCCTGCAGCAGGCCCTGCACCAGGCCCTGGCGGCCGCCGGCGCTCTTCTGGTTGCGCAGCTTCTCGGCGATGCCCAGGGCCATCTTGTTGGCGGCCTCGGCCTTGTCCTGCGGCAGCCGGGCCTGCTCCAGCAGCATCGGCAGGGCCTCGGTTTCCGGGCGGCGGTAGGCGGAGGTGATGGCGGCGCGCAGCACCGACTGCGGCAGGATGCTTTCGGCGAAGTCCAGGAACACCTGTAGGCCCTGCTCGTTCAGCGCCTCCAGCGATTCGTCGCCGGCCGCGGCGGCCAGCCCGGACTGCGCGGCGGGGGAGAGACCACCCTCGATCTGTTCCAGATAGTTGAAGATCGCCTGCTTGATGATCCAGTGCGGCGTGCGCTCGATGGCTTGGGCGGCTTGCTTCAGACGTTCACGGGTGGCGTCGTCCAGCTTCACGCCAAGGGTGGTGGTGGCCATGGTTGTACCTGTTATTGAAAGTGGGCACGGCGGAAATGTGGCGAGAATTTAAACGCCGGACGACAAAGGTGCAACCAGGTGCAACCAGCCGTTGGTCGAACTCGACGGACTGTGTAGAAAGGTGACCTTGCCGGCGGATGCAGCGGATGCCCGGCGATCGCTGCAAGAAGCGGACCTTGCCTTGCATTTTAGGAGAGCGGGCATCTGCGCGCTGGGGCGGGAGCGGGGTTGCACCTTTTCGGTACGCAGAGGCCTGGCCCTGCCCGCAACCATGGCCCGCAAAAGGATTGAACGCCAGCGAAGCGGCCGTGGTCGATGCTGGTGTCAGTAGCCACAGTTACAAGGAGCACCCGCCATGGACCTGATCCGCATCCTCATCGCCATCATCCTCCCGCCCCTGGGCGTGTTCCTCCAGGTCGGCTTCGGCGGGGCGTTCTGGCTGAACATCCTGCTGACGTTGCTGGGGTACATCCCCGGTATCGTGCATGCGGTTTACATCATTGCGAAGCGATGAGGGCTGCTGCATGGCCGGGGTGTCGCCGCCGGGGTGGCGTTCGGTAGCCCTCTCCCTAACCCTCTCCCTGAAGGGAGAGGGGACCGTTGGGCAGACGCTGGCGCTCTGGAGTCAGCCGGCAACACCGAAAGTTAACGACTGAAGCCGGTCCCCCTCTCGGCACGAACAAGCCCCCTCTCCCTTCAGGGAGAGGGCTGGGGAGAGGGAGCCCAAGTCAAAGACCACACCAGAGCCAACCCTGGCGCCCCGTAGGATGGCGTTGAGCGCAGCGATACCCATCACCATGCATACCACCCAACCCTACGACTCCCGCCGGACCTCCCGCTCCATCAACCCCACCGCATCCCCAAATCGCACCCACAACTTCCCCTGCCAATCCAGCACGCTCAACTGCTGCCCCTGCACCCGCTTCACCCTTCGCCGCGGCAAATCCGGATCACTCTGCCGCGCATCCCGCAACGCCGGCACCACCTCATTGCTCAACCACTGCCGCAAGCCCCGGTTCTCCGGGTGATAGAAATGCACCATCAGCAACGCATACACGCCGCTCTCGCTGACCAGCCACTCACGCGTCATCTCGCCGCCAGCCACCTGCAGACACTCGAACCGCTGCTGGTCGGCATCCAGTTTGTGGATAACCCGCGTGGACACATGGCTGTTGGTCAGCCGCGCCAGGTCGCGCCCGACGAACCACGCCTGGTTCTCGATCAGCATCGCCCGCAGGGGTCGGCGATGGCGCAGGAAAACCGAAGGGACGAGAACGGAATCGGAAGTAGAAGAAAGGGTCATGCTGTCGCTCTTTGCTGCATCGAAGAAGCCGCCACCCAGGCAATCCGGAGAAGGGAGGCGGACCGTGCAAGGGTGGAATCCCGGAAGCAACCAACCGGTCGGGCAAAAGCCCGCCTCGCACGGCCCGCCATAGACAGCCGAAGATCGTTCGGTGAACGCCGAAGAACTCCGCTATGGCGTGTATTGCGATGGTTGCTAGCAGGATTCCACACCTGGCCACGTCTGATCCGTGGCAGGTGGAACGCTACGCAGCCGTCTTGTAAGACGGCAACGCCAATGCTTCGCAGGAAACTTCCCTGTTTTCAGCTCCCGCCAACCCCCTCGCACCGCCCAAAGCCTCGGCACTCTTCAATTGCGGCGGAGCGCCTGACGGCAAGATCGAAATTCGGGTGTGTAGTGTGTGTAGATAATCACAGTCTTGGTGTGTAGCATACACACCAAGGCTGGGCGGAGGGACGATGCGCAGTCGAGAAATCATGGAGTTGATCCGGGCGGATGGCTGGTTCCTTGTGGAAGTGAAAGGCAGTCATCACCAGTTCCGGCATTTCACCAAGAAGGGGCGGGTGACGGTTCCCCACCCCAGGAGCAACCTGCCGATCGGGACCGTGAACAGCATTCTGCGCCAGGCCGGCCTGCGATGAGTCGGCCGTCAGCCCAGGAGGAGGGCATCAACATGAAATTCCCCGTGGTTCTGCACAAGGACGCCGACTCGGATTACGGCGTGACCATCCCTGACGTGCCTGGCTGCTTCTCCGCCGGCGGCACCGTCAGCCAGGCGCTGGAAAACGTCCAGGAAGCCCTGGCCCTGCACTTCGAAGGCCTGGTGGCCGACGGCGAGACGCTCCCGCAAGCCCAGGAAGTGGACACCCACATGGGCAACCCCGACTACGCCGGCGGCGTCTGGGCGGTGGTCGACTTCGACGTCACCCCCTACCTGGGCAAGGCCGTGCGCTTCAACGCCAGCCTCCCGGAAAACCTCCTGCAACGCATCGACGAACGCGTGAAGCGCGACCATCGCTACGCCTCTCGCTCCGGCTTCCTGGCTACCGCCGCGCTGCGTGAGTTGTCTTCGAGCTGAGCCAGACGCTGCGCGATCAGGCGGCTTTTCATGGACAGCTTGCTATCAATGTAGCAACATACCTACATTGGTAATTCATGTGGGAGGTGCCGCCATGACCATCACAACCCTATCCAGTCGAGAACTTAACCAGGATGTTACCCGCGCAAAGAAGGCGGCCAAGCAGGGGCCGGTGTTCATCACGGATCGCGGCAAGCCCGCTCATGTGTTGTTGAGCATCGAGGAATACCAGCGGCTTACGAAGCAGCGCCGCAACATTGCCGACTCTCTGGCTATGCCGGACGTTGCGGACATCGAGTTTGAAGCGCCGCGTGTGACCATCGGTACCCAGCCGGCTGACTTCTCATGATGTTCGTTCTCGACACCAACGTGGTGTCCGAACTGCGAAAGGTTCGGGCCGGCAAAGCTGACCCGAACGTTGCGGCATGGAGTGAAAGCGTCGATGCCGCCGAGCTTTTCGTGTCTGCCATAACCATCATGGAGCTGGAACTCGGTGTTCTGTCGATTGAGCGAAAAGACGCCACTCAAGGGGCCTTGCTGCGCTCGTGGCTGGAGCAACATGTATTGCCGGAGTTCTCTGGACGAACATTGCCAATCGATACAGCGGTGGCGCAACGCTGCGCCCGGTTGCACGTACCCGACAAGCGGGGCGAGCGTGACGCGCTCATTGCCGCGACGGCCCTTGTCCATGGCATGACGGTAGTCACTCGCAATGTGGCTGATTTCGAAGCTACAGGAGTGTCCATCCTCAATCCGTGGGAAGCGATGCAATAAGGCTTATTTTCTGCACGATTCAGCGCTCTTCGCGGTCGTCCTGTCGCTTGGCTGCTGGCAAGGACGAGGCAGGCCAATTGATCTGGTAGCGAGTGCTGCGCCCGCCGCCTGGCAGGCGGACCAGGCAGCCCTTGTCGAGCAGGTCACTCAGGTGACGGGTTGCGGTTGCCTTGGAAACCTTCGCTACAGCCTGGTACTGGGCGGCGCTGATGCCTTGCTCGAACCCACCGCGTTCGCCCAGCAGGTCGCCATCGAGCAGGCGGTTGAGCACCTTCAGCTGTTCGGCTGAAAGCGCCTGCTCGCGGTGCGCCTGCCAGAAGCGCGCCTTGCCCAGAACCCGGTCGATACGTGCCAGCGCCTGCTCCAGGCTTTTCAGCAGGGTGGCCAGGAACCACTCCAGCCAGGCGGTGATATCGAGCGAAGCCTTCTGGCTGCTTTCCAGTATCCGGTAGTAGCCGCGCCGATCCTCAAGAATACTGGCCGACATGGCATAGAAGCGGATAGCCTGCTGCTCGCCCTGAGCCAGGGCCAGGTCGGTGATGGCGCGAGTCAGCCGCCCGTTGCCATCATCGAAAGGATGCAGAGTCACGAACCAGAAGTGCGCGATGCCGGCTCGCAGCAGTGGGTCCAGAGCGACATCAGTGCGGCTGCTGGCGAACCATTCGAGAAAGGCCTGAAGCTGCACTTCTAATCCCGCGCGCGGCGGTGCCTCGAAATGCACCGTGGGCCGGTCGAGCCGTCCGGAGACCACCTGCATTGGCTCATCGCCCCGCAGATCGCCGACGTGGATTCGAGCGTGTGGAGACGTATCGCCCATTGGAAAAAGCAGGCGGTGCCAGTGCAGCAGGCGCTCCAGCGTCAACGGCTGGGCATGGCCGCGCGTGGCATCCAGCATCAGCTCGGCCAAGCCCTCGGAGCGCGGCGTACTGCGCCCGCCACTCTCCAGGCCCAGCCGCCGCGCCAGGGAGGAGCGCACCGACTCGACATTCAGCTGTTCGCCCTCGATGGCGGAACTGGTGACGATATTCTGCAGCAACGCATCCAGCGCATTCTCCGCATCACTGCCGGCATCGATCGTCCCAGCCATGCCCAGCAGACGCCCCTGGGCCTGGGCACAACTGCGCAGCAGCGGGGCAAGACGCTCGGCCTGCCAGCGGAAATCCGGCCAGTCAGGCTGCTGCCAGATCCAGAGGGGCTCGTTCATGGCAAGTCTTCCAGGGGCGGTGAGCCGAATAAATGGATTATTCGGCTCATTGAGTGAGCCGATTGTGCGAGCTATTCGGCTCAGCGTCCAGCTACCCGTGGAGTGGATGTGGACGTCTTGTGGACACTTCGGCGGGCTCTGAAGGGAACGGAAGGGCCTGAAAAGCCTCTCCCAGAAATGCCAAAGCCGCGCAATGCGCGGCTTTGAAGGTGGTGGGCCCACACGGACTCGAACCGTGGACCAAAGGATTATGAGTCCTCTGCTCTAACCGACTGAGCTATAGGCCCCCAGAAGGCCGGCGGATTATACCGGCGTCCCTTGCGCGGTGCCAATCGGATGCAGCGGGGTGAGGAAGCGGGCTGCGAACTGTTCCGCAGGCAGGGGCGGGCTGAGGGCGTAGCCCTGGACCTGGTCGCAGCCTTCTTCGGCGAGGAAGCGTTCCTGTTCTTCGCGTTCCACGCCTTCGGCGATGATGGTCAGGTTCATGCTGCGGCCCAGGGCGATGATGGCGCGGGCGATGGCGGCGTCGTGCGGGTCGTCCGGCAGGCCGTGGACGAAGGATTGGTCGATCTTGAGGATGTCCAGCGGCAGTTGCTTGAGGTAGCTGAGCGAGGAGTAGCCGGTGCCGAAGTCGTCGATGGCCAGTTGCACGCCCAGGCGCTTCAGGGCGTGCAGGGTGGTCAGGGCCTCGTCGGTCTGGTGCATCAGGAAGTTCTCGGTGATCTCCAGTTGCAGCCTGGGGGCGTGCAGGTTGTAGCGCTGCAGCAGTTCGCGCACCTGGTCGACCACGTCGTGCTGGTACAGCTGGGCGCCGGCGAGGTTCACCGACAGCGGGCCGAAGGCGGCGTGGCTCTGTTGCCAGCGGCTCATCTGCCGGCAGGCTTCTTCCAGCACCCAGGTGCCCAGGGGCAGGATCAGCCCGGTTTCCTCGGCCAGGGGGATGAAGCGGTCCGGCGGGATGGCGCCGTACTTGGGGTGGCTCCAGCGGATCAGCGCCTCGGCGCCGACCAGCGCGCCGGTGTCCAGGGCCTGCTTGGGCTGGTAGTACAGCTGCAGCTGGTGGGTTTCCAGGGCGCGGCGCAGTTCGTGTTCCAGGGCCACGCGTTCGTTGGCCTGGAAGGTCAGCTCGCGGGTGTAGAACTCGACGCGGTTGCGGCCTTGGGCCTTGGCCCGGTACATGGCCGCGTCGGCGTTCTTCACCAGGGTGGCGACGTCCTTGCCGTCCACCGGGAACAGGCTGATGCCGATGCTGGCGCTGACGAAGAATTCCTTGTCGTCGGCGACGAAGGCGTGGCTGAAGCAGTTCAGCAGTTTCTTCGCCACGTGTTCGGCATCGGCGCTCTGGTGCAGGCCGGGCAGCAGGATGATGAATTCGTCGCCGCCCTGGCGGGCTACGGTGTCGATGTCGCGCAGCTGTTCGCGCAGGCGCCGGGCGATGGATTTCAGCAGTTGGTCGCCGACCGGGTGGCCGAGGCTGTCGTTGATGTGCTTGAAGCGGTCCAGGTCGAGGAACAGCACGGCGCCCAGCTGCTGTTCTTCCTGGCTTTCCTTCAGGGCGGAGGTCAGGCGCGATTCGAACAGCAGGCGGTTGGGCAGGCCGGTGAGCGGGTCGTGGTGGGCCTGGTAGTCGAGGCGGGCCTGGGCGTACTTGAGCGTGGAGATGTCGGCGAAGACGCCGACGAAGTGGCTGGTTTCGCCGTTGTTGCCCCGCACGGCGCTGATGGTCAGCCATTCCGGGTAGAGTTCGCCGCTCTTGCGCCGGTTCCAGATCTCGCCCTGCCAGTGGCCTTCGGCGTTGAGGTGGTGCCACATGGCGACGTAGAAGCTGCTGTCGTGCTGCCCCGAGGCCAGCAGGCGCGGCGACTGGCCCAGCACTTCGTCCTCGCCGTAGCCGGTGATTTCGCTGAAGGCGCGGTTGACCGCGATCATGCGCTGGCTGGCGTCGGTGATCATCACGCCTTCGGCGGTGCTTTCGAACACGGTGGCGGCCAGGGTGAGCTTTTCCTGCATCTGCTGGCGTTCGGTGATGTCGCGGGCGATGGTCAGCAGGCAGTCTTCGCCGCTGATGACGATGTGGTGCGCCGAGAGTTCGCAGAGCCGGGCGGCGCCTTCGCGGGTGCGGATGAAGGCGGTGAAGTCCTGCACCGTCGAGCGTTCGCGGATCATCTGCAGCAGGCGCTCGCGGTCCTGCGGGTCGGCCCACAGGCCCAGTTCCAGGGTCGAGCGCTCGCTGGCGCTCTCGCGGCCGTAGCCGGTGATGCGGGTGAAGCCTTCGTTGGCCTCCAGCAGCAGGCCGTCGCGGATGCGGGTGATGAGCATGCCGTCGGGGGAGGCGTGGAAGGCCTTGGCGAATTTTTCCTCGGAGGCGCGCAGTTGCTCCTGGGTCTGCTTGAGCTGGGAGATGTTGCGCGCCACCACCACCAGGGCGGGCGTGTCGTCCAGGGCCACGTGCTGGGCCGAGAGCAGGGCGGTGAAGCGGCTGCCGTCGCGGCGATGCAGGCTGATCTCGATGTTGTTGAGGTTCTCGCCCTGCAGGCGTTCGAGCATGCGCGGGCCCATGCCCGGTTCGCTCCAGATGTTCAGCTCGGTGGCGGTCTTGCCCAGGGCTTCGCTGGCGGGGATGCCGACCTGTTGTTCGAAGGTGCTGTTCACCGCCAGCAGGCGCCCGTCGATGCGCCGGGCGAGGACGATGATGTCCGGGCAGTGGTGGAACACCGAGGCGAATTTCTGTTCGGACAGGCGCAGGGCCTGCTCGGTGCGCTTGGCTTCGGTGATGTCGATCATCAGGCCGCGCAGGATGAGTTCGTCGCCGTGGCGGATGAGGGTGACGATGTCGCGGATCCACACCACGCGGCCATCGGCGGCGAGCATCCGGTAGTCCAGGCTGTGGTTGCGCCCGGCGCGGCTTTCCGAGAAGCAGAAGCTCATGGCCTGTTCGGCATCGGCCGGGTGCAGGGTGCGCTGCCAGAAGCCCGGCTGCAGCCATTCGTGCTGCGGGTAGCCCAGCAGTTCCTGGGCGTGGGGCGAGACGTAGGTGAAGCGGTTTTCCGACAGGCGCATTTCCCAGGCGATGGCGGCCATGCTCTCTACCAGGCCGCGGAAATGCTGCTCGCTGTCGCGCAGGGCTTGTTCGAGCCTCACCCGCCGCGCCACTTCGCCGCGCAGGCGGCGGTTCATCGCCACCAGGGTGGCGACGATCGCCAGGCTCACCAGCAGGGCCGGCAGGCCGATGCTCAGCAGGTGGTGCGACCAGGCCGGGCGGTTGTCCAGCAGGCCGCCGACCCAGGGCGTCTGCAGGGCTTCGACCTCGTCGCTGCTGAGCTCGGCGAAGAGCTTGTCGAGGATACCGGCGAGCATCGCGTCGCTGCGCGGCACCGCCATGGCAAGTTGGTAGCGATAGGGCGTCTCGCCGCTGATCTGGATGCCTTCGAGCTTGAGCTGGCGCAGGCTCCAGACGCTGGAGGCGAAGTCGCCGACGAAGGCGTCGACCTGCCCGGTGGCCAGGGCCTGCAGGGCTGCCGCGACGCTCGGCAGGGGCAGCAGGTTGAGGTCCGGGTGCTTGGCGATCAGCAATTCATGGGGCGCGTAGTGGTCGACCACGCCGACCTTCAGGCCGTACAGCTCGCGCAGGTTTTCCGGGTTGGGGCCATCCTTGCGGGCGAGGATGACGATGGGGAAGTCCAGGTAGGGGCGGGTGAAGGTCAGGTATTCGCTGCGTTCGGGCGTGGCCATGATGCCCGGCAGCAGGTCGACCTGGCCGTTGTGCGCCTGTTGCAGGACTTCGTTCCAACTGCTCGGTTCGCTGGGCTGCATGCCGACCTGCAGGCGGTCGCTGATCAGTTGCACGTAGCTGGCGGCGAGCCCCTGGTAGCGGCCCTGGTCGTCACGGAATTCGAAGGGCGGCCAGGAGGCGTCCACGCCCAGGCGCAGCTGCGGGTGCTGGCGCAGCCAGGCCTGTTCTTCCGGCGTTAGGGTGAGCGCCTGCGCCTGGAGGACCCAGCATGCCAAGCACAACAGAAGAGCCTGCAGACGCGGCATGGGAGCCTCGGACCCGGGGAGTGGATATGCCGAAGTGTAGTCGGGCCCCGGCCGCTCCAGTAGCCCCCTGCCAGTATCCCTGAAAGAAAAACCCCCGGGCTGTGCCGGGGGTTTTTCGATCACTCGTCGAGGAAGGAGCGCAGGTGTTCGCTTCGCGACGGATGGCGCAGCTTGCGCAGCGCCTTGGCTTCGATCTGGCGGATACGCTCGCGGGTCACATCGAACTGCTTGCCGACTTCCTCGAGGGTGTGGTCGGTGTTCATGTCGATGCCGAAGCGCATGCGCAGCACCTTGGCTTCCCGCGCGGTGAGGCCGGCGAGGACTTCGCGGGTGGCTTCCTTGAGGCTCTCGCTGGTCGCCACTTCGATGGGCGACTGCATGGTGGAGTCCTCGATGAAGTCGCCCAGGTGCGAGTCTTCGTCGTCACCGATCGGGGTTTCCATGGAGATCGGTTCCTTGGCGATCTTCAGGACCTTGCGGATCTTGTCTTCCGGCATGTCCATGCGTTCGCCCAGCTCTTCCGGGGTCGGTTCGCGGCCCATTTCCTGCAGCATCTGGCGGGAAATGCGGTTGAGCTTGTTGATGGTCTCGATCATGTGCACCGGGATACGGATGGTGCGCGCCTGGTCGGCGATCGAACGGGTGATCGCCTGGCGGATCCACCAGGTGGCGTAGGTCGAGAACTTGTAGCCGCGGCGGTATTCGAACTTGTCCACCGCCTTCATCAGGCCGATGTTGCCTTCCTGGATCAGGTCGAGGAACTGCAGGCCGCGGTTGGTGTACTTCTTGGCGATGGAGATCACCAGACGCAGGTTCGCCTCGACCATTTCCTTCTTGGCGCGGCGGGCCTTGGCCTCGCCGATGGACATGGCGCGGTTGACGTCCTTGATTTCCGAGACCTTGAGGTCGACGTTGCTTTCCAGCGCGGACAGCTTCTGCTGGTTGCGGATGACGTCGTCCTTCACGCGCTCCAGGGCTTCGGCGTACTTCGGCTTGGCCTTGAGCACGCTGTCGACCCAGGCTTCGTCGGTTTCCCGGCCGGGGAACAGGCGCAGGAAATCGGCGCGCGGCATGCGGGCGTCACGCACGCACAGTTGCATGATGGCGCGTTCCTGGCGGCGCACCTGGTCCAGGGCGTCGCGCACGCGGGTGACCAGGGCGTCGAACTGCTTGGGCACCAACTTGATCGGCATGAACAGCTCGGCCAGGGCGAGCATTTCCGCATCGGCCTGCTTGCTGCCGCGGCCGTGCTTCTTCAGCGCCTTCTTGGTCTTGTCCAGCTGGTCGGCGACCAGGCCGAAGCGGCGCGCGGCCTCTTCCGGGTCCGGACCGCCGTCGCCTTCGTCTTCGCTGTCGTCGTCGGACTCCTCGTCCTCTTCCTCGTCATCCTTGGCCTTGGCGTCGCCGCCCTTGTCCTTGAGGTCGAGTTCGACTTCCTCGGCGGGAACCGAGCCGTCGTCCGGGTCGATGTAGCCGCTGAGGATGTCGGACAGGCGGCCGCCTTCGCTGACCACCCGCTGGTATTCGTCGAGGATGCCGTCCACCGCGCCAGGGAACTGGGCGATGGCGCTCATGACTTCGCGGATGCCTTCCTCGATGCGTTTGGCGATTTCGATCTCGCCTTCGCGGGTCAGCAGTTCCACGGTGCCCATTTCGCGCATGTACATGCGCACCGGGTCAGTGGTGCGGCCGACGTCGCTCTCCACCGCGGCCAGGGCAGCGGCGGCCTCTTCGGCTGCGGCTTCGTCGGTATCGGTTTCGGCCAGCAACAGGGCATCCGCATCCGGGGCTGTCTCGAATACGTTGATCCCCATGTCGTTGATCATGCGGATGATGTCTTCCACCTGTTCCGGATCGGAAATATCCTCCGGCAGGTGGTCGTTGACCTCCGCGTAAGTCAGGTAGCCCTGCTCACGACCACGGCTGATCAACTCTTTGAGACGAGATTGCTGTTGCGCTTTTCCGGACATAACACCCTATCCACTGAAGGTCTTGGCGGGCTGAAATAAGCCGAGGATTATACCAGCTTCGAGGCTTCAGGCGCCAGTTCAGCTCTGGGGGCCTGGTGAAGAGGCATTGCTGAAGTGTTCCCTCAATAGAGCTTTCTCTTCGTCAGTCAGTTCACTGGGGCTCTTCTGCATCACGCTGCGCAGCCGCGCCTCGCGGCTGTTGTGCAGTTGACTGTGTGCAAGTGTAGTAATGGTGTCGCAGAACTGCTTTTCAAGATTGCCCTGGTCGATCAGCCATTCCTTTTCCGCCAGGGCCTGCAGCAGGCGTCCTTGCGGGGTGCCGTGCCAGCGCGCGATCAGTTGCATCGAGCGCTGCTTCGGGTTCTTCTGCAGCGCTTCGACGAGCGCTGCCAGCAGCTGCGAGTAGGTCTGCCCTTCGTTGGCGAAATGGCTGGCGTCCTCGACCTTCTGCGCCAGCTGCGGGTGATGCAGCAGGGTGCGCAGCGCGGTCAGGGTGGGCGATTCGACGCTGATCTCGGTGCGCGGCTGGCGCGGGGCGAAGTCGCCGCGCTTGCCGCCCTTGCCACCTTTGCCGTCCCATTTGCGCTCGCCCTTCCAGGGCTTCTTGCCCGCTTTGCCGCCAGCGAAATCCGACGGCGCCTCGAAATAGCTGGCGCTGTCCTGGTAGCTGGGCTCGCCGTGATCGGCGAAGTGGCCTACATCGTAGTCGCTGTATTCATGCGCGTGGCTGTCCGGGGCGACGCTTGGCGTGGCCTGGCCGTGCCCTTGGGCATGGCTCTGGCCGCCGCTTGAGCGTGGCGCGTTCAGGTGGTTGAGCGCCTCGCCGCTCAGTCCGGTGAGCTGGCCCAGGCGCTGGCGCATCAGCAGGCGCAGGGTGTTGCCGGGGATCTTCTCCAGCAGCGGGCCGGCCAGGGTCGCCAGGTGCGCCTTGCCTTCCAGGGTGCTGGGGTCGGCTTCCTGCATCAGTTGCTGGAAGAAGTAGTCGGCCAGCGGCTGGGCCTGCTGCACCAGGCGCGCACGGAAGGCGTCGGGGCCTTCGGCGCGGACCAGGCTGTCCGGGTCCTCGCCCTCGGGGAGGAACAGGAAGCGGATCTTGCGGCCGTCCTGCAGGTTCGGCAGGGCCGATTCCAGGGCGCGCCAGGCGGCCTTGCGTCCGGCCTGGTCGCCGTCGAAGCAGAACAGGATGTTCGGCACCAGGCGGAACAGGCGCTTGATGTGTTCCTCGCTGGTGGCGGTGCCGAGGGTGGCCACGGCGTTGCGGATGCCCTGTTGCGCCAGGGCGATCACGTCCATGTAGCCTTCCACCACCATGATTTCGTCGAGGTCGCGGTTGTTCTTGCGCGCCTCGAACAGCCCGTAGAGTTCCTGGCCCTTGTGGAATACCGGGGTTTCCGGGGAGTTCAGGTACTTGGGCTTGTCGTCGCCCAGCACCCGGCCGCCGAAGGCGATCACCCGCCCGCGGCTGTCGCGGATGGGGAAGATCACCCGGTCGCGGAAGCGGTCGTAGCGCTTGCCGCTGTCGGGGTTCTCCACCAGCAGGCCGGCGTCGAGCATGGCCTTGAGCTGCAGGTTGTCGCCGCCCAGGTGCTTGAGCAGGTTGTCCCAGCCCGGCGGGGCGAAGCCGAGGCCGAAGTCGCGGGCGATCTCGCCGGTCAGGCCGCGGCCCTTGAGGTATTCCACCGCGGCCTTGCGCGCCGGGTGGCTTTTCAGTGCCTGGCGGTAGTAGTCGGCGGCGGCGCTCAGCAGCGGGTACAGCGGCGAGTCGGTCGGCTGCCGCGGCTTGCCGCGCCGGCCCTCCTCGCGGGGGATGTCCATGCCGGCGCGCTTGGCCAGGTCCTCGACAGCCTGGACGAAGTCCAGGTTGTCGTGGTCCATGATGAAGCCCAGCGCGTTGCCGCCGGCGCCGCAGCCGAAGCAGTAGTAGAACTGCTTGTCGGGGCTGACGGTGAAGGAGGGCGTCTTCTCCTTGTGGAACGGGCAGCAGGCGCTGTAGTTCTTGCCGGTCTTCTTCAGCTGGATGCGCGAACTCACCACATCGAGGATGTCGGTGCGGTTGAGCAGGTCATCGATGAAGGATTGCGGAATCAGGCCGGCCATAGACTCGTCGGGACGCAGGATGGACCCAGGCATACACCCAAGGCTGGCTTGGAGTATGGCATTTCATGGGGCGTGAAAAGCAAAAAACTCCGAGCTTCGCCAGGTGCGAATCGGAGTGCGGTGTAGCTTTTCAGGCACTCGCCCGGCGAGTGGGCCGGGCGATGTGCAGAGCGTGCGGCTGAGTCGAACTCAGTACAGACGCTCGCGGCGGCGCTGTTCGCGCTGCACTTTCTTGGCGTGACGCTTGACAGCGGCAGCGGCCTTGCGCTTGCGCTCGGCGGTGGGCTTCTCGTAGAACTCGCGGCTACGGACTTCAGCCAGTACACCGGCTTTTTCGCAGGAGCGCTTGAAACGACGCAGGGCTACGTCGAAGGGTTCGTTCTCTTTAACTTTGACGGCGGGCATCCAGGTCGTACCTTCAATGATTACCGGGGATTTATCGCGCTCCTGGCAGTAGGCACTGGAGACGGCGGTTTTCAAGGGTTGCGGATATTAACGGTTCGGGCTCAGGAATGCAAAGCCTCCGATCGAAAAACGCTGGTCGGTACCCGCAGCGGGCGATTATCATGCGCCGCTTCCCATTTGCCCAGAGTTGAAGGCTCGAACCCATGCGTGTGCTGGGGTTGGAAACCTCCTGCGACGAAACCGGCGTCGCCCTCTACGACAGCGAGCGCGGCCTGCTGGCCGATGCGCTGTTCAGTCAGATAGACCTGCATCGCGTCTACGGCGGGGTCGTGCCCGAGCTGGCCTCGCGCGACCACGTCAAGCGCATGCTGCCGCTCATCCGCCAGGTGCTCGACGAGGCCGGCTGCCAGAGCGGCGACATCGACGCCATCGCCTACACCGCCGGCCCCGGCCTGGTGGGCGCGCTGCTGGTCGGCGCCTCCTGCGCCCAGGCCCTGGCGTTCGCCTGGGGCATACCGGCGGTCGGCGTGCACCACATGGAAGGCCACCTGCTGGCGCCCATGCTGGAAGAGCAGCCGCCGCAGTTCCCGTTCGTCGCCTTGCTGGTCTCCGGCGGCCACACCCAGCTGGTGCGGGTGGATGGCATCGGCCGTTACCAGCTGCTCGGCGAGTCCCTGGACGACGCCGCCGGCGAGGCCTTCGACAAGACCGCCAAGCTGCTCGGCCTGGGCTACCCCGGTGGCCCGGAGATCGCCCGCCTGGCGGAACAAGGCACGCCGGGGCGCTTCGTCTTCCCGCGGCCGATGACCGACCGTCCGGGCCTGGACTTCAGCTTCAGCGGCCTGAAGACCTTCGCCCTGAACACCTGGCAGCGTTGCCGGGAGGCGGGCGACGACGGCGAGCAGACGCGCTGCGACATCGCCCTGGCGTTCCAGCAGGCGGTGGTCGAGACGCTGACCATCAAGTGCCGCCGCGCCCTCAAGCAGACCGGCCTGAAGAACCTGGTGATCGCCGGCGGGGTGAGCGCCAACCGCGCCCTGCGCGAGCACCTGCAGAAGATGCTCGGCGAACTCCGCGGCCAGGTGTTCTATGCCCGCCCGCGGTTTTGCACCGACAACGGCGCGATGATCGCCTACGCCGGCTGCCAGCGCCTGCTGGCCGGCCAGCACGACGGCCCGGCGATCGACGTGCGCGCGCGCTGGCCGATGGAGTCGCTGCCGGCGGTATAAAAAGATGGCTGCAAGCGACAGGCGGCAAGCTGCCAGCGGCGTGCCGCCACTTTTCGCTTGCAGCTTGTCGCTGGTGGCTTGAAGCTCCCTGCCCTAGAAATGTCGCTCGCGCCCGGCCACGAGGTCGCGCAGGTTGCCGCGGTGGCGCCAGACGATGAGCCCGGTCAGCACCGTCATCGGCAGCAGCGCCGCCGGCAGTTGCCAGGCCAGTAGCGGCAGGGTGAGCGGGGTGGCGACCAGCGAGGCGAGCGAGCTGGTGCGCGACAGTTTGAAGGTGAGCAGCCAGGCCACCGCGGCGAGCAGCGCGGCCGGCGGGTAGAGCGCCAGGAGCATGCCGGCGGCGGTGGCCACGCCCTTGCCGCCGCGGAAGTTGAAGTACAGCGGGTAGAGGTGGCCGATCACCGCCGCCACGCCGACCCAGGCCTCCTGCATCGCGCCCAGGCCGAACAGGCGGGCGACGAGCACCGGCACCAGGCCCTTGGCCAGGTCGCCGGCGAGGGTGAGGATGGCGGCCTTCTTCCCGGCCAGGCGCAGCATGTTGGTGGCGCCGGGGTTGCCGGAGCCGCCGGCGCGCGGGTCGGCGGTGCCGAAGAGGCGACTGAGGAGTACCGCGAAGGACAGCGAGCCGAGCAGGTAGGCGAGGATCGCCAAGAGCCAGACCATGGTTTCCACCGGGGACGAGACTGTCCCCGATTCTAGCGGGGTGGCGTACGCTTGTCGTGCACTGGCCTTGGAGCAGCAGTAAGTGGACAAAGTTTTTATCGAGGGCCTGGAAGTGGACACCGTGATCGGCGTCTACGACTGGGAGCGGGGGATACGCCAGTGCCTGCGTCTGGACCTGGACCTGGGCTGGGACATCCGCCCGGCGGCGGCCGACGACGACATCGCCAAGGCGCTGGACTACGCGGTGCTCTCCGAGCGCATCGGCGGGTTCGCCCGTGACGCGCATTTCCAGCTGGTGGAAACCTTCGCCGAGCGCCTGGCCGCGCTGCTGATGGGCGAATTCGGCATCCGCTGGCTGCGCCTGCGGGTGACCAAGCCGGGGGCGGTCGCCGCTGCCGCCGGCGTTGGCGTGGAGATCGAACGCGGATGCCGCTGACCACCGTTTTCCTCGGCCTGGGGAGCAATGTCGAGCGCGAGCGCCATCTGCACGCCGGGCTCGAGGCGCTCACCGGCTTCGTCCGCAACCTGCGCTGCTCGCCGGTGTTCGAAAGCGAGCCGGTGGGCATCCGCAGCGGCCCCTTCATCAACCTGGTGGTGACCGGCGAGACCGAGCTGCCGCTGGCCGAGCTGAGCCTGCGGCTGAAGCACATCGAGGCCGACAACGGCCGCTATGCGCCGGAGCGCAAGGGCCTGCCGCTGGACATCGACGTGCTGCTCTACGGCGACCTGCATGGCGAGTTCGATGGCCTGGTGCTGCCGCGCGCCGAGGTGCTGAAGAACGCCTTCGTGCTCTGGCCCCTGGCGCTGCTGGCGCCCGATGTGCGTCATCCGGGCGCCGGGCGTGATTTCGCCAGCCTCTGGGCCGAGGCGGACATCGACCAGCGCCTGTGGCCGGTGCCCTTCCAGTGGCGCGGCGCCGAGCTGACGCCGGCGGCGTTGATCGCGGCGCATCCGGCAGCCTGATTCCGTCTGCCTTTCGTAGGAGCGAGCTTGCTCGCGAACCCTGGCCTTGCTCGGTGCCGGGGCTGTTCGCGAGCAAGCTCGCTCCTACAAGAGGGCTGGGCGTAGGGCGGATAACGTTCGACGTTATCCGCCGTTTGACCTGGGCCCCAGGTTACTCCGGGTTCAGCCTTGGAGTTGACGGTGGTCTGGGGTGTGGCGGCGTATGACCGCGAACGGTTATACGCCCTACGGTTGGGCTTCCTTGTAGGCCTTGAGTGCCTTCAGGCGTTCGCGCTTGAGCGCTTCGCCCAGTTCCGCGCCCTTGAAGCCCTTTTCCAGCAATGGCTGCACCGCTACTTCGCGGGCTGCCCTGGCGGCGCCGCGCAGGTAGTCGGCCTGTGGATAAGCGCGGTTTTCCAGGCCGTGGCGGCCGCGGGCGTCCATTTCGCTGGCGGCGATGAATTCCTCGAAGCGCTGCGGCCGGCGGTAGACGTCGAAGGCCTGCAACAGCTCCAGCAGAGTGCTGGGCCGCAGTTCCAGGGCGCGGTGGGCATGGGTGTGGTACTCGCCGACCAGGCGCGCCAGTTCCTGGCAGTCGCGCGGCGCCTTGAAGCGGGCGTTGACCGCATCGATCAACGGCAGGCCCAGGTGTTCGTGGGCGATGTGCCGGGGCCAGTCTTCGCGGCGGGTGCGCGCCTTGCCCAGGTCGTGGAGCAGGCAGGCCCAGCGCACGGTCAGCGGCTGACGGTGCTCGGCACACTGGCGCAGCACGGCCAGCAGGTGTTCGCCGGTGTCGATTTCCGGGTGGTGCTGCGCCGGTTGCGGCACGTCGAACAGGGCGTCGACCTCGGGCATCAACACGGCCAGGGCGCCGCAGTCGCGCAACACCTGGATGAACACGTCGGGGCGGGCTTCCATCAGCGCGCGGGCGATTTCCTTCCAGCTGCGTTCGGGCGTCAGGGCTTCCAGCTCGCCGGATTCGGACAGCTCGCGCATCAGCGCCAGGGTTTCGTCGGCGACCTTGAAGCCCAGTGGGGCGAAGCGCGAGGCGAAGCGGGCCACGCGCAGCACGCGCAGCGGGTCTTCGACGAAGGCCGGGGAGACGTGGCGCAGCAGGCGCGCTTCGAGGTCGCGCTGGCCGCCGTAGGGGTCGATCAGCCGGCCGTTGTCGTCCTCGGCCATGGCGTTGATGGTGAGGTCGCGGCGCACCAGGTCTTCTTCCAGGCTCACGTCGGGGCTGGCGTAGAAGGTGAAGCCGCCGTAGCCGCGGCCGCTCTTGCGTTCGGTGCGGGCCAGGGCGTATTCCTCGCCAGTCTTGGGATGGAGGAATACCGGAAAGTCCGCGCCCACCGGGCGGTAGCCCTTCTCGAGCATGTCTTTGGCGCTGGCGCCGACCACCACCCAGTCGGTATCGCTGACCGCTTGGCCGAGCAGACGGTCGCGAACGGCGCCGCCTACCTTGTAGATCTGCATGAAGCTTTCTCCTGTCAGGGGGATAGCTTCGGGCTTCGGAGAGCGGGGGGCAAGCCTGTAGGCGCGCGCCCTGCGCGCGAATCGCGGGCAGGGCCCGCTTACAGGGGAATGGCGTGGAGCGGATCTCATCCGCGAATCGCGCCGGAACCTCCGGCCATCGCGGACAAGGTCCGCTCCTACGAGGAAACTCCATACCTCACAGCAAATTGTAGGAGCGGGCCCTGCCCGCGAAATCGCGCGCAGGGCGCGCTCCTACAGGGGAATGGTACGGGTGGGGCAGTGTAGCGGATCTCATCCGCGAATCGCGCCGGAACCTCCGGCTATCGCGGACAAGGTCCGCTCCTACGGCAAACGCGCACCCGTAGGATGGGTTGAGCTTGCGAAACCCATGCGGTTGCGGTGATGGGTATCGCTTCGCTCAACACCATCCTACGGGGTGGCCTGGGGAATCTGGCTTATCAGCGCTTCGACCGCGTGCTGCAGCAGCTCGCTGCTGGCGTGGGCCGGGCTCAAGCCGGTGCTGACGGTACCTTCCCAGAGCACCCGGTCCTGCAGGTCGGTCAGGCGCACGCGCAGGGTGCCGGTTTCGTCGCGCAGGCGGTGGATGGCCAGGTAGGGGCCGAGGGATTGCGGCGGCGGCACGTCGACCTTGAATTCCAGCGGCGCGTCGCGCAGGGCCAGCCAGTAGTAGACGCGCAGTTGCGCGGCGCCGGCTTCGCGGTAGCCGCGCCTTTCCAGGCCCTGGCGCAGCCAGGCGTTGATCAGCGGGTAGCGGCTGGCGTAGGGCAGGGCGTCGACGGCGTTTTCCGGGGGCATCAGCTGGAAGGCCTGCAGGCCGGCCAGGCGGCTGTCCGCCGCCTGGGTCACGCGGGCCTGGGGGACCTGCGTGGTGCAGGTCGCGAGAGCGAGGCAGAGCAGGAGGATGGCGAAAAGACGCATGGCGACCTCGGCTGGGCTTGGCGTCATGCTCGATCCTGCCCCGGGTAGGGTCAACCGATCAAATGGGCGGGATGATCAGGTCCAGCCGCGGGTAGCCGTCCTCGTTCTCGCGTTCACCCTTTGGGGGCATGTGGTGGGTCTGCACGACCTGCTCGCCGTTGAGGGTTTCCAGGTGGATGTCGAAGCCCCACAGGCGGTGCAGGTGCTTCATCACGTCCTCGGTGGATTCGCCCAGCGGCTGGCGGTCGTGCTGCTGGTGGCGCAGGGTCAGGGAGCGGTCGCCGCGGCGGTCGACGTTCCAGATCTGCACGTTGGGCTCGCGGTTGCCCAGGTTGTACTGCGCGGCGAGGGTCTCGCGGATCTTGCGGTAGCCGTCGTCGTCGTGGATGGCGTCGACCAGCAGGTCGTCCTTCTGGTCGTCGTCGAGGATGCTGAACAGCTTGAACTCGCGGATCACCTTGGGCGAGAGGAACTGCAGCACGAAGCTCTCGTCCTTGAAGCTCTTCATGGCGAACTTGAGGGTGGCCAGCCAGTCGCTGCCGGCGATGTCCGGGAACCAGCGGCGGTCTTCCTCGGTGGGTTCCTCGCAGATGCGGCGGATGTCGCGGTACATGGCGAAGCCCAGGGCGTAGGGGTTGATGCCGCTGTAGTAGGGGCTGTCGAAGCCGGGCTGGTAGACCACGCTGGTGTGGTACTGGAGGAACTCCATCATGAAGCCGTCGGTGACCAGGCCCTCGTCGTAGAGGTCGTTGATCAGGGTGTAGTGCCAGAAGGTTGCCCAGCCTTCGTTCATCACCTGGGTCTGGCGCTGCGGGTAGAAGTACTGCGCCACCTTGCGCACGATGCGCACCACTTCGCGCTGCCAGGGCTCCAGCAGCGGGGCGTTCTTCTCGATGAAGTAGAGGATGTTCTCCTGCGGCTCGCTGGGGTAGCGCGCCAGTTCCTGTTCCTTGTCCTTGCCGGCGGCGCGCGGGATGGTCCGCCACAGGTCGTTGACCTGGCGCTGGATGAGTTCCTCGCGTTCCTTCTGGCGCTGCCGTTCTTCCTCGGCGGAGATGGGGTAGGGCCGCTTGTAGCGGTCGACGCCGTAGTTCATCAGGGCGTGGCAGGAGTCCAGCAGGTCTTCCACCGCGTCGATGCCGTAGCGCTCCTCGCACTGCATGATGTACTGCTTGGCGAACACCAGGTAATCGATGATCGAACTGGCGTCGGTCCAGGTGCGGAACAGGTAGTTGCCCTTGAAGAAGCTGTTGTGCCCGTAGCAGGCGTGGGCGATCACCAGCGCCTGCATGCACTGGGTGTTCTCCTCCATCAGGTAGGCGATGCAGGGGTCGGAGTTGATGACGATCTCGTAGGCCAGGCCCATCTGCCCGCGCTTGTAGTTCTTTTCCGTGCTGAGGAAATGCTTGCCGTAGGACCAGTGGTTATAACCGATGGGCATGCCGACCGAGGCGTAGGCGTCCATCATCTGCTCGGCGGTGATGACCTCGATCTGGTTCGGGTAGGTGTCCAGCGCGTAGCGCTCGGCGATACGGCTGATCTCCCGGTCGTACTGGCGGATCAGGTCGAAGGTCCATTCCGAGCCGGTGGCGATGGGCTGGCGCTTGCTCATGCGACTAGCCTCCTCTGGAACAGTTCGCGGAACACCGGGTAGATGTCCGCGGCGGAGACGATCTGCTGCTGGGCGAAGCTGTCTTCGAAGGCTTCGCGCACCCGTTCGTATTCGAACCACAGCGCCTGGTGCTCGCGCGGGGTGATCTCGACGTAGGTGTAGTACTGCACGAACGGCATGATCTGTTTCATCAGGATATCGCGGCACACCGGCGAATCGTCATTCCAGTTGTCGCCGTCGGAGGCCTGGGCCGCGTAGATGTTCCACTCGTGGGTGGGATAACGCTCGGCCATGATCTCCTGCATCATCTTCAGCGCGCTGGAGACGATGGTGCCGCCGGTCTCCCGGGAATAGAAGAATTCTTCCTCGTCCACCTCGCGGGCGCTGGTGTGGTGGCGGATGAACACCACTTCGATCTTCTCGTAGTTCCGCTTGAGGAACAGGTACAGGAGGATGAAGAAGCGCTTGGCGATGTCCTTGGTCGCCTGGGTCATGGAGCCGGAGACGTCCATCAGGCAGAACATCACCGCCTGGGAGGTGGGGTTGGGCTGCTTGATCAGCAGGTTGTACTTGAGGTCGAAGGTGTCCAGGAAGGGCACGCGGTCGATGCGCGCGCGCATGCGGTCGATTTCCTGCTCCAGCGCCTGGATGTCGCCGAGGTTGTCCGGTTCCTCGCGCTTGAGCCGTTCCAGTTCGGCCACGGCGGCGCGCAGCTTGCCGCGGGTGGAGCCGGTCAGGGCGATGCGCCGGGCGTGGGCCGAGCGCAGGGTGCGGACGATGTTGATGCGCGAGGGATTGCCGTCGTTGCTGATGCCGGCGCGCACGGTCTTGAAGGTGTCGCTGCCGGTGATGTGGCGCTTGACCAGGTTGGGCAGCTCCAGGTCCTCGAACATGAAGTCGAGGAATTCCTCCTGGGTGATCTGGAAGACGAAGTCGTCCATCCCCTCGCCCTGGTTGCTGGCCTTGCCGGCGCCACGGCCACCGCCGCCGCCCTGGGGCCGGGCGATGTGCTCGCCGGTGGTGAATTCCTTGTTGCCCGGGTGGACGATGGTCTGCCGCCCGCCACGGCCGTGGTGGAGGATGGGTTCGTCGATGTCGCGGCCGGGGATGCTGATCTGCTCGCCGTGCTCCATGTCGGTGATCGAGCGCCGGCTGACGGCCTCCTCGACCGCCTTCTTGATGTGCTCACGGTAACGCCGCAGGAAGCGCTGGCGGTTCACCGTGCTTTTGTTCTTGCCGTTCAGACGCCGGTCGATGACGTAGCTCATACAGGCCCTCCGGGCTGAGCTGGAAGCTGGAAGCGGTAAGCTGGAAGCAGGCCGCAACCGGGGGTTACGGTATGCCTCTGGCTTCCGGCTTCCAGCATCCGGCTTTCAACTGCTTTTTACTGCGACTTACGTACGCGCAGATACCATTCCGACAGCAGGCGCACCTGCTTCTCGGTGTAGCCGCGCTCGACCATGCGCCGGACGAAGTCGTTGTGTTTCTGCTGGTCCTCCTTGCTGGCCTTGGCGTTGAAGCTGATGACCGGCAGCAGGTCCTCGGTGTTGGAGAACATTTTCTT
The DNA here is from genome assembly GCF_000812405.1 of Pseudomonas sp. PI1. Taxonomy (NCBI): domain Bacteria; kingdom Pseudomonadati; phylum Pseudomonadota; class Gammaproteobacteria; order Pseudomonadales; family Pseudomonadaceae; genus Pseudomonas; species Pseudomonas sp. PI1. The sequence continues at coordinate 110,100 of NZ_JWMC01000102.1, forward strand.
CTCGATCACCACGCGCAGTTTCTCGTAGGACAGCCAGCTGGGGTTCTTGCCGTTGTTGCCGGCGCGGGCGCGCAGCACGAAGTTGACGATTTCGTTGCGGAAATCCTTCGGGTTGCTGATGCCGGCCGGTTTCTCGATCTTCTCCAGCTCCTCGTTGAGGGCGGCGCGGTTGAGGATTTCGCCGGTTTCCGGGTCGCGGTATTCCTGGTCCTGGATCCAGAAGTCGGCGTAGAGCACGTAGCGGTCGAAGATGTTCTGGCCGTATTCGCTGTAGGACTCGAGGTACGCGGTCTGGATTTCCTTGCCGATGAACTCCACGTAGCGCGGCGCCAGGTATTCCTTGATGAAGCGCAGGTAGCGCTCGCGGGTTTCCGGCGGGAACTGTTCCTGCTCGATCTGCTGCTCCAGCACGTAGAGCAGGTGCACCGGGTTGGCCGCCACTTCGTGCGGGTCGAAGTTGAACACCTTGGAGAGGATCTTGAAGGCGAAGCGGGTGGAAAGCCCGGCCATGCCCTCGTCGACCCCGGCGGCGTCGCGGTATTCCTGGATCGACTTGGCCTTGGGATCGGTGTCCTTGAGGTTCTCGCCGTCGTAGACGCGCATCTTCGAGTAGATGTTGGAGTTGTCCGGCTCTTTCAGGCGCGACAGCACGGAGAACTGCGAGAGCATCTTCAGGGTGTCCGGGGCGCAGTGCGCGTGGGCCAGCGAGCTGTTGATCAAAAGCTTGTCGTAGATCTTGATCTCGTCGGTGACGCGCAGGCAGTACGGGACCTTGACGATGTAGATACGGTCGATGAAGGCCTCGTTGTTCTTGTTGTTGCGGAAGCTGTGCCACTCCGATTCGTTGGAGTGGGCGAGGATGATGCCGCTGTAGGGCAGCCCGCCCAGGCCCTCGGTGCTGTTGTAGTTGCCCTCCTGGGTGGCGGTCAGCAGCGGGTGCAGGACCTTGATCGGCGCCTTGAACATCTCGACGAATTCCATCAGGCCCTGGTTGGCCCGGCACAGCGCGCCCGAGTAGCTGTAGGCGTCGGCGTCGTTCTGCGGGTACTCCTCGAGCTTGCGGATGTCCACCTTGCCCACCAGGGCGGAGATGTCCTGGTTGTTCTCGTCCCCCGGTTCGGTCTTGGCGATGGCGATCTGGTTGAGGATCGAGGGGTGCAGCTTGACCACGCGGAACTGGCTGATATCGCCGCCGAACTCGTTGAGCCGCTTGGTCGCCCACGGCGACATGATCGAGCGCAGGTAGCGCCGCGGGATGCCGTAGTCTTCCTCGAGGATGGCGCCGTCCTCATCCGGGTTGAACAGCCCCAGGGGCGATTCGAACACCGGCGAGCCCTTGATGGCGTAGAAGGGCACCTTCTCCATCAGCTGCTTGAGCTTTTCCGCCAGGGACGACTTGCCGCCGCCCACCGGGCCGAGCAGGTAGATGATCTGTTTCTTTTCTTCCAGGCCCTGGGCCGCGTGGCGGAAGAAGGCGACGATCTGGTCGATGCATTCTTCCATGCCGTGGAAGTCGGCGAACGCCGGGTAGCGGCGGATCACCTTGTTGGAAAAGATTCGCGACAGCCGTGGGTCGGTGGAGGTATCCAGCAGTTCCGGCTCGCCGATGGCCATCAGCATGCGCTCGGCCGCGGTGGCATAGGCGGTCTTGTCCTGCTTGCAGATATCCAGGTACTCCTGCAGGGAGTATTCCTCCTGGCGGGTCGCTTCGAAGCGTTCCTGGAAGTGACTGAAAATACTCATGACGTCTCCTCGCTCGATGCATGGAGCCGGCACGGGATCGGTGTGAGTGGGTGCGGGCGGGCTGCCAGCGTGGCCGGCGAATTTCCCCCAGAACTCCAACGGTACCTGGCTTGCGCCCTGAACCGCCCCAAATGGTCACTGCCGATTCCCGGAAGCCGGTGGGCCGGCTCTCCCCTTTTGGATGGCCTGAGGAAAAGGATAGTTCGTTATCCGGCCTGTAAAGGGGAATCGGGTGAGAAGTTACAGATTTATTTGTGGAACCTCGGCCGGGCCCCTCAGTCCGCCTGGCCGCTGCTGGTATCCGCGGGATAGACGCTGCGCCACAGTTCGAAGCCGCCGTCGACGCTGTACACGTCGGTGAAGCCCTGCTGGACGAAGTAGGCGGCCGCGCTCTGGCTGGAGTTGCCGTGGTAGCAGAACACCAGCAGCGGCGCATCGAGGTCGGCCTGGCGGATGAAATCGGCCACCGAGTAGTTATCGATGTGGCGGGAACCGGTGACGTGGCCCATCGCGTAGCTCTGCGGGTCGCGGATGTCCACCACCTGGGCGCCGGCCTGGCGCAGCTGGTGGGCCTGTTCGGGGGCGATGCGCTTGAATTCGCTCATGTTCTCTGCTCTGTGGGTGGGCTCAGCCGGCGTTGCCGGCGCAGCTGCAGGCGATGCGTTCGCCGTTGTCGACGTTCAGCAGGGTCATGCTACCGCCCCACACGCAGCCGGTGTCCAGTGCGTAGAGGCCGGGCACGTCGCACTGGCCTTCCAGCGCCGCCCAGTGGCCGAAGATGATCTTGCGCCCGGCGGCCTTGCGCTCGGGGTAGCTGAACCAGGGGGCGTAGCCGGCCGGCGCGGTATCCAGGCCTTCCTTGCTCTTGAGGTCGAGCTTGCCGTCGGGGGTGCAGAAGCGCATGCGGGTGAAGTAGTTGGTGATCACCCGCAGGCGGTCGATGCCGTGCAGCTTCTTGTCCCACTTGGCCGGCTCGTTGCCGTACATGCCTTCGAGGAACAGCGGCAGGCGCTGGTCGTCGCGCAGGGCCTCTTCCACTTCGGCGGCGCGCTGCAGGGATTTCTCGATGCTCCACTGCGGCGGGATGCCAGCGTGCACCAGGGTGACGTCGCGTTCGGCGTCGTGGTGCACCAGGGGCATGTTGCGCAGCCAGTCGAGCAGGTCGTCGCGCTCCGGCGCCTCGAGGATTTCGCGCAGGGTGTCGGCCTTCTTCAGGCGCTCGGCGTTGTAGGCCACGGCCAGCAGGTGCAGGTCGTGGTTGCCCAGCACGCAGACCACCGAATCGCGCATGGCGTAGAGGAAGCGCAGGGTTTCCAGCGACTGCGGGCCGCGGTTGACCAGGTCGCCCACCAGCCACAGCTTGTCGCGGGCGGGGTCGAAGGCAACCCGCTGCAGCAGTTGCTTGAGCGGTTCCAGGCAGCCCTGCAGGTCGCCCACGGCGTAGGTGGCCATCAGTGCAGCGCTCCGGGAACGGCGAGGCGGAACACCGGGATTTCGGCATCGAAATGGTGGCCATCGGCGGCGACCATCTGGTAACTGCCGGACATGCTGCCGACCTTGGTGGCCAGCACGGTGCCGCTGGTGTAGGTATGGCTGGCGCCCGGCTCGATCAGCGGCTTTTCACCTACCACGCCGGCGCCGCGCACTTCCTGCACGTGGCCGTCGCCGTCGGTGATGATCCAGTGGCGGCTCAGCAGCTTGGCCGCCTGCTCGCCCTGGTTGTGGATGGTCACCGTGTAGGCGAAGACGTAGCGCTGCTGCTCCGGCTGCGATTGTTCGGGCAGGTGGCGGGTGGTGACGCTGACGGAAATCTGGTATCGGGGGTCGCTCATGCTCGGCTCGGGCGTCTCGTCGAGGGATTCACAGCTCGGGGGCCAGTTCCGCCAGGCGGTTGGCTAGGCGCACGAAGTCGGCTACGTCCAGTTGCTCCGGGCGCAGGCTGGGGTCGACGCCGGCGGCCTCGATGTCTTCGATGGACATCAGGCTGCGCAGGGTGTTGCGCAGGGTCTTGCGGCGCTGGTTGAAGGCTTCGCGGACGATGCGTTCGAGCAGGCGGTGGTCCTTGGCCGGGTGCGGCAGCTCGGCGTAGGGCGCCAGGCGGACGATGGCCGACTCCACCTTGGGTGGCGGGTTGAAGGCGCCCGGGCCGACGGTGAACAGGTAGTCCACCCGGCAGAAGTACTGGACCATGATCGACAGCCGGCCCCAGTCGCCGCCGCCGGGCTTGGCGGCCAGGCGCTCGACCACTTCCTTCTGCAGCATGAAGTGCATGTCCTGGATGATCCCGGCGTGCTCCAGCAGGTGGAAGATCAGCGGCGTGGAGATGTTGTAGGGCAGGTTGCCGACCACCCGCAGCTTCTCGCCGGCCTGGGGCAGGGTGGCGAAGTCGAACTTCAGGGCATCGCCCTGGTGCAGGCGGAAGTTCGGCTTGAGGCCGAAGCGCCATTTCAGCTGCGGGATCAGGTCGAGGTCGAGCTCGATCACGTCCAACTGCGCGCCGCTGTCCACCAGGCCTTCGGTGAGGGCGCCCTGGCCCGGGCCGATCTCCAGCAGGTGCTGGCCTTCCTTGGGGGCGATGGCGCGCAGGATGCGGTGGATCACCCCGGCGTCGTGCAGGAAGTTCTGGCCGAAGCGCTTGCGCGCGCGATGTTGGAAAAGCTCGGAAGACATAGGGAGTTCCAGGGAGCAGCTAGAAGCCTGAAGCTAGAAGCTGGAAGAGAAAGACGCATATGCCGATGTTACCAGCCTGGCGCTGGTACGAAAAATGCGCTTTCGTCCTGGCTTCCAGCTTCCAGCTTCCAGCTTCCAGCTTCCAGCTTCCAGCTTCCAGCTTCCAGCTTCCAGCTTTCAACTATCAATCCGACTAGCCGCCATCTGGTAAGCCGTCTCCAGCGCCACCTGCAGGCTGCCGCCGTCGATGCGGCCAGTGCCGGCCAGGTCCAGGGCGGTGCCGTGGTCCACCGAGGTGCGGATGATCGGCAGGCCCAGGGTGACGTTCACCGCCGCGCCGAAGCCCTTGTACTTGAGCACCGGCAAGCCCTGGTCGTGGTACATGGCCAGCACAGCGTCGCAGTGTTCCAGGTGCTTGGGGGTGAACAGGGTATCGGCCGGCAGCGGGCCGACCAGATGCATGCCTTCGCCGCGCAGGCGCTCCAGGGTGGGCTCGATGACGTCGATTTCCTCGTGGCCCAGGTGGCCGCCCTCGCCGGCGTGGGGGTTGAGGCCGCAGACCAGGATGCGCGGCTCGGCCAGGCCGAACTTGTCGCGCAGGTCGGCATGCAGGATGCGGGTGACGCGCGCCAGGCGCTCGGGCGTGATGGCGTCGGCCACCTCGCGCAGCGGCAGGTGGGTGGTCACCAGCGCCACGCGCAGGCCGCGGGTGGCGAGCATCATCACCACCTGCGGGGTACGGGTCAGCTCGGCGAGGAACTCGGTGTGCCCGGAGAAGGCCACGCCGCCTTCGTTGATCACGCCCTTGTGCACCGGCGCGGTGATCATCCCAGCGAAGCTGCCGTCCAGGCAGCCCTGGCCGGCGCGGGTCAGTGTCTGCAGCACGTAGCCGGCATTGGCCGGGTCGAGCTGGCCGGCTTTTACCGGCGCGCCCAGCGGGGTGTCCCAGACATAGAGCGAGCCTGCCGGGGCGGGCGCCTGCGGCCACTGGCCTGGGCCGGTTTCCAGCAACTGGATGTCCAGGCCCAGCAGGGCGGCGCGCTCGGCCAGCATCTGCCGGCTGGCGATGGCCACCAGCGGCTGGGGCTGAGCCTGGCGGGACAGCAGCAGGCACAGGTCCGGGCCGATGCCGGCCGGCTCTCCGGGGGTGAGGGCGAATGGCTTGGAGGCTTGCATGGCGGGTGTCTCTGAGGCATCGGCCGCGCCGGCGGCCGGGGTTGTTCGGGATGGGCCCACTCTACGCCCAAGTGGGGCGCGGATAAAAAGAAACCCGGCCTTGGGGCCGGGTTCCTGTGTCGCGCGCGGGGCTTACAGCTTGATCTCGACGTAGGCTTCGTCGCGGATCTGCCGCAGCCAGGCCTGCAGTTCCTCGTCGTACTTGCGGTTGCGCAGGACCTGGGCGGCCTGCTGCTCGCGGAACTTGTCGCTGCTGTCGGTGGCGCGGCGACCGAGGACTTCCAGGATGTGCCAGCCGAACGGCGAGCGGAACGGCTTGGACAGCTGGTTCTGCGGGATGCTGTTCATCACGTCGCGGAATTCCGGCACCAGGGATTCCGGATCGACCCAGTTGAGGTCGCCGCCGTGCAGCGCCGAGCCCGGGTCTTCGGAGAACTGCTTGGCCAGCTTGCCGAAGTCTTCGCCGCTCTGGATGCGCTCGTAGAGCTTCTGCGCCAGCTTCTGGGTTTCCTCGTCGCTGCGGATTTCGCTGGGCTTGAGCAGGATGTGGCGGACATGCACCTCGTCACGCACCATCTTGCTGCCGCCGCGCTTCTCTTCCAGCTTGAGGATGATGAAGCCGCCGGGGGTGCGCACCGGCTCGGTGACGTCGCCCACGGCCAGGCTGCCGACCATGCCGTCGAACGGGGAGGGCAGCTGGGCGGCCTTGCGCCAGCCGATCTCGCCGCCTTCCAGGGCGTTGTCGCCGGCCGAGCGGGAAATCGCCAGCTGGTTGAAGTCGGCGCCCTGCTTGAGCTGCTGGTAGATCTCCTGGGCCTGCCTGCCGGCGGCCTGGAGGGTTTCCGGCGAAGCGCCGTCCGGCACCGGGATGAGGATGTTGGCCAGGCGGTACTCTTCGGAGAGCTGGATCTTGCCCAGGTCGGAGGCCAGGAAGTTCTGCACTTCCTGGTCGCTGACCTGGATGCGCTCGGCCACGCGGCGCTGGCGCACGCGGCTGATGATCATCTCGCGGCGCACCTGCTCGCGGGCGTCGTCGTAGGACAGGCCGTCGCGGGCGAGGGCGGCGCGGAACTGGTCCAGGCTCAGGTTGTTGCGCTGGGCGATGGTGCCCATGGCCTGGTTCAGCTCCTCGTCGGTGATGCGGATGCCGGAGCGCTCGCCGATCTGCAGCTGGATGTCCTCGATGATCAGGCGCTCGAGCACCTGCTGCGTCAGCACGTGCTCGGGCGGCAGCGGCGCGCCGCGCTTCTCGATGGTCTGGCGGACTTCGCGCAGGCGTTGGTCGAGCTGGCTCTGCATGACCACGTCGTTGTCGACGATGGCCACGACACGGTCCAGCGGGGTGACTTCGGCGTGGGCTGCGGAACAGACCAGCAGGGCGCCCAGCATCAGCGGGCGCAGGGCATTACATAGAGCTGTCTTCACGTTGACGATAACCTTGGATGCCTTGGTCGAGGAAGCCTTCGACTTGGTTGCCTACAACGCCGCCAAGGCCCTTGAGGATGATTTGCAGGAAGATGCCGCGGTCGGCCTTGGAGTCGGACGTGTAGAAGTTGTCGTCGTCGTACTTCAGCCAGTAGCGGTTGACCAGTCGCAGTTTCCAGCAGCAGCTGTCGTATTCGAAGCCGCCGAGGGCCTCGAGGGTGCGGTTCTGGTTGTAGTCGTACTGCCAGCGGGCGATGGCACTCCACTGCGGGACGATCGGCCAGATGACCGAGAAGTCGTGCTGCTCGATCTTGTACTCGTCGCTGTTGTAGCTGAAGCGGCCGAGGTTCGGGTCGAACGACTTGCTGTCCGCGCGGTAGCGGTAGCCGGCGTTGAACACCTTCTGCGGCTCGGCTTCGGGCTGGTAGTGGAACATCACGCTGCCGCTGTCGGTGTGGTGCGTGTTGGGGTTCCAGTTGTAGTCCGAGCTCAGGCGCCAGTCGTGGTTGAAGCGATAGACGCCCTGCAGGGCGTAGGGCGAGCGCCAGGTGTCCGCGTCGGGGTTGTCGATCGGGTTGTTCGGGTTCGCCAGGTTGTAGTTGCGGATGTACTTCTCGGTCAGGCCCGGCAGCTGCACGCGGCGGTCGGAGAAGTAGTAGATCTGGCCGGCGCTGACGGAGGCGCGCTCGAAGCCGTTGTCCTCGATGAAGCGCGAGGTGGCGCCCAGGGACAGCTGGTTGGCGTCGCCGATGCGGTCCTTGCCGGTGAAGCGGTTCTCGCGCCACAGCGAGTCGTAGCTGAAGTTGAACTCGCCGGTGTCGAAGCTCGGCAGGTTGTCCTGGTTGCGGTACGGCACGTACAGGTACATGGCGCGCGGCTCCAGGGTCTGGCGGAACTTGGTGCCGCCGAACGTGGTGTCGCGGTCGAAGTACAGGCCGCCGTCGAGCTTGACCAGCGGCAGCGAGCGGTCGGGGCTGCTGTCGTAGCTGACTTCGCCGTAGTTGGTCGAGCTGTTCAGCTGCGCCTTGCCGGTGCCGTCCAGGTCCAGGTCGTACTTGGTGTACATCGCCTTCAGCGTCGGCGTCAGGAAGCCCCAGCTGCTGGCCAGCGGCAGGCTGACACCCGGCTCGAAGTGCGCACGGTCGCCGGTGGCGCGGGCCAGGCCGGAGATGTTCACGTCCGGGCGCTGACCGAGCACGTTGCCGTCGGTATCGAAGTAGACGTCCTCGTCCAGGTCGCGGTCGAAGCGCACCAGTTCGCTGCCGTAGGTGAACTCCAGGCCGCCCGGGTGGTAGGGCAGGCGACCGTCGAGGGTCAGCTGCGGCAGGCGGTCATATGGCGTCACGTCGGTCACGGTGGCCAACTGGTAGGCCTGGGCGTTGAGGCGCGCGGTGAAGTCGTCGCCGCGGTAGGTCAGGGCGCCCTGCTGGTTCACGTAGGTCGGCGAGCCCAGGCCCAGGGAGGTGTCCAGGTCCTGGAAGTAGTACGGGTCGCTGATCTTGGTGTAGTCCACCTGCGCCAGCCAGCGCGAATCCAGGCCGCTGGTGTTCTTCCAGCCGTACATCCAGCGCTGGTCGGTGAAGTGCGGCTGGCCTTCGCGGTCGTCGTCCTTGTCGTTCAGGTAGGCGGCGGTGACCTGGCCCTCGCTGCTGTGGGTCAGGTAGCGGAACTCGCCTTCCATCATCAGACCGCGCTTGGCCATGTAGCGCGGGAACAGCGTGGCGTCGTAGTTCGGCGCCAGGTTGAAGTAGTACGGGGTGACCACGAACATGCCGGTGTCGCTGGTGCTGCCCAGGGTGGGCGGCAGGAAGCCGGACTGGCGGCGATCGTCGATCGGGAAATAGATGTAGGGGGTATAGAACACCGGAATGTCCTTCACCCGCAGGGTCGCGTTGGTCGCGGTGCCGAAGCCGGTGGCCGGGTTCAGCTTGATGTTGTTGCCCTTGACGTACCAGGAGTTGCTGCCCGGCTCGCAACGGGTATAGGTGCCGTCCTTGAGCTGGATGATGGCGTCTTCCTGGCGCTTGGCGTAGAGCGCGCTGCCGCGGACCTGGGCCTGGTGCATGACGTACTCGGCGTTGTCGATCTTCGCCTCGCCGTTGTCCAGTTGCAGGTCGGCGTGGTCGCCGACGATCAGCGCGCCGTTGTCGCGCAGGCGCACGTTGCCGGCCAGCTCGCCGCGGTTCTCGGCCTGGTGCAGGTTGGCCTCGTCGGCCTCCACCTGCATGCTGCCCTGGCGCAGGACCACGTTGCCGGCCAGGGTCGCGACCTGCGACTCCTGCTCGTAGCGCGAGACCTTCGCCGAGACGTAGGTCGGGGCCTCGTCGCGCGGGGTCTTGTCGTTCATGCCCGGGCGGGTCGGTTCGATGTAGGCGCCGCTGCAGTACGGGCCGACTTCCGCCAGCTGGGCGGCGGTGAGCTTCTCCCGCGGGACCCAGTCGAGGTGGCTGTAGTCGGCGCTGCGCGACTTGAGGCCCTTGCCGCCGCTCTCGGTGACCAGCTTCTGCCTGGGCTCTTCGGCGCCGGCAGCCGCACCTGCGACGGCTGCGCCTTCAGCGCCGCCGCTGGCGGGGGTGCTGACCGAGCTTTCGGTATGCTCCGGACGCGGCGGCAGGGCGCTGGCCGGCTGCTGCGCGGAGCAGTCCCAGCTGCCGCCGGAGGGGGTGCAGTTGAACTGTTCGGCCGCCGTGGCGGTCGAGGAAGCGAGCGGCTGCATAGCCAGCAGGCCACCGGTCACCAGTAAGGGGAACTTTCTACGGAACACGGGGAGAATCACTGCCATCTTGTTAATCCGGGCTTCCTGCGAGCCATCGGCCAGATTCGGCCATAGCCACTCGATGGGCTCAAAAAGATGCTGGATAATAAAGCATGACCCGCGCAACGGCTAGGGCCGTGGAGAACCCCCAAAGATGTCTGAGGATGCCCGTTACCAGCTCCTGAATCGCTGGTTGGACTCTTGTTTACCCGTAGTGTTCAGTGCCGAGGGATGGGGGCCGGTGCCGCCCGCCGAGCTCACCCCGGCCAGCAGCGACGCCAGCTTCCGCCGCTATTTCCGCTGGCAGGGCGAGGGCCGCACGCTGATCGTCATGGACGCGCCGCCGCCCCAGGAGGACTGCCGCCCCTTCGTCAAGGTGGCCGGCATGCTCGCCGAGGCCGGGGTGCACGTGCCGCGGATTCTTGCCCAGGACCTGGAGCAGGGCCTGCTGCTGCTCGACGACCTGGGCCGCCAAACCTACCTGGACGTGCTCAACCCGCAGAACGCCGAGGAACTCTTCGAGGACGCCCTGGACGCCCTGGTGGCCTTCCAGCGGGTGCCGGCCGAAGGCCGCCTGCCGGCCTACGACGAGGCGCTGCTGCGCCGCGAGCTGGGCCTGTTCCCCGAGTGGTACCTGGGCCGTCACCTGAACATCGAGCTGCAAGGCGAGCAACTGGCGCGCTGGCAGCGCACCTGCGACCGCCTGGTGAGCAGCGCGCTGGAGCAGCCGCGGGTGCTGGTGCACCGTGACTACATGCCGCGCAACCTGATGCTCAGCGAGCCGAACCCCGGCATCCTCGATTTTCAGGATGCGGTGTACGGCCCGGTGACCTACGACGTCACCTGCCTTTATAAGGACGCCTTCCTCAGCTGGCCCGAGCCGCGCGTGCACGACGGCCTCAGCCGCTACTGGCGCAAGGCCCAGGCCGCCGGCATTCCGTTGCCGCCGACCTTCGAGGAGTTCTTCCGCGCCAGCGACCTGATGGGCGTGCAGCGCCACCTGAAGGTGATCGGCATCTTCGCGCGCATCTGCCACCGCGACGGCAAGCCGCGTTACCTGGGCGACGTACCGCGCTTCTTCCGCTACCTCGACAGCGTCGTCGCCCGCCGCCCCGAGCTGGCCGACCTGGGCGCGCTGCTCGCCGAGCTGCCGCAACCGGTGGCGCCATGAAGGCGATGCTCCTCGCCGCAGGCAAGGGCGAGCGCATGCGCCCGCTGACCCTGCACACGCCCAAGCCGCTGGTGCCGGCCGGCGGCCGGCCGCTGATCGAGCACCAACTGCTGGCCCTGCGCCGAGCCGGCTTCCATGATCTGGTGATCAACCATGCCTGGCTGGGCCAGCAGATCGAGGACTACCTCGGCGATGGCTCGCGCTTCGGCGTCGCCATCCGCTATTCCGCCGAAGGCGAGCCGCTGGAGACCGGTGGCGGCATCTTCCGCGCCCTGCCGCTGCTCGGCGAGGCGCCCTTCGCCCTGGTCAACGGCGACATCTGGACCGACTTCGACTACGCGCGCCTGCCGGGCGCGCTGGCCGAGGGCGACCTGGCGCACCTGGTGCTGGTGGACAACCCCGGGCACAACACCCGCGGCGACTTCCGCCTGGAGGGTGAACGCGTCGGCGACTATCGCGAAGGCGAGCCCAGCTACACCTACAGCGGCATCGCCGTACTGCACCCGGCACTGTTCGCCGCCTGCACGGGCGGCGCCTTCAGGCTGGCGCCGCTGCTGCGCGAGGCCATGGCCGCCGGCCGTGTCAGCGGCGAGCTGCACCGCGGGCGCTGGGTGGATGTCGGCACCCACGAGCGCCTGGCCGAAGTCGAACGTCTGCTGGCGGCCGGTTGAATGTTCTGGCCGGGCACCCTGATAGGCATAGTCGCCGGCTGGGCGCTGGCGAGCATCCCCGGGGCCATGCTCGGCGGCCTGCTCGGCCAGGTGCTGGACCGTCGCCTGCGCCGGCGCAGTTGGCGCGAACTCCTCGATGAGCTGCGCGGCGGCGCGCGGGTGCCGGAGGAGGAGCTGCTGTTCCTCCTGCTCGGCCGCGTGGCCAAGAGCCGTGGTCGCGTGCAGGACGCGCACATCCAGCAGGCTCGGGCGGAAATGTTGCGCCTGGGCCTGGACGAGGCCGGCCGTCTGCGCGCCATCGATGCCTTCAACCGCGGCAAGCACGGCGGGCCGCGCCTGGAGGAGGGCGTGCAGCAATGCCGGGGCCTGCGGCCCAGCGTCGACGGCCTGCTGCAGGCCTGCTGGCGCATGGCCTGGGCGGCCGGCGCGCCGAGCGCGGCGGAGAAGGCGCTGATCCTGCGCTGGGGCGAGAGCTTCGGCCTGCCGCGCGCCACCGTGCTGTCCCTGGCCGCCGGCGCCGAGGCCCTGCGCGCGCCGCCGAGCCGGGCGGAAAGCTATCGCCAGGCGCTGCGTTTATTGGGCGTGGAGGATGACAGCCCGGTGGAGGAGATCAAGCGCGCCTACCGCCGGCTGATCAGCCAGCACCACCCGGACAAGCTGGCCGGCGCCGGCGAGGCGCGCATCGCCGCCGCTACCGAGAAGACCCGCGAGATCCAGCAGGCCTATGCGCTGGTGCGCGAGCGTCGCGGCTTCCGCTAGGGCTCGGGGCCGGTTTACTCGGCGGGCGCCTGCTTGATGTGCAGCGACAGCCAGCCGCGGATGCGCCGGTAGAGCTGGTCCTGCTCGGTGGCGCGGTCGGCCGGCAGGGCGTTCATGCCGATCTGCACGTAGGTCTTGCCGGTCTCGCGCCGGCTCGCCTGCAGGCGGGCCTTGGCGGCGTCGCGGTCGACGCGCCTGTCCTTGTAATAGAAGTCGCCGGTGGCCAGCTGCAGGCGCGGCACCATGTCTTCCAGCGCCGGGCGGAAGTCCCGCGGCACTTCGGCATCGACGATCAGCAGGTTGTGGATTTCGCCGGGTTCGCGCTCGGCCAGGTAGCGTGCCGCCCAGTAGGCGCCGGTGCCGTGGCCGAGGAGGACGATGCTCCTGGGCTTGCCTTGCAGGGCGAAGTCGAGGCCGGCCTGGATGCGCGCCATGACCCGCTCGGCATAGGCCTTGCGCCGCTCGATGGCCGCATCCGGCGCCGGCGGCGCCTCGCTGCTGGCCTGGGCCGGTTCGCCGCTGCCGGCCTCGGCGGTGCTTTCCGGCGTGGGCGTGGCGGCGCCGGATTCGCCCTGGACGTCCTTGCTGCTGGCGCCGGCGTCGCTGTCGGCGGCGGCCTTGTCCGGGCTTTCCTTGCGCGGCACCGGCTGGCTGTCCTGCGGGTCGGGCAGGCCGAGGGCGAGGGTCTGCCAGCCGGCATCGGGCAGCTTGCGCCGCAGCGGGCCCACCGCCACCGGCCAGTCGGGGTTCTCGCCATCGCCGGGGACTATGATCACCACGCCCTCGGCCTGCGGCGCGTTGGCCGGCAGCCACAGGGCGAGGAAGCTTTCCTCGCCGGCCTGCAGCGTCTGTTGCTGCTTCTGCGGCAGGCGCTGCTGCAGGGCGCTGGCTTCGTCCTGGCTGCGTTCCTCCAGGGCCGGGCGCGCGGGCGCTGCCGGCGCCACCGCCGGGCCGGGCGGGCTGGCCGGTGTGTCTTCGGCCCAGCCCGGCACCAGGGGCGCCAGGCTCAGGGCCAGGCAGAGGGCGAGGCGGGTAGGCTGTGCGGGACGGGACATGGGGCGGGTTCCTTGCGTGGCTCGGGCTGGCCTGGCAAAACGGCCAGACTAATCCCTTGTTTCTGCTTTGTCAGGCACCGGCCTTTCCGGGTTCCCCCCGCCATGGGGTAATGTAGGCGCGCTTTTTTCTCGGGGAGCGGGCATGGGACGACTGTGCTGGAACGCCGTGGCGGCGTTCCTGTTGTGCATTCCATTGTGGGGCGCCGCGCAGGACGCGCCGCCCGGTGTGCCCCTGGACGCCGCCCAGCGCGCCTGGCTGCAAGCGCACCCGCAGCTGCGCGTCGGGGTGGTCCTGGATGCGCCCTACGCCCAGCAGGACCGGCGCCTGCAGCAGCTCTCCGGCGCCCATGTCGAACTGCTCGACTGGATCGCCGGCGCGTTGCAGGTGAGCCTGCAGTGGCGCGTCTATGCCGACCAGGATGAACTGGAGCGTGCCGCCCGCGCCGGCGAAATCGACCTGGCGCCGGGGCTCGGCCAGACCCCTTCCAGCCTGCGCGATTGGCTGTTCTCCGACCCCTACCTGCGGGTGCCGCGCCTGCTCATCGGCTTCCGCGACGGTCCCGGCTCCGTGGAGCTGGAGCGCCTGGGCGTGCTCGAACCCGTGGCGCTGCGCGGCCCGGGCGCGGTATCCGACTACCTGCGCGGCACCTACCCGGGCCTGGAACTGCAGCTCACCGACAGCGACCGCGAAGCCCTGCGCCGGGTGCTCGGCCAGGAGGCCAGCTATGCGGTGGTCGACGAGGCGCACCTGGCCCGCCTCAGCCGCGAGGTCGAGTTCTCCGGCTTCCGCGTGCTGGCCGACATCGGTTATCCACAGCTGTTGCGCCTGGCTACCCGCCGCGATCTGCCGGAGCTGGCCGGCATCCTCGACGCCAGCCTGCGCGCGCTGCCGGCCAAGCAGCTGGACCAGTTGCACGAGCGCTGGCTGCAGCCGCAGTACCCGCGCCTGGGACAGTCCCCCGGTTTCTGGCAGAACCTCTGCATCCTCCTCGGCCTGTTGCTGCTCATGGCCCTGGCCACCGCGCTGTGGCTGCGCCGCCAGCGCAACGTGCTGGAGCAGCGCCTGCTCGCCGCGCGCCGCGACATGGAGTTGCGCCAGGCGGCCGAGGAAGCCCTGCGCCTGACGCAGTTCGCCATCGACAGCAGCACCGTGGGCATCCTCTGGGTCAACTGGGACAGCCACGTGCGCTACGCCAACCGCGCCGCCGAGGACATGCTCGGCTACGCCCCCGGCGAGGTGATCGAGCGGCCCCTGGCGGACTTCGAGCCCGGCCTGGACATGGACGCCTGGCTCGACCTCTGGCGCCGCGCGCGCAACAGCGAAGAAGGCCCGCTGAGCTTCGAAAGCCACCTGCGCCGCGCCGACGGCCAGTGGCTGCCGGCGGAGGTGTCGCTGAGCTTCCTGCGCTTCGGCGGCTCGGAATACCTGCTGGTGTTCCTCAACGACGCCACCGAGCGGCGCCGCGCTCGCGCCGCCCTGGAAGAGAGCGAGGCGCGCCTGCAGGGCATCGCCGCCAACGTCCCCGGCCTGGTGTTCCGCCTGGAGCCCAGCGCCCCGGGCGGCTCCGACTTCGCCCATCTCAGCTTCATCAGCGGCGGCAGCGAGGCCTCGCTGGGCTATTCCCCCGGCTACCTGCGCGAAAGCGGCCTGGGCATCCTCGGCCTGGTGCACCCGGGCGACCGCGACGGCTACCTCGCGAGACAACTGGAAGCGGTGGCCGGCGGCAAGAACTGGCACTGGCAGGGGCGCATCCTGACCCGTTCCGGCGAGCCGCGCTGGGTGGACATCAAGGCCACCGCGCGGCGCCTGGACGACGGCCGCCTGGCCTGGGACGGCGTGGTCTGGGACATCAGCGAGAACAAGCAGATCGAGCTGGAGCTGGCGCAGTCGCGGGCGCAGCTGCGCGAGCTGTCGGCGCACCTGGAGAGCGTGCGCGAGGAAGAGAAGGCGCGCATCGCCCGGGAAGTGCACGACGAGCTGGGCCAGGTGCTGACCGTGCTCAAACTGGAAACCTCCATGTGCGAGCTGGGTTACGGCGAGCTGGACCCCGGCCTGAGCGAGCGCCTGGGCAACATGAAGAAGCTCATCGCCCAGCTGTTCCAGCTGGTGCGCGACGTGGCCTCGGCCCTGCGCCCGCCGATCCTCGACGCCGGTATCGGCTCGGCGCTGGAGTGGCAGGCGCGGCGCTTCGAGACGCGCACCGGCATCCCCTGCCTGGTGGAGGTGCCGGAGAACCCGCCGCGCCTGGGCGACGCCAAGGCCATCGGGTTGTTCCGCATCCTCCAGGAGGCGCTGACCAATGTCATGCGCCACGCGCAGGCGCATACTGTGGAACTGGCCCTGCGGGTGGAGGGCGACGAACTCTGCCTGAGCATCAGCGACGATGGCTGCGGCTTCGACACCGCGGCGGCCTGGGGCGGCAGCTCCTTCGGCCTGGTCGGCATGCGCGAGCGCGTGCTGATGCTCGGCGGCGAGCTGGAGATCGACAGCCAGCCGGGGGAGGGCAGCAGCCTGCGGGTGCGCGTGCCGCTGGATGCGGGGGAATTGCCGGAGCCGGGGCCGTGAAGGGCCGGCGCGGTTTTGTCTGTTCGGGGAGGGCAGCGTGATTCGAGTACTGGTGGCCGAAGACCACACCATCGTCCGCGAGGGCATCAAGCAACTGATCGGCATGGCCAAGGACCTGCAGGTGGTGGGCGAGGCCACCAACGGCGAGCAGTTGCTCGAAACCCTGCGCCAGGTGCCCTGCGAGGTGGTCCTGCTGGACATCTCCATGCCCGGCGTCAACGGCCTGGAGGCCATCCCGCGGATCCGCGCGCTGAACGATCCGCCGGCGATCCTCATGCTGTCCATGCACGACGAGGTGCAGATGGCCGCCCGCGCGCTGAAGATCGGCGCCGCCGGCTACGCCACCAAGGACAGCGACCCGGCGCTGCTGCTCACCGCCATCCGCAAGGTCGCCAGCGGCGGCCGCTACATCGACCCGGAACTGGCCGACCGCATGGTCTTCGAGGTCGGCCTGACCGACTCGCGGCCGCCCCACGCGCTGCTCTCCGAGCGCGAGTTCTCGGTGTTCGAACGCCTGGTCAAGGGCGAGGGCGTCAACGAGATCGCCCAGCACCTGGCGGTCAGCAGCAAGACCATCAGCACCCACAAAGCGCGGCTGATGCAGAAGCTCGGCGCGCATTCGGTGGCCGACCTGGTCAAGTATGCCGTGGAGCATAAGCTGGTCTGAAACGGCGCGCGGCGGGGCGATTCGCCGATGCTTATGTGAGTCCCTTCCGGTTTTTGCAACGCCCGGCTACCTCGCCGGCTGGCGAAAGGGAATCATTGCCCGCTCAGTGGGGTACTTCATCAGAACAAGGAGAAGAAGGATGTTGTTGCGAGCGGTACGGGGCGGGCTGCTGGCCGGCCTGCTGGGGACTGTCGCCACGCCGGCGCTGGCGGACTACGTGACAGTGATTTCCTTCGGTGGGGCCAACAAGGCGGCCCAGGAGAAGGCCTTCTACGAACCCTTCAAGGCGGCCACCGGCACGGCGGTGGTGCATGGTTCCTATAATGGCGACCTGGACAAGCTCAGGCAGATGGTGGAGATCAGCCATGTGTCCTGGGACGTGGTCGAGGTGGAGGCCCCGGAACTGGCGCGCGGCTGCCAGGAGGGCCTGTTCCAGAAGCTCGACCAGCGCCTGATCGGCGACCCCGCCGACTTCGTGCCCGGCGCGGTGCAGCCCTGCGGCGTCGGCATTTTCGTCTGGACCACCCTGCTGGCCTACAACCAGGACAAGCTGCAGGGCAAGCCCCAGGGCTGGGCCGACTTCTGGGACCTGAAGAAATTCCCCGGCAAGCGCGGCCTGCGCTGGGGCGCCAAGTACAGCCTGGAGTTCGCCCTGATGGCCGACGGCGTGGCGCCCAAGGACGTCTACCAGGTGCTGGGCACTCCCGGCGGCGTCGACCGCGCCTTCCGTAAGCTCGACGAGATCAAGCCGAGCATCCACTGGTGGAAGTCCGGCCAGGACCCGGTGCGCGACCTGTCCGACGGCACCGTGGTCATGAGCTCGGCCTACAACGGCCGCATCGCCGCGGCCCAGCCCGAGCAGAAGGGCCTGCGCATGGCCTGGGCCGGCGGCATCTACGACTTCGACTTCTGGGCGCTGCCGTCCGGGGCGTGGAAGAAGGAGCTGGCGGAGAAGTTCATCGCCTTCGCCAGCCAGCCCGAGCAGCAGAAGGTCTATGCGCAGAACATCGCCTACGGCCCGACCAACCGCAAGGCGGTGGAGCAGCTCGACCCGCAGGTGGCCGCCAACCTGCCCACCGCGCCGCGCAACATGGCCGACGCGCTGGGCATGAACGTGGCCTTCTGGGCAGAGCATGGCGATGCTCTGGAGAAACGCTTCCAGGACTGGGCCAAACGCTGAGAACCTGCCTACGATCTGCTGTGCGTCGGCATGACTGCGTTGAGAACAGGCGAGCGATGCTCATTTAGCGACCTGAACTCCGCTCACTCGCCTGTTCCCGCCTTGTCCTGCTCTAGCTCGCGAGATCGTAGACAGGCTCCAGGTCGCTTTCGGATATGCCGGTGTCGCAGTCAATGCGACGCCGGCTTTCTGCGACTGATGGCCACACTTTTCGTGTAGGGATCGCCCTACAGACGATCCTCTTCTACCCTTATAGCAAGTTCTCTTCCCGCCCGATTTGCGCGCGCTGCAGGCTTCTCTAGTCTTGCTTCACGGCAACTTCTTACAAATACAAAAGGTGCGGTTATGGCCGAGACTCAGGCGAACGATGTGCTGGTGAGCTTCCGTGGCGTCCAGAAGAGCTACGACGGCGAGACGCTCATCGTCAAAGACCTCAACCTGGATATTCGCAAAGGCGAATTCCTCACCCTGCTGGGGCCGTCCGGTTCCGGCAAGACCACCAGCCTGATGATGCTGGCCGGTTTCGAAACCCCCACCTCCGGCGAGATCCAGCTGGCCGGCCGCTCCATCAACAACGTCCCCCCGCACAAGCGCGACATCGGCATGGTGTTCCAGAACTATGCCCTGTTCCCGCACATGACCGTGGCGGAGAACCTGGCCTTCCCGCTCTCCGTGCGCGGCATGAGCAAGACCGACGTGGCTGAGCGCGTCAAGCGCGCGCTGTCCATGGTCCAGCTCGACGCCTTCGGCGGGCGCTACCCGGCGCAGCTCTCCGGCGGCCAGCAGCAGCGCGTGGCCCTGGCCCGGGCGCTGGTCTTCGAGCCGCAGCTGGTGCTGATGGACGAACCCCTGGGTGCGCTCGACAAGCAGCTGCGCGAGCACATGCAGATGGAGATCAAGCACATCCACCAGCGCCTGGGCGTGACCGTGGTCTACGTGACCCACGACCAGGGCGAGGCGCTGACCATGTCCGACCGCGTGGCGGTGTTCCACCAGGGCGAGATCCAGCAGATCGCCCCGCCCCACGAACTCTACGAACACCCGCGCAACTCCTTCGTGGCCAACTTCATCGGCGAGAACAACCGCATCGCCGGGCAACTGGCGAGCCACGAGGGCGAGCGCTGCGTGGTGACCCTGGCGCGTGGCGAGAAGGTCGAGGCGCTGGCGGTGAACGTCGGCCAGCCCGGCGACCCCGTCAGCCTGTCGATCCGTCCCGAGCGGGTGCGCCTGAACGGGCACAGCGAAAGCTGCGTGAACCGCTTCTCCGGCCGTGTGGCCGAGTTCATCTATCTTGGCGACCACGTGCGCATCCGCCTGGAGGTTTGCGGCCGCACCGATTTCTTCGTCAAGCAGCCGATCGCCGAGCTCGACCCTGCGCTGAGCGTGGGTGATGTGGTACCGCTGGGCTGGGCCGTGGAGCACGTGCGTGCCCTCGACCCGCTGTCGGCGGCCTGATTCGAAGAAAAACAAACCAGCACACTGTGGAGAGAAGAATAATGTCGAAGTCCCCGTTCCACCCGTCGAAGGCCGGCCTCAAGCTCGCCGCGCTGACCCTCGGCCTGGCTTGTGCCGCGCAGTCCATGGCGGCCACCGATCTGACCGTGATCTCCTTCGGCGGCGCCAACAAGGACGCCCAGACCAAGGCTTTCTACCAGCCCTTCGAGAAGGCCACCGGCAACAAGATCGTCGCCGGCGAGTACAACGGCGAGATGGCCAAGGTGAAGGCCATGGTCGACACCAACAGCGTGACCTGGGACCTGGTCGAGGTGGAGTCGCCGGAACTGGCCCGCGGCTGTGACGAAGGCATGTTCGAGGAAATCGACCCGGCCATCCTCGGCAAGGCCGAGGACTACGTCCCGGGCGCCGTGAGCAACTGCGGCGTCGGCTTCTTCGTGTGGTCCACCGTGCTGGCCTACAACGCCGACAAGCTCAAGACCGCCCCCACCGGCTGGGCCGACTTCTGGGACCTGAAGAAGTACCCGGGCAAGCGCGGCCTGCGCAAGGGCGCCAAGTACACCCTGGAATTCGCCCTGATGGCCGACGGCGTCGCGCCCAAGGACGTCTACAAGGTGCTGGCCACCAAGGAAGGCCAGGACCGCGCCTTCAAGAAGCTCGACGAGATCAAGCCGAGCATCCAGTGGTGGGAAGCCGGCGCCCAGCCGCCGCAGTACCTCGCCTCCGGTGACGTGGTGATGAGCTCGGCCTACAACGGCCGCATCGCCTCGGTGCAGAAGGAAAGCAACCTGAAGGTCGTGTGGAACGGCGGCATCTACGACTTCGACGCCTGGGCCATCCCGAAAGGCGACAAGAAGAAAGAAGAAGCCCTGAAGTTCATCGCCTTCTCGGTCAAGCCCGAGCAGCAGAAGATCTACGCCGAGAACATCGCCTACGGCCCGGTGAACAAGAACACCGTGAGCCTGCTGGACAAGAGCGTGCAGGCCAACATGCCGACCACCCCGGAAAACATCGCCAACCAGGTGGGCATGGACGTGACCTTCTGGGCCGACTACGGCGAGCAGCTGGAACAGCGCTTCAACGCCTGGGCCGCCAAGTAAGGCAGGTCCCGCCGCCCGCCCGGGCGGCAACCGCGGCAGCGATGCCATGGCCCGCAGGCCCTGCGGGCCGTTCCCGCCGGGAAAAGCTCCCGGCGCGGCGGCGCTCGCCGTGACACACCCGATACACCACACCTTGGCCGCCCTCGCGGGCGGCCCGTTTTACCGGAGTTCGCTATGGCCACCGCTGTGTCCTTGAACGAGGTCGCCGGCCCCACCCTGAAGCAGCGCCTGGCGCGTGCGGAGCGGATGAACCGCCTGAAGTCCCAGGCGCTGGTCCTGCCGCTGCTGCTGTTCCTTCTGCTTACCTTCCTGGTGCCGATCGCCGCGCTGCTCTACAAGAGCGTGTACAACCCCGAAGTGGTCGGCTCGCTGCCCAAGACGGTCAACGCCATCACCACCTGGGACGGCAAGTCGCTGCCGCCGGACGCGGTCTACCAGGCCCTGAGCGAAGACCTCTACGCTGCGCGCAAGAACCAGACCATCGGTGACCTCTCCAAGCGCCTGAACATGGAACTGGCCGGCTACCGCAGCCTGATGGCCAAGACCGCCCGCGCCCTGCCGTTCAAGGAGCAACCGGCTTCCTACAAGGACGCCATGGAGACCATCGACGAGCGCTGGGGCGATCCGGCCTACTGGCAGGTGATCCGCCGCAACGCCAGCAGCATCACCCCCTATTACCTGCTCGCGGCCCTCGACCACCGCATCGACGACCTCGGCGAGCTGGCCCCGGCCACCCCGGACCAGTCCATCTACCTGGACATCTTCGCCCGCACCTTCTGGATGGGCGCGGTGATCACCGTCATCTGCCTGCTGCTGGCCTACCCGCTGGCCTACCTGCTGGCCAACCTGCCGACGCGCAAGAGCAACCTGCTGATGATCCTGGTGCTGCTGCCGTTCTGGACCTCCATCCTGGTGCGCGTCGCGGCCTGGATCGTGCTGCTGCAGTCCGGCGGGCTGATCAACGGCGCGCTGCTCAAGCTGGGCCTGATCGACCAGCCGCTGCAACTGGTGTTCAACCGCACCGGCGTGTACATCGCCATGGTGCACATCATGCTGCCGTTCATGATCCTGCCGATCTTCAGCGTGATGAAGAGCATCTCGCCCAGCTACATGCGCGCGGCCATCTCCCTGGGCAGCCACCCGTTCGGCGCCTTCTGGAAGGTCTACTTCCCGCAGACCGTGGCCGGCGTCGGCGCCGGTTGCCTGCTGGTGTTCATCCTGTCGATCGGCTACTACATCACCCCGGCCCTGCTGGGCAGCCCGAACGACCAGATGGTCAGCTACTTCGTCGCCTTCTACACCAACACCACCATCAACTGGGGCATGGCCACGGCCCTGGGCGGCCTGCTGCTGTTCGCCACCCTGGTGCTGTACGTGATCTACGGCTGGCTGGTGGGCGCGAGCCGCCTGCGCCTGAGCTGAGGAGAGAAAGACGATGCTGAGTCCCTACATGTCCCCGGTCGAGCGCCTGTGGTTCTACACCCTGCGCATCCTCTGCGGCCTGGTGCTGCTGTTCCTGGTGCTGCCGGTGCTGGTGATAGTGCCGCTGTCGTTCAACTCCGGCACCTTCCTGGTCTACCCGCTGCAGGGCTTCTCGCTGCGCTGGTACGCCGACTTCTTCCACAGCGCCGAATGGATGCGCTCGCTGACCAACAGCATGATCGTGGCCCCGGCGGCCACCTTCCTGGCGATGGTCTTCGGCACCCTGGCGTCGATCGGCCTGACCCGCGGCGAGTTCCGCGGCAAGGCCCTGGTGATGAGCCTGGTGATCTCGCCGATGGTGGTCCCGGTGGTGATCATCGGTGTGGCCGCCTACCTGTTCTTCGCCCCGCTGGGCCTGGGCAACAGCTACATTTCGCTGATCATCGTGCACGCGGTGCTGGGCGTGCCCTTCGTCATCATCACGGTGTCGGCGACCCTGCAGGGCTTCAACCAGAACCTGGTGCGCGCTGCCGCAAGCCTGGGCGCGCCGCCGCTGCTGACGTTCTTCAAGGTGACCCTGCCGCTGATCGCCCCCGGGGTGATCTCCGGCGCGCTGTTCGCCTTCGCCACCTCGTTCGACGAAGTGGTGGTGACGCTGTTCCTCGCCGGCCCCGAGCAGGCCACCCTGCCACGGCAGATGTTCAGCGGCATCCGCGAGAACCTCAGCCCGACCATCGCCGCCGCGGCGACCCTGCTGATCGGCTTCTCGGTCCTGCTGCTGCTGACCCTGGAATGGCTGCGCGGCCGCAGCGAGAAGATGCGTACCGCCCCCAGCGCCTGATCCGCCGCTCCTGCGCCGCGGGGACGATTTTTCGTAGGATGGCGTTGAGCGAAGCGATACCCATCACCACTACCGCATGGGTTTCGCAAGCTCAACCCATCCTACGAAAAGCGCCTAGGCGCAGCTTGCAAGACAGTTGCTCCTACAACCATCGCCTCGATCCCCCTCGCTCGCTCCGAGCGGCTACAATGCGCGCCATCCGTGATTCCGCCCACAGAGGTGCGCCATGCAACCCTACGCCATCGCCCCGTCGATTCTCTCCGCCGACTTCGCCCGCCTGGGCGAGGACGTGGACAAGGTGCTCGCCGCCGGCGCCGACATCGTCCACTTCGACGTGATGGACAACCACTACGTGCCGAACCTGACCATCGGCCCGATGGTCTGCTCGGCGCTGCGCAAGTACGGCGTCACCGCGCCCATCGACGTGCACCTGATGGTCTCCCCGGTGGACCGCATCATCGGCGACTTCATCGAGGCCGGCGCCACCTACATCACCTTCCACCCCGAAGCCAGCCAGCACATCGACCGCTCCCTGCAACTGATCAAGGATGGCGGCTGCAAGGCCGGCCTGGTGTTCAACCCGGCCACCTCGCTGGACGCGCTCAAGTACGTGATGGACAAGATCGACATGGTCCTCCTGATGAGCGTGAACCCCGGCTTCGGCGGGCAGAAGTTCATCCCCGGCACCCTCGACAAGCTGCGCGAGGCCCGCGCGCTGATCGACGCCTCCGGCCGCGACATCCGCCTGGAGATCGACGGCGGGGTGAACGTGAAGAACATTCGCGAGATCGCCGCGGCGGGCGCCGACACCTTCGTCGCCGGCTCGGCCATCTTCAACGCCCCCGACTACGCCGAGGTCATCCGCGCCATGCGCGCCGAACTGGCGCAGGCCGGCAAGTGATGAGCGCTGCCCAAGCGCTGTTCGCCGGGCGCCTGCCGCGCCTGGTGATGTTCGACCTGGACGGCACCCTGGTGGACTCGGTGCCGGACCTGGCCGCCGCGGTGGACAAGGCCCTGCTCGGCATGGGCCGCGCGCCCGCCGGGCTGGAGCAGGTGCGCCACTGGGTCGGCAACGGCGCCCGGGTGCTGGTGCGCCGCGCCCTGGCCGGCGGCATCGAGCATGAAGGCGTCAGCGAGGAGGACACCGAGCGCGCCCTGGCGCTGTTCATGGACGCCTACGCCGACAGCCACGCGCTCACCGAGGTCTACCCCGGCGTGGTGGACACCCTGAAATGGCTGAAGAAACAGGGCGTGGAGCTGGCGCTGATCACCAACAAGCCCGAGCGCTTCGTCGCCCCGCTGCTGGACGAGATGGGCCTGGGCAAGTTCTTCCGCTGGATCGTCGGCGGCGACACCCTGCCACAGCAGAAGCCCGACCCGGCCGCGCTGCTGTTCGTGATGAAAGCCGCGGGCGTTGCGCCCGGCGAGGCGCTGTTCGTCGGCGACTCGCGCAACGACGTGCTGGCCGCCAAGGCCGCCGGGGTGCGCAGCGTCGGCCTGACCTACGGCTACAACCACGGCCGGCCGATCGCCGAGGAGCAGCCGAGCCTGGTGCTGGACGACCTGCGCCAACTGCTGCCTTGCTTCGACCCGGGCAAAGCGATAGTGTTGCCGGACGACGGTTCCAACCCCGCCCATCGAGACTCCAACGTGCTGGACACGGCTCCCCGCAAACTCTGGATGAAAGTCATCAAGGCCCTGGCCCGCTGGCGCTGGCGCGCCTGACATTCCTCCGGCCGGACCTCCCGGCGCCCGTTTGCCACTGCCCGTTCCACCTCCTCGCACGAGACCGCTCATGAACCGCGACGCATTCCAGCGGCTGGCCGCCGAAGGCTACAACCGCATCCCCCTGACCTGCGAAACCCTCGCCGACTTCGACACCCCGCTGTCGATCTACCTGAAGCTCGCCGACGGCGCCAACAGCTACCTGCTGGAATCGGTGCAGGGCGGCGAGAAGTGGGGCCGCTACTCCATCATCGGCCTGCCGTGCCGCACCGTGCTGCGCGTCTACGGCCACAGCGTGAGCATCAGCGTCGACGGCGTGGAAAGCGAGCGCTTCGACTGCGAGGACCCGCTGGCCTTCGTCGAGCAGTTCAAGGAGCGCTACCGCGTGCCGACCCTGCCGGGCCTGCCGCGCTTCAACGGCGGCCTGGTCGGTTACTTCGGCTACGACTGCGTGCGCTACGTCGAGCCGCGCCTGGCGCAGTGCCCGAACCCGGACCCGCTGGGCAACCCGGACATCCTGCTGATGGTCTCCGACGCCGTGGTCGTCTTCGACAACCTGGCCGGCAAGCTGCACGCCATCGTCCTCGCCGACCCGGCCGAGGCGGATGCCTACGACAAGGGCCAGGCGCGCCTGGAAGAACTGCTGCAGCGCCTGCGCCAGCCGATCACCCCGCGCCGGGGCCTGGATTTCGCCGCCGTCAACGCGCCCGAGCCTCAGTTCCGCGCCAGCTTCACCCGCGAGGACTACGAGCGCGCGGTGGACACCGTCAAGGAATACATCCTGGCCGGCGACTGCATGCAGGTGGTGCCGTCGCAGCGCATGTCCATCGATTTCAAGGCCGCGCCCATCGACCTGTACCGCGCGCTGCGCTGCTTCAACCCGACGCCCTACATGTACTTCTTCAACTTCGGCGACTTCCACGTGGTGGGCAGCTCGCCGGAGGTGCTGGTGCGCGTGGAGGACGGCGAGGTCACGGTGCGTCCGATCGCCGGCACCCGCCCGCGCGGCGTCACCGAGGAAGCCGACCGCGCCCTGGAGCAGGACCTGCTGTCCGACGCCAAGGAAATCGCCGAGCACCTGATGCTCATCGACCTGGGCCGCAACGACGTCGGCCGCGTGTCGCAGACCGGCTCGGTGAAGGTCACCGAGCAGATGGTCATCGAGCGCTACTCCAACGTCATGCACATCGTTTCCAACGTCAACGGCCAGCTCAAGCCCGAGCTCAGCGCCATGGACGCCCTGCGCGCGATCCTGCCGGCCGGCACCCTGTCCGGCGCGCCGAAGATCCGCGCCATGGAAATCATCGACGAGCTGGAACCGGTCAAGCGCGGCGTCTACGGCGGCGCGGTGGGCTACCTGGCGTGGAACGGCAACATGGACACCGCCATCGCCATCCGCACCGCGGTGATCAAGAACGGCGAACTGCACGTGCAGGCCGGCGGCGGCATCGTCGCCGACTCGGTGCCGGCGCTGGAGTGGGAAGAAACCATCAACAAGCGCCGCGCCATGTTCCGCGCGGTGGCCCTGGCCGAACACACCGCGCGCCTCGAAGACTGAGCGCTGCTGCCGTAACGCAGAACGCCGTTTCCCCGGGAGGGGACACGGCGTTTTCGTTGGTGCCCGCGGTTTTCCCGTAGGAGCGGACCTTGTCCGCGATGGTTGAGCCCGTGCCGGGCAATCGCGGATAAATCCGCTCAGGAAGCACGGCTTTTCGTAGGATGGCGTTGAGCGAAGCGATACCCATCACCACGACAGCATGGGTATTGCAAGCTCAACCCATCCTACGGAGGGCACCTCGGCGCAAGACTGTTGCTCCTACGATGCGAGCGCGGCATGTTCGCTCACCCCATCACGCCTGCTGCCCCGCCCGGCGCCGGGCCAGGGCGGCGTCGGCCAGGCTGGCGCGCTGCTCGACGTAGGCCGCCAGGTGATCCACCGCCACGTACTGCATGGCCTTGTGGCTGTCGTCCAGGGTGGTCACCGGCAGGGCGATGCGCCCGCAGGCCAGGGCCTTGCCGAAGTTCTCCCGGTTGAGGTTGCGGAACCAGCGCTCGCGCACCTGCTCCAGGGGCACCAGCACGTCGCCGAAGATCTGGTAGACCAGCGCCACGGTTTCCTGGCGTGGCGCCGGTTGGGTGTCGGAGTTCGACGGCAGCATGGCTTCCTCCTGCTTGCGGTTGTCGTTCGATGGAGGAAATATAGCTTTTGTTGTTTTTTCTGGCAATCGCCGTTCGCCCGGCTTTCCTTCGCGCAGAAGAAACCCCGCCGCGGCGGGGTTGGGGAGGGCTCAGCGAACCAGCGTGGGCGCTCGGCGGTGGCGCACCGTCGACCACCAGAACACCCAGCCGATGATGCTCAGCTGGCTGGCCTGGATGGCCTGGGCGTCGTATTCCTCGTCGCCGTACTCGTCGCGGTTGAAGCTGCGCAGGCGGATACCGCCGCCCGGCAGGCGGTAGAGGAACTTCACCCGCAGCATGCCCTCGTGCTCCAGGGCGTAGATCTCGCCGTCGGTGATGTGCGTCGTCGCCGTATCGATGCCGATGGTGGAACCGTCCATGATCAGCGGCTCCATGCTGTTGCCGGTGAGCTGGGCGCAGATGGCCGCGTCCGGGTCGACCCCGGCGGCGCGCAGGGTGGCGTAGGAGAAGCGCAGCTTGCGCCCTTCGATCTGGCGCACCGCGGTACGCCCGGCGCCGGCGGACATTTCCACTTCCTTGTACAAGGGCAGTTCCACCTCGTCTTCGTCCAGCGGCGTGCTGCTGTCCCAGGGGTGCAGCGGCTCCAGGCGCAGCGGGCTGCCGTCGGCCGGTGGCGTGGCGGCCTGCGGCGAGCCTTCGCCGGTGCCCAGCCAGACCGGCGAGACGCCCAGGGCCGCGGCGATCTCGATCAGCTTGCGGGTGCTCTGGGCCTTGCCGGCAGTCAGCTTGTGGATGGTGTTCTGCGAGACCCCGGCCGCTTCGGCGAGGCTCTCCTGCTTGAGGTTGCGCGCGGCCATGGCCTGCTTGAGGCGCTCGGCGAGCGTGGAGGGGCGGGCTGTGCTGTTCATGGCGGCACTCTACCGCCCGTTCCGGGGAAGTGTAAATAGCTTAGGTGTTGACGTTAAATAGCTTTGGTTGTAGTTTTTCCTTCGCCGGCCTTCTGAAGGTTGTTTCCGAGCCGGCGGCGGACGCGATCCGACACGAGGGTGCCGGCGCTTCCGTCTTCCGCGGCAGGGAGGCCGTGGGTTGCCTGCGGCCCGTGCGTCACGGGGCAGGCTGACGGCGGAAGCGGGCGAGGAGCGCAGCGCTTCCGCGCGGCGAGTGGCGTCCACCTGGGCGCCACGCATCGACAAACAGCACGCGAATGACCTGGCAACGCGGCCGCGGGACGGCACGCGCAGGGCGGGTCGTCGCCCGGAGAAAAGCATGAACGTACCAGCGCAACACCACGGGGAGGTCGCCCATGGCTGATCTCGCCGACTACGCCAACGACCTGGCCCTGGAACGCCTCGACGCCCTGCTGGCGGCACGGCGCGGCAGCGAGCCGGAGCCAGCCGCCGTCGACTGCCAGCTCTGCGGCGAGCCCATCCCCGAGGCCCGCCGCCTGGCGGTGCCCGGCTGCAACCGCTGCCTGGACTGCCAGGCCCTGGACGAACTGGAACGGCGCCGCTGAAGGCGCGGGAGGCAAACGTGATCAAGCCGATCGATGAAATGCTCAGGCTCTGGGCCGAGGAAATGCACAGCCCGGGCGTGGCCGGTGGCGGCTATGCCGGCGGCAACCTGCTGGCGCTGATGATCGCCAACAAGGGCGAGATGATCCGCGGCACCCGCGGCAGCCGGGTACTGCTCGACCGCGTCGCCGAGCTGGACCTGATCGTCAACGGCCTGCCCGAGCAGCAGAAGCAGGTGGTCAGCGAACACTACCTGAACCGCGACAGCGAACCCGAGCAGAAGTACCGCCACTGCCGCTGCAGCCGCAACACCTTCTACCTGCGCCTGCATGTGGCGCACCAGAGCATCCAGGCCCGCCTGCTGCGCCGCGTGGCCTGACCCCGCCAAGCCCGGCCCCCGCGCCGGGCTTGCTCCACCCATGCGCCGCTGCGCTATGCTCGCGGCCATGGACAGCACCTCCCTCACCCTGCGCCCCGCGAACCCGGCCGATGCCGAGGCGATCCTGCGGATACTCGGCGAAACCTACGAAACCACCTGGAAACCCCAACTGACCGCCGAGGCGCGGGCGCGCTTCGAAGCGGCAGGGCGCACCCGCGCCTACGTCCAGGCGCGCCTCGGGCATTTCCACCTGGCCTGCCTGGGCGGCGAGGTCGTCGGCCTGGTCGACTGGCGCGACGACTTCATCGATGCCCTGCACGTCTCGCCTCGCGCCCAACGCGCCGGTGCCGGCAGCGCCCTGCTGCGCTTCGCCGAACGGCGGATGGCCGCGGCCGGCCACGCGTTGGCGCGCCTGGAGACCGACACCTTCAACACTCAGAGCCGCGCCTTCTACGCCAGGCACGGCTACGCGGAAATCGACTTCTACCCCGACGAGGAATGGCACAGCGGCTTCACCACGGTGCTGCTGAGCAAGTCCCTGGGCTGAATCGCAGTGCATCGCCGGTGCGTTGCCGGTGCATTGCCCACCTATTGCGGTGCCAGGGCGGAAATGCCTTGTCCGGCCGGGAATCGGGGGGTACAAAGTCATCAATCTTGCAAAGGTGCGTCCCCAGGGAGCACCGCTGAAAACCTCGTCGAGCCCGGCCCCAGCGCCGGGCTTTTTCGTTTCCGCCGCCCGCTTCCGCGGCCTGCGGCCGTAATCCCCGGCTGGCTGATAGCCGCCGGTTCCGCCCGCCGGCGCGGGCGTTTGTCTTCAAGGTGAACCCATGGGCAATGAACCCGAGATGCCGCTGTGGGTATCGATCCTGCTGGCCGCCGTGGGCGGCATCAGCGGCGAGATGTGGCGGGCCGACAAGGCCGGCCTGGGCGGCTGGGGGCTGCTGCGGCGCCTGGCGTTGCGCTCCGGCGCCTCGATCGTCTGCGGCGTGGCGGTGATGTTCCTGGCCCTGGCCTGCGGCGCCTCGCTGCTGCTCAGCGCCGCCGTCGGCAGCCTGACCGCGGCGGCCGGCGCCGAGATCGCCGTCGGCCTCTACGAACGCTGGGCGGCCCGCCGCCTGGGTGTCTGCCAATTGAGCGAGAGCGACCACGAGCGTCGCTGAACGAATCCATCGGAAACAGGGAGGCGCCATGCCTGACCAGGAGTTGACCCTCGAAAGCCTGCTGGCCGCCGTCGAACAGCGGCTGCGCGCGGTACTGCCGGAGGCCGTGCAGATACTTCGCGGCCCACTGGGAACGGCCACCCCGCAGCCACCCGCCCTGCTGCTGGAATACGCCGCGCTGGCGCCGGGCCGCGACCCCGGCACCGGCGAGACGGCGCTGCTGTGCCGGCTGCAGGCACGCCTGCTGCTGCAGCGCGACGACGCCGATGCGGAAGTGCTGGCGCTGCAGCTGGCTTCGCTGATCGCCGTCCTGCTGCGTGCGCAGACCTGGGACCTGCCGCTGGAGCCGGCCGGCTTCGTCCAGGCCCGGCCTGAGGCCAGCGAGGCCTACCGCGTCTGGCTGCTGGAGTGGGACCAGCCGCTGCTGCTGGGCACGCCGGAATGGCCCTGGGAGGACCAGCCGCCGGGCTCGCTGCTGCTGGGCATCGAGCCGCAGACCGGCCCCGGCCACGAGGCCGACTACTTCGCCCCGGAGGACCTGGCATGAACCCGACCTACGTGAGCGCCGAGCACGACCGCATGCTCGCCTCGCTGATCGTGCCCTGCGTGGTGGTGGCCGTGGACCTGGCCGCCGCCAAGGTGCGGGTGCGCAATGGCGACTGGACCAGTGCCTGGGTGCGCTGGCACGCCCAGGGCGCAGGCCCGGCGCGGCACTGGCGGGCACCGGGCATCGGCGAGCAGGGCGTATTGCTCAGCCCGTCCGGGGTGCTGGCGATGGGCACCTTCGTGCCCGGCCTGTATGGCGATGCCGGCGCCCCGGCGGACAGCCGCGACCACGTCGAGACCTGGCGCTTCGCCGACGGCGGCAGCCTGAGCTACGACTGGGCGGCGCACAGCTACAGCATCGAGCTGCCCAGCGGCAGCGTCACGGTGAAGGTGGGTGGGGCGCAGGTACTGGTCAGCGATGCCGCGGTCAGCGTCAAGGCCGGGCAGATCAGCCTGCAGGGCGAGGTGGCCATCCAGGGCAACCTGGCGGTGCAGGGCAACGTCACCAGCAGCGGCTCGATCATGGACACCACCGGCAACAGCAACCACCACACCCACTGAACCGTCACTTTCATCCACAGGCCCGCCATGCGCGGGCCTCTTCGTTTCTGGAGAACAGCATGGGCAAGCACAACCGCCCGCCACAGGGGAGGGCGCGGCCATGATCGGCATGGACAGGCGCAACGGCCGGCCCCTGGGCGGCCTGGCGCACCTGAAACAATCCATCGAGGACATCCTCGGCACGCCCCTGGGCAGCCGGCGCATGCGCCCGGAATACGGCAGCCAGCTGCGGCGCATGGTCGACCTGCCGCTCAGCGAAGGCTGGAAAAGCGCGGTGCAGGCCGAGGTTGCCCGTTCCCTCGGGCGCTGGGAGCCGCGCATCCGCCTGCAATCGGTGAAGGTCAGCGCGGTGCTCGATGGCCGCGTCAGCCTGCTGTTGAGCGGGTTCTACCAGGGTGACGGTTTCCAGCTGGAGGTGCAGGCATGAGCATCATCGATCTGTCGCAGCTGCCACCGCCGGACGTGGTGGAGAGCCTGGACTTCGAGAGCCTCTACCAGGAGCTGCTGGAAGCCTTCCGCGCGGCCATGGGGGAAGGCTGGGACGCCGCGCTGGAGTCCGATCCGGTGGTCAAGCTGCTGGAGCTGGCGGCCTATCGCGAGCTGCTGCTGCGCGCCCGCATCAACGATGCCGCGCGGGCAGTGATGCTCGCCTACGCCACGGGCAGCGACCTCGAGCAACTGGCCGCCGGCTACAACGTGGCGCGCCTGGTGATCCAGCCCGCCGATCCGTCGGCGGTGCCGCCGCTGGAGGCGCTGCTGGAGAGCGACGACTCGCTGCGCAACCGCACCCAGCTGGCGTTCGACCAACTCTCGGTGGCCGGGCCGCGCAATGCCTACGTGGCCTTCGCGCTGGGCGCCGACGGGCGCATCGCCGATGTCTCGGCGATCAGCCCCGCGCCCTGCGAGGCGCTGATCAGCGTGCTGTCCCGCGAAGGCGATGGCAGTGCTACCGAGGATATCCTCGAAGCGGTGCGCCTGGCGCTGTCCGACGAGGACGTGCGGCCGGTGGGCGACCGCGTCACCGTGCAGTCGGCGAGCATCGTCGACTACCGGGTGGAGGCGGTGCTCTACATCTACCCGGGGCCCGAGGCCGAGCTGATCCGCCAGGCGGCGGAAGCCTCGTTGCAAGGCTACATCGCCACCCAGCGTCGGCTCGGCCGCGACATCCGCCGCTCGGCGCTGTTCGCCGCGCTGCACGTGGAGGGCGTACAGCGCGTGGAGCTGGCGCAACCGGCCGCCGACGTGGTGCTGGACGCCACCCGGGCCGCCTATTGCACCGGCTACGCCATCAGCGTGGGAGGCTCCGATGAGTAGCCGGCTGCTGCCCAGCAACGCCACGCCGCTGGAACGGGCGCTGGCCGACGTGCAGGTGAGCGATCTGCCGATCCCGCTGCGTGAGCTGATGGACCCGCAGCACTGCCCGTTGGCGCTATTGCCCTACCTGGCCTGGGCCTGGTCGGTGGACCGCTGGGACCCGGACTGGGCCGAGCCGGTGAAGCGCAAGGCGATAGCCGCGGCGTTCCGCATCCACCAGCACAAGGGCACCATCGCCGCGCTGCGCCGGGTGATCGAGCCGCTGGGCTACCTGATCGAAGTGATCGAGTGGTGGCAGGGCACGCCTACGGGCGAGCCGGGCACCTTTCGCCTGCGCATCGGCGTGCTCGACAGCGGCATCAGCGAAGCCATGTACCAGGAGGTGGAGCGCCTGATCGACGACGCGAAGCCGCTGACCCGCCACCTCATCGGGCTGGACATCAGCCTGGAAACCCAGGGGCCGATCTATGTCGGCTCCGGCCAATACGACGGCGACATCACCACCGTCTACCCCTATCTCCCGGACGTCATCGAGACCCGCGGCGGCTACGGCCTGCCCGGCCGGGAACACACCATCGACCAACTGAGCGTCTACCCATGGCCGTGACCTACTACGCACTCCTGACCACCATCGGTGCCGGCAAGCTGGCGAATGCCACCGCGCTGGGCACCACCCTGAAAATCACCCAGCTGGCCGTCGGCGACGGCGGCGGCAGCGTCCCGACCCCGGACGCCAGCCGCACCGCGCTGGTCAACGAAGTCCGCCGCGCGCCGCTGAACCAACTGAGCGTCGACCCGGCCAACGCCGCGCAGATCATCGCCGAGCAGGTCATCCCCGAGGACGTCGGCGGCTGGTGGATCCGCGAGATGGGCCTGTACGACGAGGCCGGCGCACTGATCGCCTACGCCAACTGCGCGCCGTCCTACAAACCGCAACTGGCCGAAGGCAGCGGCCGCACCCAGACCGTGCGCATGGTGCTGATCGTCAGCAACACCGCTTCGGTGGAGCTGAAGATCGATCCGAGCGTGGTGCTGGCTACCCGCGAGTACGTGGATAGCGCCATCGTCAGCGCGATGAACAAGCTGGACCAGAAGCAGTCGGTGCGTGCGGCGACCACCGCGAATATCACCCTGAGCGGCTTGCAGACGCTGGATGGCGTGGCGCTGGCTGCTGGCGACCGGGTGCTGGTGAAGAACCAGACCAACGCGCCGGACAACGGCATCTACCTGGCGGCCAGCGGCGCCTGGAAGCGTGCGGGGGATGCGGACGCAAGCGCCGAGGTGACGCCGAACCTGACTGTTGCGGTGGAGGAGGGCAGCACCCAGGCGGACAGTATCTGGCAGCTCACCACCAATGCCCCGATCGTGCTGGGGACCACTGCGCTGGTGTTCCAGAACATCACTACCGGGCTGGCGCCGCTGGCTTCGCCGGTGTTTACCGGGAATCCGACGGCGCCGACGGCGGCGCAGTTCGACAACGATATTTCAATAGCGACGACGTCGTTTGTACAACGTGCTCTTGGGAGCCTTGCCGGACAGGGTGGTTACTCGGTTAGTACCAGGCTGAATGTTGCGGATGTAGGCAAGCTGATAGGGGTCAGTGGCAATGTCACGATTACATTGCCAATGGCCTCGGATGTTGTCGCTGGCTCCCTGATTCATTTGCGCATCGGTAATGGATCGACAGTGACAGTTGTTCCCGCTTCTGGACAGACGTTATCCGACTTGCGAGCAATGTCTATTGCTTCTCTCGTTGCGACAGGGGCCACCTATATTGTGCTGCGCAGTTATCCAGACGGGACCGGGTGGGAGGTGTTAGGTGGTGATACGGCTTTGCGCAGCTCGGCTTTATTCCAATCTTCACTATCTGCTTCCGGATATCAGAAGCTACCAAGCGGCCTGATTTTCCAATGGGTCTACGGTAGCTCCGACGCCAATGGAAACGTGTCGCTTACGTTACCGATCCAGTTTCCCAATGCACTTCTCGGTGGTGTGGCCTGTGAATTCAACCCCAGTGGTTGGGGAGCTACACGGGCAACTGTTTGGGCTGTGGATCAGAACGCCAGCAGTACGTCGGTGGTGGTGGCACGAATTCGGGACATCCGTGGGACGGCGGGACCGGTAATCAGTTCCGGTGTGGCTGGGCGCCTTCTCGTGTGGGGATACTGAAAATGACAATCTATTTTTCTTCTGAAACTTTTGGCTTTCTGACCCCAGAATTGCACGGTGACAAGATTTATGAGGGAGCCGTGGAAATCTCCCTGGAACAGTATGAGGAACTCCTCCAGGAGCAGGCGAAAGGACGGCGGATCGTCGCTGACGAGGATGGAAGGCCGCAGCTACTTGATCCGGCGCCGGTCACTAAGGACGTGCAGAGAAGCCTGATTGCATCCCGACGGCTCTCGGCAGAAACCTCTGGCATTAGTATCAAGGGGATTGGTTTCTCAACCTCCCGTGACAGCCAAGCACTGGTGAATGGTGCTCTGTTGGCTGCCATGCTTGATGCCAACTACCGTTGCCAGTGGAAAACCACCAGCGGCTTCGTCGAGATCGATGCTGTGGAGATTAAGGCTATCGCCAGCTCTGTTCGTGCCCACGTCCAAGCCTGTTTCGATCGCGAAGCCGAACTCCTGGCCCATCTGGAAGCTGGCACCTTCGAGGAATCCATGCTCGACCAGGGCTGGCCCGCCTGAGCCAACGCCTACCGCAATCCAGCCCACCGCACCCGCGGCCCGGGCCAACCAAGCAACCGCCTACCGGCGGTTTTTTTATGTCTGGAGAAAACCCTATGAGCTTCTTTCACGGCGTTACCGTGACCAACGTCGACGTCGGCGCGCGCACCATCGCGCTGCCGTCGTCCTCGATCATCGGCCTGGTGGATACCTTCACCCCGGGCGCTCCGGCCAGCGCCGAGCCGGACGTGCCGGTGCTGCTGACCAGCCTGCGCGAGGCGGCCGCCGCCTTCGGCACCGGCTCGGCGATCTACAAGGCCTGCACCGCCATCTTCACCCAGGCCTCCGCCGTGGTCGTCGCGGTCGGTGTGGCCGAGGTCGAGGACCCGGCGCAGCAGACCTCGGCGATCATCGGCAGCGTCACCGAGTCCGGCCAGCGCACCGGCCTGCAGGCGCTGCTCGACGGCAAGTCGCGCTTCAATGCCCAGCCGCGCCTGCTGGTGGCGCCGCAGCATTCCGCCACCGAGGCCGTGGCCACCGCCATGGACGCCCTGGCCGGCAAGCTGCGCGCCATCGCCATCGTCGACGGGCCGAACAGCACCGACGAGGCGGCCATCGCCTATGCCGGCGAGTTCGGCAGCAAGCGCGTGTACCTGGTCGACCCCGGCGTGCAGTACTGGGACACCGAGGCCAGCGCGACCGCCGACGCCCCGGCCTCGGCCTACGCCGCCGGGCTGTTCGCCTGGACCGACGCCGAGTACGGCTTCTGGTCCTCGCCGTCGAACAAGGTGTTCACCGGCATCACCGGCACCACCCGCCCGGTGGAGTTCCTCGACGGCGACGCGACCTGCCGCGCCAACCTGCTGAACAATGCCAACGTCACCACCATCATCCGCGACGACGGCTACCGCCTGTGGGGCAACCGCACCTTGTCTAGCGACCCGAAGTGGGCCTTCGTGACCCGCGTGCGCACCCTCGACATGGTGATGGACGCCATCCTCGCCGGGCACAAGTGGGCGGTCGACCGCGGCATCACCAAGACCTACGTCAAGGATGTCACCGAGGGCCTGCGCGCCTTCATGCGCGACCTGAAGAACCAGGGCGCGGTGATCGACTTCGAGGTCTACGCCGACGCGGAACTCAACACCGCCAGCCAGCTGGCCCAGGGCAAGGTGTACTGGAATATCCGCTTCACCGACGTGCCGCCCGCCGAAAACCCCAACTTCCGCGTGGAAGTCACCGACCAGTGGCTCACCGAAGTCCTCGACGCCTAAGGAGCAACACCCATGATTCCGCAAACCCTGAGCAACACCAACCTGTTCGTCGACGGCGTCAGCTTCGCCGGTGACGTGCCGTCGCTGACCCTGCCCAAGCTGAGCATCAAGACCCAGGACTACCAGGCCGGCGGCATGGATGCGCCCATCGCCCTGGACATGGGCCTGGAGAAGATGGAGGCGAAGTTCTCCACCAACGGCGCCCGGCGCGAGGCGCTGAACTTCTTCGGCCTGGCCGACCAGAGCGGCTTCAACGGCGTGTTCCGCGGCTCCTTCAAGGGCCAGAAGGGCGACGCCGTGCCGGTGATCGCGACCCTGCGCGGCATGCTCCAGGAAGTCGACCCGGGCGACTGGAAGGTCGGCGAGCTGGCCGAGTTCAAGTTCAACGTGGTGGTCAGCTACTACAAGCTGGAGGTCGACGGCCGCGAGGTCTTCGAGATCGACCCGCTGAACTCGGTGCGCCGCGTCAACGGCGTCGACCAGCTGGCCGCCCTGCGCGGCCACCTCGGCCTGTGAGGTGCGCGCCATGACCCAAGCACAACCGGCCTGGCTCAGCCTGGGCGCCGACGCCGCCACCGTGCGCCTGTCGCGCCCGGCGCAATGCAACGGCGTCAGCGTCGACAGCCTGACCCTGCGCGCCCCCACGGTGCGCGACATTCGCCTGGCCACCCGTGTCGGCGGCGATGCGGAGGAGCGCGAGCTGCAACTGTTCGCCTCCCTCGCCCAGGTCAGCGCCCAGGACCTGGAGGGGCTCAAGCTCAGCGACTACCAGCGGCTGCAGAACGCCTACTTTCGCCTGGTGCGCGAAGACGGCGACGAGCCCGGCGCGGATGCGTGAGCTGGCGCGGCGCCTGGCCCGCGAACTGGGCTTCGGCGCCGCCGACCTCGACGGCATGAGCCAGGGCGAGCTGCTCTGGTGGCTGGCCGAGGACGCTGCCTGAGGGCGCGGGAGCGGCGTGCATGCGCCGCTCCCGCCTTTGATGGATGGAATGAGCGATGAGCGAGAAACAGAAGATCAGCATCGTGCTCGGCGGGGTGCTCGACGCCAGTTTCGGGGCGGTCGTGGCGGACGCCAAGGCGCGTGTGGAAGCGCTCCGGCGCGGCAGCGAGCGTGCCTTCGACCTCCAGGGCCTGGTCGGCGAAACCCGCGACCTGCAGGCGGAATACCTGCGCCTGCAGCGCATCGGCGACGCCCAGGCGGGCACGACCCTGCGGGCACTGGAAGGCAACCTGGCGCTGCTCAAGCGGCAAGGCCTGGAGGTGGGCAACCTGTCGAAGCTGTATGAGCGCCTGGGCCGCAGCGTGCGTGGCAGCGAACTCAGGGCCCGGGGCTGGGAGCAGCTGGAGAGCGCCGGCCGCCGCTTCGGCGAGCTGGGCAGGTTCGGCAGCGCCATGGGCGTGCCCATCGGCATCGCCGCGGATTATCAGGAGCGCATCCGCGCCCTGGCGATCCGTGGCGGTATCGCCGGCACCGCGCAGGAACGGCAGCTGTCGCAACGGATACAGGAAAGCGCGCAAGGCAGCGGGATGAGCCGGGACGACAGTGCAAGCCTGCTTGCTGCGCTGATGGACAGTGGCATGCGGCAGCAGGATGCCCAGGCGCTCCTGCCGCTGGCGGCGAAATTCGCCCGCAGCCAGGGCGCCTGGCTCGCCGACACCGCGGCGCTGCTGCGCAGCCTGCAGGTGAAGGCCGGGCTCGATACTCCCGCCGAGCTGGCGAAGACGCTGGACTCCCTGGCCTTCCTCGGCCAGCAGGGCGAGTTCGAGACGGCGGACCTGGCGCGCCACCTGCCGGAACTGTTGTCCAGGGCGCGCCCGCGAAAGGGGCGGGGCAGCGAGGCCGTCGTCCGCCTGGGGGCCATGCTGGAACTGCAGATGCGCAGGAGCGGTTCGCCCGAAGAGGCAGCCGAAAGGGTGAGCAAAGGACTCAAGGGCCTGCTGCCGGCCTCGGGCGGCGGGGAGGAGTTGCGGCGCCTGCAAGCGCAGGCCCTGAAGGCCAGTGGAGTGGTCGACAGCCTTCTCCTCCAGCGCAATGACACGACCTCGGCCCGCATCGGTGCGGCGCGGGCATCCAGCGAGACGCTGCTGGGAGCCGTCGGCGATGCGCTCGTGCCCTATGTGGACCCCGCGCTGGAGGTGGGCTCCGAGGGTTTCCGCCGCGCGACGCAACTGGTCAACGAGAACCCCGGCGTGGTGGCCTCGGCGGTGGGCCTGTTCGGTGCCTACAAAGGGGGCCGGGCGCTGTTCGATGCGGGGCGCGGCGCCGTGAACCTGGCGCGGGGCGGCCTGCTCGGCGCGAGAGCCGGGAAGCTGCCGGAGATTGCGTTGCGCACAGGCAACACGGTGAGTGGAGTGCCCGCCGTGCTCGACGCGGCCGGCAAGGGCGGCGCGCAACTGGCCCGCGGCGGTCGCCTGCTGCTGCGCGGTGCCGTACCGCTGAGTGCCGGGCTGGCCGTGCTGGGTGCAGTGGATACCTACGCCAGCGACGGCTCTGCCCAGCAGAAGGGCGAAGGCTATGGCGGTGCCGCCGGCGCCCTGGTGGGAACCGCGCTGGGCGCTGCCGTGGGCTCGATAGTCCCGGTGGTGGGCACGGCCATCGGCGGTGCGCTCGGCGGCCTGCTGGGCGAGAAGCTGGGCGGCTGGGGCGGCGGCAAGCTCGGCGCCTGGCTGGGCAAGGAGAGTGCAGCGGCGAAGGCCGAGGCCGCCAGTGCGCCCGAAGCGAAGCTGCCTCCCGCCGCGCCAGCGATACCGCCGGTGCAGAACTGGCACTTCTCCCCGCAGATCACCCTGAACGTTGGCGGCGGCCTGTTCGAGCCGCGCCTGCTGGCCGAGCAGCTGCTGCCGCAACTGCGCCGGCTGCTCGACGAATTCAACAGCCGCCAGCGCAACGACAGCCTGTTCGACCTGCCGAGGCTCTGAACGGCGACCTGACGAATGAGGAGCCAGCATGGCTTACATGGAGCAACTACAGGCCGGCCTGCGGTCCATTGGCCAGGCCATCGAGGCCGGCCGCCGCGAGCTGAAGGGCACGATCGACCCACTGGACCAGGCCATCGGCGAACTGCAGGACGCCAGCGGCCAACTGGAGAAACTGCTGAGCCTGCCGCCCGGCGTGTCGGCGCAACTGCAGCGCGTGATGCGCGGCATCGACCAGGCCAATGCGCGGCTGGACAAGGTGGTGGCCGTCTATTCGAAGGCCGAGCGCGCCGTGCAGCGGGTGGACGAGCGCCTCGACGCGCTGGGCCGGCAGGCGGCGCGGGCCGGGCAGGCGATCAACCGCATCGCCGGGGCGATCAGCCCGAAACTGGCCAACATCATCCCCAGCGAGCTGCTGGCGCCGCTGACCACGCCGGCGGCGGAAGCGGTCAAGCCGCAGCCCCACCTGCTGGTGATGCGGCCGCTGGCGCCGAACGCCACGCCCTTCTACTTCAACCTGTCCACCGCGGCCTTCGACAAGCTGGTGCGCGACACCCAGTACAGCTGGGTGCCCCAGGCGCGTCTGGACCGGCGCCCGGCCCTGCAGTCGCCGGGGCAGGGCGCGGAGACGCTGAGCCTCAGCGGCACCATCGCCACCCTGCTGGGCGCCGGCGTCGGCCAGTTGCAGAAGCTGCGCGACATCGCCGCGCGCCGCGAGCCGCTGAGCCTGAGCAGCTGGTCCGGCCAACTGCTGGGCAACTGGTGCATCACCCGCATCGGCGAGAACCAATCCAGCCTGCTGAGCGACGGCGTGCCGCGCAGCCAGGCCTTCACCCTGGAGTTCACCCGCTATGGCGACGATCTGTAGAACCGCGGACGGCGACTGCCTGGACAGCCTCTGCCAGTACCACTACGGGCACTTGCTGGGCAGCGTGGAAGCCGTCCTCGAAGCCAACCCCGGCCTGGCCGACGAGCCCCAGCCGTTGCGCGCCGGGCTGCTGATCCGCCTGCCCGAGCTGCCGCCCCCCAGCGATCCCCGGGTTCGCCTGTGGGACTGACCCCCGACCCCGCTCCGGCGGGGTCTTTCCTTTCCGGAGGCCCGAAGTGCGCCCGACCTTCCGTCTGCTCGCCAACGGCAGCGACATCACCCACCTGCTCAGCGACCGTCTGCTCAGCCTGGTCCTGACCGACAAGCCGGGCCTGGAGTCCGACACCTTCGAGCTGGTCCTCGACGACCGCGACGGCGCCATTGCGCTACCCGCGCGCGGCGCCTGGCTGGACCTGTTCCTCGGCTACGCCGGGGAGGAGCTGGCGCCCATGGGCCGCTACCGGGTGGATGCGCTCCGCTTCGACGGGCCGCCCCGCCGGCTGACCCTGAGCGGCCGCGCCGGCGACATGCACGGCGAGGGCAAGAGCACCCGCTGCGCCGCCTGGGAGAACGCCAGCCTGGCGCGGATCGTCTTCGACCTGGCCGCGCGCAACCACTGGAGCGCGCGCTGCCCGGTGCAGGTGAACGTCGCCCGCGCGGAGCAGTTGAACGAATCGGACTTCAATTTCATCACCCGCCTGGCCCGCCAGCGCGACTGCACCGCCAAGCTGGCCGACGGCCTGTTGCTGGTGCTGCCGCGCCAGGCCGGGGAGAGCGCTTCCGGGCGCGCCATCGCGCCGCTGGAGCTGATGCCGGGCGATGTCGGCTCCTTCGACCTGCGCCTCGACGACCGTACCGTCTACCGCCGGGTGAAGACCTGCTACCAGGACCCGGCCAGCGGCGCCATGCGCCAGGTGGCGCTGGAAAACCCGAAGGCGCCGGAGGACGTCGGCGCCGAGTTCATCGACCGCCATCCCTACCCGGACCGCGGCGCCGCCGAGCAGGCGGCCAGGGCGCGGCTGGCCGACTTCAACCGCGGCAGCGCCTTCGTGCGCCTGCAGATGCCCGGGCGCAGCGACCTGTTCGCCGAGCGCAGCGTGCGGCTTAGCGGCTTCAAGGACGGCCTGGACGGCGAGTTCCTCACCGACTCGGTGGAACAGCGCCTGGATGCCAGCGGCTGGAGCACCACCATCACCTGCAACGGTGGCGCCCAGGGCAAGGCCGATGCCGCGGGTGGCAAGGGGCGCAGCTGAAGGAGGGCAGCATGGAGATCACCGACCAACAACTGCTGCAGCTGTTTCCCCGGGCCGGCCAGGTCCTGCCCTGGCTGGCGCCGGCGATGCGTGCCCACGGGGTTGACCGAGCGCCGCGCGCCGCCGCTTTCCTCGCCCAGGTCGGCCACGAGAGCGCCGGGCTGACGCGCCTGGTGGAAAACCTCGCCTACAGCGCCCAGGGCCTGGCGGACACCTGGCCGCGGCGCTTCCGCAACGCCGCCGGCAAGCCCACCGCGCTGGCTTGCCGACTGGCCTACCAGCCCCAGGCCATCGCCAACTGTGCCTACGCCGGGCGCAACGGCAATGGCGACGAGGCTTCCGGCGATGGCTGGCGCTACCGCGGCCGTGGCTTGCTGCAGATCACCGGCCGGGCCAACTATCGGCGCGTCGGCATGGCGCTCGGCCAGGCCTTCGAGGCCCACCCGGAGTCGCTCGCCGAACCGCGCTGGGCCTGCGAGTCGGCGGCCTGGTGGTGGGCGGACGCGGGCCTGAACGAACTGGCCGACGCCGGGCGCTTCGAGGACATCACCCGGCGCATCAACGGCGGCCTCAATGGCCTGGCCGAGCGCCGGAAACTGTGGCGACGGGCGCAGGAGGTGCTGGGATGAGCCTGTACCGGAAGCTCGCCGTCGTCCTGCTCCTGATCGGCCTCGGCGTTGCCGTGGGCGCCTGGCTCGCGGCCCGGCACCTGCGTCCGCAACTGGATGCCGCCCGCGTCGAGGGTGTGCTCTGTGCCCAGGGCCGCAGCACGTTGCAGGCCCAATTGACCGAGCAGAACCGCCGCCTGGATGAACTGGCGCTCGCCGCGCGGAAGCGCGAGATCGACGCCGCCCAGGCGCTGCGGGCGGCCCAGGTGCAGGCGGATGTCCACGAGGCGGCCGCCCAGCGCCTGCTGGCGGGGCACAGCGACGGCGAGGACTGCGCCGCTGCGCGCCAGCTCATCGACCAGGAGCTGGCGCCATGAAAGTTCTTCTCCTCGTGGGCCTGCCGCTGCTGGCGGCCTGCACCGCCGCGGCGCCAACCCAACCGGCCGCGCTCGAAGTGCGGGTGCCGGTCGCCATTCCCTGCCGGGCGCCGGCTGTCCCCATGCCGGTGTTCGCCACTTCCCTCCTGCATCCTTCCGACTCGCTGCAGACCAAGGTCCGCGCACTGCTCGCCGAGCGCCAGCAGCACCTGGGCTACGAGGCCCGCCTGCGCGCTGCGCTGGAGGCCTGCCGCTAGCCGCCCGCCGGCTCCCGGCGCCGCGCGGGCCCGTGCGGCTTGCGCTGCCGGGCGGCCATCGGCTACTGTTCGGCAATCATCTGGCGAGATCGCTACCGTGATTCACCGCAACAGCATCCTCATCTCCCTCCTCAAGGCATTCGCCCGCTGGCGCTGGCGCGCCTGATTCCTTCTTTCCCGGCCCTCGCGCCGGTCCCTTCCCCGCGTTCGTCCCCCCATCCGCTGGCATAATGGCCAGGTCCTGCCCAGGCCGCCCCGGGTGCGCCGGCGACGCGAACCGAAAGCAGTGCAATCATTGAGGTCCGAGCAGACATGCTGCTGATGATCGATAACTACGACTCCTTCACCTACAACCTGGTGCAGTACTTCGCCGAGTTGAAGGCCGACATCCACGTCATTCGCAACGACGAGCTGAGCGTCGACGAGATCGCCGCGCTGAACCCCGAGCGCATCGTGCTCTCCCCCGGGCCCTGCACCCCCAACGAGGCGGGTGTGTCGCTGGAGGTGATCCGGCGTTTCTCCGGCAAGCTGCCGCTGCTGGGCGTGTGCCTGGGGCACCAGTCCATCGGCCAGGCCTTCGGCGGCGACGTGGTGCGCGCGCGCCAGGTCATGCACGGCAAGACCAGCCCGGTGTTCCACACCGACCAGGGCGTGTTCGCCGGCCTGAACAACCCGTTGACGCAGACGCGCTACCACTCCCTGGTGGTCAAGCGCGAAACCCTGCCCGAGTGCCTGGAGATCACCGCCTGGACCGCCCATGACGATGGCTCCGTGGACGAGATCATGGGCCTGCGCCACAAGACGCTGAACGTCGAGGGTGTGCAGTTCCACCCCGAGTCCATACTTTCCGAGCAGGGCCACGAGATGCTGGCCAACTTCCTCAAGCAGCAGGGCGGGGTGCGCGCATGAACATCAGGGAAGCCCTCGACCGCGTGGTCAACCAGCTCGACCTTTCCACCGAGGAAATGCAGGCGGTCATGCGCGAGATCATGACCGGCCAGTGCACCGACGCGCAGATCGGCGCCTTCCTCATGGGCATGCGCATGAAGAGCGAGACCATCGACGAGATCGTCGGCGCGGTCTCGGTGATGCGCGAGCTGGCCGACGGCGTGAAGCTGCAGAGCCTGGACCGCGTGGTCGACGTGGTCGGCACCGGCGGCGACGGCGCCAACATCTTCAACGTGTCCTCGGCCTCGGCTTTCGTGGTCGCCGCCGCCGGGGGCAAGGTAGCCAAGCACGGCAACCGCGCCGTGTCCGGCAAGAGCGGCAGCGCCGACCTGCTGGAAGCCGCCGGCATCTACCTGGACCTGAAGTCCGAGCAGGTGGCCCGCTGCATCGAGAGCGTCGGCGTGGGTTTCATGTTCGCCCAGGTCCACCACAAGGCCATGCGCTACGCCGCGGGCCCGCGGCGTGAGCTGGGCCTGCGCACCCTGTTCAACATGCTCGGCCCGCTGACCAACCCGGCGGGCGTGCGCCACCAGGTGGTCGGCGTGTTCAACCAGGCCCTGTGCCGGCCGCTGGCCGAGGTGCTCAAGCGCCTGGGCAGCGAGCACGTGCTGGTGGTGCATTCGCGCGATGGCCTGGACGAGTTCAGCCTGGCCGCCGCCACCCACGTCGCCGAGCTCAGGGACGGCGAGGTGCGCGAGTACGAAGTGAAGCCGGAAGACTTCGGCATCCGCAGCCAGACGCTGATCGGCCTCACCGTCGACAGCCCGCAGCAGTCCCTGGAACTGATCCGCGACGCCCTCGGCCGGCGCAGGACCGAGGCCGGGCAGAAGGCCGCCGAGCTGATCGTGCTCAACGCCGGCGCCGCGCTCTACGCCGCCGACCTCGCCAGCACGCTGCACGAGGGCATGCACCTGGCCCACGATGCCCTGCACACCGGCCTGGCCCGGGAAAAAATGGACGAATTGGCCGCCTTTACCGCCGTTTACCGAGAGGAGAATGCACAGTGACTGTGCCCACGGTTCTGCAGAAGATTCTGGCCCGCAAGGCCGAGGAAGTCGCCGAGCGCCGCGCGCACGTCTCCTTCGCCGAGCTGGAGCAGCGCGCCCGCGCCGCCGACGCGCCGCGCGGCTTCGCCGCGGCGCTGCTGGCGCAGGTCCAGCGCAAGCAGCCGGCGGTGATCGCCGAGGTGAAGAAGGCCTCGCCGAGCAAGGGCATCCTGCGCGAGAACTTCTCGCCCGCGGACATCGCCCGCAGCTACCAGGAAGGCGGGGCTACCTGCCTGTCGGTGCTGACCGACATCGACTACTTCATGGGCAGCGACGCCTACCTGCAGGAAGCCCGCGCCGCCTGCGCGCTGCCGGTGATCCGCAAGGATTTCATGATCGACCCCTACCAGGTGGTCGAGGCCCGCGCCATCGGCGCCGACTGCATCCTGCTGATCGTCTCCGCGCTGGACGACGCGCGCATGGCCGAACTGGCCGCGGTGGCCAAGGAACAGCACCTCGACGTACTGGTCGAGGTACACGACGGCGATGAGCTGGAGCGTGCGCTGAAGACCCTGGACACCCCGCTGATCGGCATCAACAACCGCAACCTGCACACCTTCGAGGTGAGCCTGGACACCACCCTCGACCTGCTGCCGGAGATTCCGCGCGATCGCCTGGTGGTGACCGAGAGCGGCATCCTCAACCGTGCCGACATCGAGCTGATGGAGGTCAACGAGGTGTATGCGTTCCTGGTCGGCGAGGCGTTCATGCGTGCCGATGAT
Source organism: Pseudomonas sp. PI1 (assembly GCF_000812405.1). Classification (NCBI taxonomy): domain Bacteria; kingdom Pseudomonadati; phylum Pseudomonadota; class Gammaproteobacteria; order Pseudomonadales; family Pseudomonadaceae; genus Pseudomonas; species Pseudomonas sp. PI1. The sequence goes on from NZ_JWMC01000102.1 coordinate 155,032, forward strand.
CCGGGTGTCGAGCTCAAGCGGCTGTTCTTCCCCGAGCGCCGTAGTGCTGTGCTGGGCGCCGATCCGGATTGAGTTTGTAGGGAGGCGCAATCAGGAAGGCTGGCATTGTTGTAGAGGGGTCAGCAAAGGTGTTCGCCTTTGCCTCCGATCCCTCTCCATGTGCGCCCCGTCCTGACGGGAGAGGCGGCGTTCCGTCCGGCGTGGCCGAGGAGTCCAATCGCGGACAAAGTCCGCTCCTACCGCATGAGCGAGCATGGCTTTTCGTAGGATGGCGTTGAGCGAAGCGATACCCATCAGCGCAACCGCATGGGTTTCGCAAGCTCAACCCATCCTACGAAAAACGCCTCGGCGCAGACAGTTGCTCCTATGCCCGAGCCTCCCTACGTTCTGCGCCCCACTCCGCAGGCGAAGCCGCACCACGGGCACAGCTGGAAGAACGCCGTTCCCCCATGGAGGCAAGCGGCGCTCTTGCTGCCGGAGTTCAGCGGGTGCCGAACACCACCATGGTCTTGCCCTTCACATGCACCAGACCCTGCTCTTCCAGGCTCTTCAGCACGCGGCCGACCATTTCCCGGGAGCAGCCGACGATACGGCCGATTTCCTGGCGGGTGATCTTGATCTGCATGCCGTCGGGGTGGGTCATGGCGTCCGGCTGCTGGCACAGGTCCAGCAGGGTGCGGGCGACGCGTCCGGTGACGTCGAGGAAGGCCAGGTCGCCGACCTTGCGCGTGGTCTTGCGCAGGCGCTCGGCCATCTGGCTGCCAAGGGTGATGAGGATCTCCGGGTCCTGCAGGCAGAGTTCGCGGAATTTGGTGTAGCTGATCTCTGCGACCTCGCATTCACCCTTGGCGCGAACCCAGGCGCTGCGTTCCTGGGCGGCGCTGCCGTCCTTCTCGAACAGCCCCATCTCGCCGAAGAAATCACCGCTGTTGAGGTAGCCGATGATCATTTCCCGGCCATCGTCGTCCTCGATCAGGACGGTGACCGAGCCCTTGATGATGAAGAACAGGCTTTCGCAACGATCCCCGGCGTAGATGATGGTGCTCTTTGGGGTGTAGCGGCGGCGGTGACAGTGTGCGAGCAACTTGTCGAGGTTTTTGTGTTTGGGTGTAAGGGTAATAGCTACCATGCCCGAGTCCCGAAATTATAAGAATGGCCCTGTGCACGACAGGCGCTTTTGTCGAGTTGTTATGTGTCGTCCCTGGCTGGCTTACCGTGACGTTACGACGCTCTCCCCCGAGCATCGGTGCCGCAGCTCGATGGCTGGCGGTCTTTTTTGATGGCAAGAGCTTAAACAGACGTTCTGGCGCCGACAATCAAAAGCTGGTCGGGCTGTCAATTTAACCTCGTGAGTGTGCCAGTAAAATGACGCCAGCATAATAGAACGTTAAGGTGTCAGGGCTCGAATTGAGACCTGGTCAACATCGCCGGGCATTCCAGGCCTTGTGATAAGCTGTCGCCCCCTTTTTTCCGGCGGAAGCCTGTGCATGAAAGCGAGAATCCAGTGGGCCGGCGAGGCCATGTTCCTCGGTGAATCCGGCAGCGGTCATGTGGTGGTGATGGACGGTCCGCCCGATGCCGGTGGCCGCAACCTGGGCGTGCGCCCGATGGAGATGCTGCTGCTCGGCCTGGGCGGCTGCACCAACTTCGACGTGGTCAGCATCCTGAAGAAGGGCCGCCAGCCGGTGGAGAGCTGCGAGGCCTTCCTCGAGGCCGATCGCGCCGGCGAGGACCCGAAGGTGTTCACCAGGATCCACGTGCACTTCGTGGTCAAGGGCCGCGGCCTGAAGGAAGCCCAGGTCAAGCGCGCCGTCGAGCTGTCGGCGGAGAAGTACTGCTCGGCCTCGATCATGCTCGGCCGCGCGGGCGTGGAGATCACCCACGACTACGAGATCGTCGAGCTCGGCTGACATCCTCTCGTCACGGGATCGTCATGGCGGTGGCGTAAAGGCTGGCAGAGGTCGCCCGACCTCTGCATAATGCGCCACCTTTTTTCGGGGCCAGGCCCCAAACCAAGCAACCACAATCGCCAACGCGAAGAGGTGTAAACCGTCCTACGCAGGTGCGCCGTAAGCATCTGACGGGCATGCTCAACCACGCGGCAGAGCCGCATTGAAGAGAGTTCCCCCACGGTGAAAAGCAAACTCAAGCTCCACGGGTTCAACAACCTGACGAAGACCTTGAGCTTCAACATCTATGACATCTGCTACGCCGAGACGCCGGAAGACCAGCAGGCGTACGTGCAGTACATCGACGAAGAGTACGATGCCGAGCGCCTGACGCAGATCCTCACCGATGTTGTCGACATCATCGGCGCCAATATCCTGAACATCGCCCGTCAGGACTACGACCCCCAAGGCGCCAGCGTTACCATCCTGATCTCCGAGCAGCCGGTCACCCCGACCGACAGCCAGATCGAGGAATCCCCCGGGCCGCTACCGGAAACCATCCTGGCGCACCTGGACAAGAGCCATATCACCGTGCACACCTACCCGGAGATCCATCCGGTGGAAGGCATCGCGACCTTCCGGGTGGACATCGACGTCTCCACCTGCGGGGTGATCTCGCCGCTGAAGGCGCTCAACTACCTGATCCACCAGTTCGACTCGGACATCGTCACCGTGGACTACCGCGTGCGCGGCTTCACCCGCGACGTGGAGGGCAAGAAGCACTTCATCGACCACGAGATCAACTCGATCCAGAACTACCTCTCCGATGACACGTACGAGGCCTACCAGATGACCGACGTGAACGTGTACCAGGAGAACCTGTTCCACACCAAGATGCTGCTCAAGCAGTTCGACCTGGACAACTACCTGTTCGGCGATGCCACGAACAACCTCTCGCCGGAGCAGCGCAAGCAGGTGGAAGAGCGCGTCCGCCACGAGATGCTGGAGATCTTCTACGGTCGCAACATGCCGCACTGAGATGGCTGCAGGTTTTAGGCGGTAGGCGGTAGGCGGTAGGCGGTAGGCAAGAGCGAAGAGCGCGTCATGCTGTTCGCCTGAAGCCTGAAGCCTGAAGCCTGAAGCCTGAAGCCTGAAGCCTGAAGCCTGAAGCCTGAAGCCTGAAGCCTGAAGCCTAGATGCGGTAGGTGGTCTTGGTCATCACCCTGGACAGCAGCGTCATGCCGAACTTGACCGGCGCCGGGAAGCGCAGGCCGCCGGCCTCGATGGCGTTGCTGGCGTGCTGTTCCTCGTCGATGCGCATCTGTTCGAGGATGGCGCGGCTCTTCTGGTCTTCGGCCGGCAGTTGTTCCAGGTGTTCGTCGAGGTGCTTGCACACCTGGTCCTCGGTGGCGGCGACGAAGCCCAGGCTCATGCGGTCGCTGATCAGCCCCGCCGCCGCGCCGACGCCGAAGGACAGGCCATAGAACAGCGGGTTGAGCAGGCTTGGGCGGCTGCCCAGTTCGCGGATGCGCTGTTCGCACCAGGCCAGGTGGTCGACCTCCTCGTCGGCGGCTTCTTCCATGGCCTTGCGCACGTGCGGCAGCTTGGCCGTCAGCGCCTGGCCCTGGTACAGCGCCTGGGCGCAGACCTCGCCGGTGTGGTTGATGCGCATCAGCCCGGCGATGTGGCGGCTGTCGGCCTCGTCGAGCTCGGCGTCGGGCTGCACGATGGCCGGCGACGGACGTGCCGGGTGACCGCTGAAGGGCAGCAGGGTGCGCAGCGCGGCATCGGCCTGCAGCAGGAAACGGTCGGCGGGGGAGTAGTGACGGTCGGCGGACATGGCGCACCTCCGAAAGGGAAAACAGCGGCCAGTTTAACGGATTGCCGATGACAGGTCTTGCGGTGGGGCGGCTGCGTGGCCGCCCTGCGCTTGGCGGCTCAGCCCGGCGGCCAGTGCATCTGGCGCTGGCCGAGGACGTGCATGTGGATGTGGTGCACGGTCTGGCCGCCCAGGTCGTTGCAGTTCATCACCACCCGGAAGCCTTCCGCGCAGCCCTGCTCGGCGGCCAGGCGCTGAGCGGTGAGGAGGATGTGCCCGGCCAGCGGCTTGTCGGCTTCCTCCAGGTCGTTGAGGGTGGCGATGTGGCGCTTCGGCACCACCAGGAAATGCACCGGCGCCTGCGGGCCGATATCGTGGAAGGCGATGACCTGGTCGTCTTCGTAGAGCTTGCGCGCCGGGATTTCCCCCGCGGCGATCTTGCAGAACAGGCAGTCCATGGGAATGTCCTCCGGTAGGGGGCGATGGTCCGCAGTTTAGCCGGCCGCGGCCGGGGAACACAGCCTGGCGCGCTGGAGCTACGGGTTGGGCAGCACCGAGCGGTTGGCCCGCCCGGCGATCCAGCGCACCAGCCAGCGCGGCGCCAGGCGCGGGCTCCAGGCCATCAGGCGGTTGCGCCAGCCGGGGATGATGATGGCCTTGTTGCGCCGCAGGGCCTTTACCGTGATCAGCGCCACTTCCTCGGGGCTCATCATCAGCTTGCTGCCATCCAGGCGGGCGGCCTCTACGCTGGCATTGCGGAAGAAGGCCGTGCGCGTCGGCCCCGGGCACAGCACCGAGACCTTGACGCCGTGGCGCTTGAGTTCGCTGCGCAGGGCCTCGGACAGGTGCAGGACGTAGGCCTTGCTGGCGTAGTAGTTGCTCATCCAGGGGCCGGGCATGAAGCCGACCACCGACGCCACGTTGAGAATCTGCCCGCCGCCGCTGCGCGCCATCTGCCCGCCGATGGCGTGGCACAGGCGCGCCAGGGCGAGGACGTTGAGCTCGATCATCTCCTGCTCGCGGGACCAGTCCTGCTCGACGAAGGCGCCGCCGCTGCCGAAGCCGGCATTGTTCACTAGCAGCTCGATCTGCCGGCCGGACTGCTCCAGCTCATGCAGCAGCCCGGAGAGCTGCAGCGGCTCGGACAGGTCGCAGATACGGAACAGCACATCCACGCCGAAACGCTGGGCCAGCTCATAGGCGATGCTTTCCAGGGCATCGCGCTGGCGCGCCACCAGGATCAGGGCCTGGCCGCGGCGCGCCAGGGCCTCGGCCAGGGCGAGGCCGATACCGCTGGAGGCGCCGGTGATCAGGGCATAGCGAGGCATCGATGGGTCTCCGGAATGGGGCGCGGATTCTAGCGCGCCCCATTGCCGTGGGCTATTGCTCCGAGGGCTCGTCGGTTTCGACGGCGGCCGCGTCCTCGTCGTCGTAGGCCTGGGGCTCGGCGGTCGCGGCCGGGTCGTAGCTCTGGTCCTGGCTGTAGGCCGCCTCCTGGGCGCGGGTGAGGTAACCCTGGTAGGCCGGGATGGCGATCGCGGCGAGGATGCCGACGACGGGCACCAGGATCGACGCCCAGGCCAGGCCTGTCACGCCGCGGCTGTTCGGCGGCGGCGGCGGGCCGTAGCGGTTGGCGCCGACGCTGCCCGGCACCAGCAGCATCAGCAGGGCCATGACGCTGCCCACCACGGGCACGAAGTTGAGCAGCCACAGCCAGCCGGACCAGCCGATGTCGTGCAGGCGCTGGACGCCGAAGAAGATGCTGACCACGACCATGCCGACGCAGGCGGCGATCAGCACCAGGGCGCCCAGCGTCTGGGAGGCCGCAGTGAGGGCGGCGAAGAGGATGAACAGCGGGATCATGGCGAGGATCATGCCCATGCTCCAGCCCAGGTAGCGGACGCGGCCGATGCGCCCCTGGACGGTGAAGTACTGCAGCTCGCCGTATTCCGGCAGCGCCTCGCCGACCGGTGCCTGCGGGGTGGCGTAGGGCGATTGGGCAGCATTGCTGGAACTGGAACTGGAACTGGAGCTGGCAGTGGCGGCCGGCGCCGCGGCGATGGGCTGGCTCGCGGACAGCTCGGCCTGGCGCGCCAGGTACTTGTCGATGATGATGCCGCAGGCGCTGCACTCGCTGGCCTTGGCCTGCTCGTGCCCGCACTTCGGGCAGGTCATCCGCTCGGCGCTGGCCGCCTGTTCCGCGGCTTGGGGCTCGGCGCCGGGGTGATCCTCGGTCTCCACCAGCGACAGGCTGGATACCAGGTCGGATTCCTTGCGCGCCTGGGCGCCGGCGTTGTGCAGGGCCTGCAGGTACTTGTCGGCCTCGCCCTCGGAAAGGTCGCGCTTGAGCACGACCAGTTGCCCGCTGAACAGTGCCTCGATGCGCGCCAGGTCGCTCTTGAACAGGCGGGCGAGGTTCTCCTTGGCGGTTTCCAGCGGCGTCTGCGGCATCAGCGTGCCGTCGAACACGATCTTGTAGCGTGGTTCATCCATCGAGGGGCATCCTTGTCGGTTGATTGGGCTGCAGCTTCTGGCTACAGCCTAATCGCAGGCCCAGAGGGCAACAAGCCAGCATGCGCGGATTTGCGAGCCCCGTTCAGGGACGCAGCAGGCCGGGCAGGGCGCCGCCGCGCTGGAGGGCGTCGCGGTATTCCCGGTCCAGGCGCGCCACCAACTCGTCCACCGACGGCAGGTCGCTGATGTTGCCCACGCCTTGGCCGGCGGACCAGACGGTCTTCCAGGCCTTGGCCTCGTCGTTGACCGGCTTGAGTTTCTCGCCGTAGTTGAGCTCGCCCTTCTCGTTCAGGCGCGCCATGTCGAAGCCGGCGGCCTCCAGGCTCTGGCGCATGAAGCTGGCCGGCACGCCGGAGACCGCGGGGGTGTGGATGATGTCGGCGGCGCGGGCTTCCAGCAGCATCTTCTTGTAGGCGGTGGAGGCGTTGCTCTCGCGGGTGGCGATGAAGCGCGTGCCGAGGTAGGCGAGGTCGGCGCCGAGGATCTGCGCCGCCAGGATCTCGTGCCCGCGGTTGATGCAGCCCGCCAGCAGCAGCGTCTTGTCGAAGAACTGGCGGATCTCCGCGACCAGCGCGAAGGGGCTCCAGGTGCCGGCATGGCCGCCGGCGCCTGCGGCCACCGCGATGAGCCCGTCGACCCCGGCTTCGGCGGCCTTCTCCGCATGGCGGCGGGTGGTCACATCATGGAACACCAGACCGCCATAGCTGTGCACCGCATCGACCACTTCGCGCACCGCCCCCAGGCTGGTGATGACGATGGGCACGCGGTGCTCCACGCACAGCGCAAGGTCCGCCTGCAGGCGTGGGTTGCTGTGGTGGACGATGAGGTTCACCGCATAGGGCGCCGCTTGCGGGGCGTTGGCCAGGCCGGCCTCGATCTCTTCCAGCCAGGCCTTGAAGCCGCTGCTCTCGCGCTGGTTCAGCGCCGGGAAGCTGCCGACGATGCCGCTGTGGCAGCAGGCCAGCACCAGTTGCGGGTTGGACACCAGGAACATGGGCGCCGCCACCAGGGGCAGGCGCAGACGGCGGTCGAGCAGGGCGGGCAGGGACATGGGAGGCTCCGGGCAGGATTCAGAAAGGTTTGACCACGACCAGAATGACGATGGCCAGCAGGAAAAGCACAGGGACTTCGTTGAACCAGCGGAAGAACACGTGGCTGCGGCGGTTCTCGCCACGGGCGAAGCGCTTGAGCATGGCGCCGCAGGCGTGGTGGTAGCCGATCAGCAGGACCACCAGGGTCAGCTTGGCGTGCAGCCAGCCCTGGCTCAGCCAGCCCGGGGTCAGGTAGAGCATCCAGGCGCCGAGCAGGATGGTGAGGATCATCGACGGGCCCATGATGCCGCGGTAGAGCTTGCGCTCCATCACCTGGAAGCGCTCGCGGCTGGCGGCGTCCTCGCTCATGGCGTGGTAGACGAACAGGCGCGGCAGGTAGAACAGGCCGGCGAACCAGCAGACCACTGCGACTATGTGCAGGGCCTTTATCCACAGATACAGCATCGATAGCTCCTCGGGTCACGGTTGCGCTGATAGTAGTGGCAGCCCCGTGCCAGCGTCATCCCCGCGAAGTCGCACGCCCCTGCCGGCGACTCGTCGCCCGCGGCGCTTCGGCCTGTTCATGCGGGGCCCGCGCTCTTATCATTGGCGGTTCTGAGTGAGCCCCTTATTGGCGGAGTGACGGACAGATGATCAAGGTCGGTATCGTAGGTGGTACGGGTTACACGGGTGTGGAGCTGCTGCGCCTGCTGGCCCAGCATCCGGAGGCGCGCGTCGAGGTGATCACCTCGCGCTCCGAGGAGGGTGTGAAGGTCGCCGACATGTACCCGAACCTGCGAGGCCACTACGACTACCTGTCCTTCAGCGTGCCGGACGTGCAGCGCCTGGGCGCCTGCGACGTGGTGTTCTTCGCCACCCCGCACGGCGTGGCCCATGCCCTGGCCGGCGAGCTGCTGGCCACTGGCACCCGCGTCATCGACCTGTCCGCCGACTTCCGCCTGCAGGATGCCGATGAGTGGGCCAAGTGGTACGGCCAGCCCCACGGCGCGCCGCAGCTGCTGCCTGAGGCCGTCTACGGCCTGCCGGAAGTGAACCGCGAGGCCATCAAATCGGCGCGCCTGATCGCCGTGCCCGGCTGCTACCCGACCGCCACCCAGCTGGGCTTCATCCCGCTGCTGGAAGCCGGCCTGGCCGATACCTCGCGGCTGATCGCCGACTGCAAATCCGGCGTCAGCGGCGCCGGTCGCGGCGCCAAGGTCGGTTCGCTGTTCTGCGAGGCCGGCGAGAGCATGATGGCCTACTCGGTCAAGGGCCACCGCCACCTGCCGGAAATCAGCCAGGGCCTGCGCCGCGCCGCCAAGGGCGATGTCGGCCTGACCTTCGTCCCGCACCTGACGCCGATGATCCGCGGCATCCACGCCACCCTCTACGCCCAGGTGGCCGATCGCGGCGTGGACCTGCAGAAGCTGTTCGAGGAGCGCTACGCCAATGAACCCTTCGTCGACGTGATGCCGGCCGGCAGCCACCCGGAGACCCGCAGCGTGCGCGGCGCCAACGTCTGCCGCATTGCCGTGCACCGTCCGCAGGGCGGCGACCTGGTGGTGGTGCTGTCGGTGATCGACAACCTGGTCAAGGGCGCGTCCGGCCAGGCGATCCAGAACATGAACATCCTCTTCGGCCTGGACGAGCGCCTGGGCCTGTCCAACGTGGCCCTGCTGCCCTGAGGCGGGCCCCGGGCTCCCACTGCGGGAGCCCGTCCCGAAGGATGTTCGACGAAGGATTGACCTGGCTTAGTTGACCATTTTTCTCGGGTAAGCGGATAATAGCCCGCAATGTTGTAACGTACGGCTTCGGCCGGGAGACATCTGACATGACCATCGAGACCTTCACCCCCACCCCGCTGATCTTCTCCAACGGGGCCGCGCACAAGGTGAAGACGCTGATCGACGAAGAAGGCAATCCGCGTCTGAAACTGCGCGTCTTCGTCACCGGCGGCGGCTGCTCGGGCTTCCAGTACGGCTTCACCTTCGACGAGGACACCGCGGACGACGACACCGTGGTGGAACGCGATGGCGTCAGCCTGGTGGTCGACCCGATGAGCTTCCAGTACCTCGCCGGCGCCGAGGTGGACTACCAGGAAGGCCTGGAAGGTTCGCGCTTCGTGATCAAGAACCCGAATGCCGCCACCACCTGCGGGTGCGGACAGTCGTTCTCGATCTGAGTCGGCCGTAATGACGAAACGCCGCGCATCTGCGCGGCGTTTTCGTTTGTATCAGGCGGGGTAGAGGGCGCCGAGTATCCGTGGCCCGGCCGCGCCTGTGACTTCCGGGCGGTTGCCGGGCAGGCGCTGGAGGAAACGGTGCGCCAGCCAGGCGAAGGCCATGGCCTCCATCCATTCCGGCGCCACGCCGTATTCCGCGGTACTGGCCACCTTTGCCTTGGGCAGGTGCGCCGCCAGGCGCGCCATGAATGCGCCATTGAAGGCGCCGCCGCCACATACCAGCACCTCTTCGCAACCCGGCTGCGCATGCAGCAGGGAGTCGGCGATGCTGCGGGCGCTGAGCTCCAGCAGGGTGGCCTGCACATCCTCGGCGGGCAGGGCGGGGCCTTCGGCCAACTGCGCCTTCAGCCAGGGCAGGTTGAAACGCTCGCGCCCGGTGCTCTTCGGCCCGCGGGTGGCGAAGAAGTCATCGGCGAGGAAGCGCTGCAGCAGTGCGTCGTTCACCTGGCCGCTGGCCGCCCAGGCGCCGTCGCGGTCATAGGATTCGCCGCGCTGGTCGTGGATCCAGCTGTCCAGCAGCACGTTGCCCGGGCCGCAGTCGAAGCCGCGTACCGGCTCGCCCGGGGCGAGCAGCGAGACGTTGCTGAAGCCGCCGACGTTGAGGACGGCCCGCTGCTTCTCGTTGCCGAACAGCGCCTGGTGGAAGGCCGGGACCAGCGGCGCGCCCTGGCCGCCGGCAGCCAGGTCACGGCGGCGGAAGTCGGCCACCACGTCGATGCCGGTCAGCTCGGCGAGCAGGGCGGGATTGTCGATCTGCACGGTGAAGCCGCGCTGCGGCTCGTGGCGCACGGTCTGGCCGTGGCTGCCGATGGCGCGGATGGCTTGCGGCGGCAGTTGCTGGCGCTGCAGCAGTTCCAGGATGCCCTGGGCTGCGAGCCGCACCCAGGCATTCTCGGCGCAGGCGCCGCGGGCGATCTCGTCGGGGCCGCTGGCGCACAGGGCCAGGAGTTCGGCGCGCAGGTCCGCGGGCATGGGCAGGTAGTGGGAGGCGAGCAGGGTAGTGGAGTCTTCACCCTGCTCGACCAGGGCGATGTCCAGGCCATCGAGGCTGGTGCCGGACATCACCCCCAGGTAGAGCGCCATGGTTCAGCGCTGCTGCTCTTGCTGCTTGTTCATGGCCAGGGAGGTGGGCTTCTCCTGGTCCATGCGCGCCATCAGCGGCTGGGTCTGGGCCAGGAAGCGCTTGCGGTCCGGGCCGGCCAGCGGGTCGGCCATCGGCAGCTTGGCGCTCAGCGGGTCGACGTACTTGCCGTTGATATGGAACTCGTAGTGCAGGTGCGGGCCGGTGGCCAGGCCGGTCATGCCGACGTAGCCGATGATCTGCCCCTGCTTGACCGCGACGCCGCTGCGGATGCCCTTGGCGAATCGGCTCATGTGGCCGTAGACGGTCTGGTAGGTCGAGCCGTGCTGGATGACCACCGCGTTGCCGTAGCCGCCCTTGCGCCCGGCCTCGATCACCTTGCCGTCGCCGGTGGCCTTGATCGGCGTGCCGATGGGCGCGGCGTAGTCGACGCCCTTGTGCGCGCGGATCTTGTTCAGGATCGGGTGCAGACGGCCCATGGAGAAGCGCGAGCTGATGCGGGCGAAGTCCACCGGGGTGCGGATGAACGCCTTGCGCATGCTGGTGCCGTCGGCACGGTAGTAGCTGGTGTTGCCGGCCTTGTTGGTGAAGCGCACCGCGGTGTATTCCTTGCCGCGGTTGATGAAGCGCGCGGCGAGGATGTTGCCAGTGTCCACCTGGCGGCCGTTGACCACCTTCTTCTCGTAGATCACGTCGAACTGGTCGCCTTCGCGCAGGTCGAGGGCGAAGTCGATGTCGTAGCCGAAGATGTTCGCCAGGGCCATGATCAGGTCATGGGACAGGCCGGCTTCCTTGCCCGCGGTGAACAGCGAGCTGTCGATGCGGCCATGGGCGTAGGCGGTGTGCACGTCCGGCTTGACCAGGTCGCGCTTGAACGCATAGCCCTTGGCGGACTTGTTCAGGCTGATGGTCTCCAGGTCGCTCTGCTTGATGCGCAGGCTCTGCAGCTCGCCTTGCGGGCTGATCAGGAACTCGACTTCGTGGCCGACGTCCAGGCGGGTGAACTGCTTGGCGTCCTTGCCGCTGGCCAGCACGTCGTGCACCAGGCCGGCCGGCAGGCCAGCCTTGGCGAAGACGGTGGAAAGGGTGTCGCCCTTGCCCACGGTCACGCGCTTCCAGGCCGGTTCGGCGGGAGTGGCGGGCTGGGTATCGTTGGAGGCCTTGAGTGCTTTCTTTTCTTCTTCCGCGTCTTTTCCGGCGCGGTTGTCGTCGTTCTGCCCTTCGATCCGTGCGAAGGGAGAATCGCTGTTCTCGGTGACCTGCGGGCTTCGCAGGTCGTCCTTTTCCTGAATGATGCGGTCGGAACCGCCGTCCAGCTCCAGATTGAGCGTGGTCTTCTTCGCCTCGACTTCACTCGAGGGGAACACCAGCAGAGCCAGGCTGAGGAGCGCTGCTACACCGCTTGCGGCCAGCAGATGGCTCTTCGGATAGTAGGGCGCTTTCTGATTCGATTGCGTCATGGCATGAGTGGTGTTTTTGGAATGTGAAATAACTGCCTAAAATATAACCAAATTCCCCTCGAAGCAAGTCTATCGCCCAGGGTTTGACGCCATTTCCCCGTACGCCGGGCAAAACTTGTTTTTAGTGTCCGATCTTGTATGGTTGGTTCCCTTTTGATTGCCGGAAAAACGGAACGGGAACTGTGATGAAGTCGGTCGAAGAGCAGCTGGCGCTGATCAAGCGTGGTGCGGATGAACTCCTGGTGGAAGCCGAGCTGGTCGAAAAGCTCAAGCGTGGCCAGCCACTGCGGATCAAGGCGGGCTTCGACCCGACCGCGCCGGACCTGCACCTCGGGCATACCGTCCTCATTAATAAGCTGCGCCAGTTCCAGGACCTCGGCCATCAGGTGATCTTCCTCATCGGAGACTTCACCGGGATGATCGGCGACCCCAGCGGCAAGAGCGCCACCCGTCCGCCGCTGACCCGCGAGCAGGTGCTGGAGAACGCCGAGACGTACAAGTCCCAGGTCTTCAAGATCCTCGACCCGGCCAAGACCGAGGTGGCATTCAACTCCACCTGGATGGACAAGCTGACTCCGGCCGATTTCATTCGTCTCGCCTCCCAGTACACCGTCGCCCGCATGCTCGAGCGCGATGACTTCAGCAAACGCTATGCCAGCAACCAGTCCATCGCCATCCACGAGTTCCTCTATCCGCTGGTGCAGGGCTACGACTCGGTGGCGCTGCGCGCCGACGTGGAACTGGGCGGCACCGACCAGAAGTTCAACCTGCTCATGGGGCGCGAGCTGCAGCGCGCCTACGACCAGGAGCCGCAGTGCATCCTGACCATGCCGCTGCTGGAAGGTCTGGACGGCGTGAAGAAGATGTCCAAGTCCCTGGGCAACTACATTGGTATCCAGGAAGCGCCGGGCGTCATGTACAGCAAGCTCGTTTCCATTCCGGACACTCTGATGTGGCGTTACTTCGAGTTGCTCAGCTTCCGCTCGATGGACGAGATCAATGCCCTGCGCAAGGATGTCGAGGCCGGTGCCAACCCGCGCGACGTCAAGATCAAACTGGCGGAAGAGATCGTCGCCCGCTTCCATGGCGAAGAAGCCGCTGCCAATGCCCACAAGTCCGCAGGCAATCGCCTGAAGGAAGGCGAACTGCCGGAAGACATCCCGGAAGTGGAAGTGGCCGCCACCGAGGACCTGCCCATCGGCGCCGTGCTGAACCGCGCCGGCCTGGTGAAGAACTCCGCCGTGGCTCGCGACCTGCTGGGTGCCGGGGGCGTGCGCGTCGACGGTCATGCCGTGGGTCGCAGCTTCGTCTTCAAGGTCGGTGCTACTCATGTAGTGCAGGCCGGCAAGAAGGCGTTCGCGAAGGTCACTTTGCTGGCCGAGTGAAAACTTTCAGAAAAGTGTTGACGGGGGGTTTTAACTCCATATAATGCGCACCACTCCCAGCGACGAAACGCTGAAAGAGCTTGAAAATCAAGCACTTAAGCATGTTGGAAGTTGGGGTGGTGGTCAGGCGGGTGATTCACTTGCCGCCTTTGGGTTCGACAGCTGCTCCGGCAGCGAGCCAAAGGGGAGATCGCCGAGGTGCTTGACAGCGAGTTTGATCGCTGTAGAATGCGCCTCCCGCTGACGAGAAGCTCCGGCCGATCGAAAGCGCAAGCGGTTGAGTAGGAACGAAAAATTCTGAAAATAACGCTTGACGAAATAAGAGGTTGGCGTAGAATGCGCGGCCTCGGTTGAGACGAAAGAATCAGCCAACTGCTCTTTAACAAGTTGAATCAAGCAATTCGTGTGGGTGCTTGTGAGTTAAGACTGGTGATCGCAAGATTATCAGCATCACAAGTAACA